>CAZIDS010000479.1:0-1508 GCA_964537945.1 uncultured Gemmatimonas sp. | reverse complement strand
GTGCGGGTCTAACGAGTTACCAAGGCCCGGCGCGTTTTTCGCCGCGAGAGTGGCGCAAATGGCACAGGGGACGCCCGTCCCCGCCCGGCTACCAGCGCACCACGGCGGAGCCCCAGGAGAGGCCGCCGCCCATCGCCTCGACGACGACGAGATCGCCCTCCTTGATGCGGCCGTCCTTCACGCCGGTGTCGAGCGCGAGCGGAATCGAGGCGGCCGAGGTGTTGGCGTGGTCCTCGATCGTGAGGATGATCTTGGCGGGATCGAGGCCGAGCTTCTTCGCGGTGCTGTCGATGATGCGCTTGTTGGCCTGGTGCGGAACGAACCAATCGACGTCGGCGGCGGTGAGATCGTTGGCGGCGAGCGCCTCGCGCACGGTTTCGGCGAGCTTCGTGACCGCGTGCTTGTAGACCTCGGGGCCGTGCATGCGCACATGGCCGGTCGTCATCGTCGAGGACGGGCCGCCGTCGACATAGAGCAGGTCGTAGAGCTTGCCGTCGGAGTGGATGTGCGTCGAGAGCACCCCGCGCTGCATGTTGCGCCGGTCTGCGGCGCCCTGCCCGTTGTTCTTCTCGCGCGTCAGCACCACCGCGCCGGCGCCGTCGCCGAACAGAACGCAGGTGCCGCGATCGGTCCAGTCGAGGATGCGCGTGAAGGTCTCGGCGCCGATGACCAGCGCGGTCTCGTGCTGGCCGAGCTTGAGGAAATTGTCGGCGACGCCGAGCGCATAGACGAAGCCCGAGCACACGGCCTGGATGTCGAACGCGGCGCCATGGCCGATGCCGAGCGCCGCCTGCACGCGCGTGGCGGTGGCGGGGAACGTCGAATCCGGCGTCGTCGTCGCCAGCACGATGAGATCCACCTTCTCGGCCGGAAGCCCGGCGGCGGCCAGCGCCCGCTTCGACGCCTCGAGCGCGAGATGGGAGGTGAACTCGCCCTCGGCGGCGACGTGGCGGCGGCGGATCCCGGTGCGCTCGACGATCCAGGCGTCGGAGGTGTCGACCTTCCGCGCCAGCTCGGCATTCGTGAGCACGTGCGCGGGCAGATAGGAGCCGCAGCCCCGGACGACGGCGCGAAACGGAGCGTTCATCCGGCGGCCGCCTGCTTCGGCTGCTCGACGGTCTCGGGCGGCGCGGGCACGAGCGGCGTGCCGGCGGATTTCTCGAATTCGCGCTTCATGCTCTCGATGAAACCGTACTGGATCATGTCGACGGCGACGCCGACGGCGGTCGCGAATCCCAAGGCGTCGGAGCCGCCGTGGCTTTTCACGACGATGCCGTTGACGCCCAGGAACACGGCGCCGTTGTAGCGTCGCGGATCGAGCCGCGCACGCAATTTTCTGAGGGCGTGGCGCGCGAAGGCATAGCCGATCATCGCGAGGATCGAGCTCTTGAACGTGTGGCGCAGGAAATCGGACACGAGGCGCGCCGTGCCCTCGGCGGATTTCAGCGCCACGTTGCCGGAGAATCCGTCGGCGACGACGACGTCGACGGTGCCCTTGGCGATGTCGT
>CAZIDS010000478.1:0-1514 GCA_964537945.1 uncultured Gemmatimonas sp. | reverse complement strand
AGAACGAGCTGCAGAAGAACGAGTTCCAGGCGCGCGGCGACTCGATCAAGGCGGCCGGCCGCGCGAAGGCGATCCTCGCCGAGGCGGAGGCACAGGCGCGCGCGAACCGGATGCTGTCGGAGAGCCTCACGTCGAACCTGGTGCAGTACCGCCTCATCGACAAATGGAACGGGGCGCTGCCGCAGGTCTCGGGCGGGAGCACGCCGCTCATCCAGCTCCCGGCGCCGCGCACACCCTGACGCGGTGGCCCGCCCGCGCGCCGGCGGACGGCGCGCGGGCAGGCAGACCGTGGGCCCAGCTACGACCCGAGGCGCTTCAGGAGATCAACGACGCGCCGCTCGATGTCGTCCCGCACCGCGTTGAACTCGGCGGGCGGGAGGTCGCGCGGATCCTGCAGCGCCCAGTCCTCGCGCAGCTTGGCGGGTACCCAGGGGCAGGCATCGCCGCAGCCCATCGTCACGACCGCCGCGAACTCGCCGGCCGGCAGGTCGTCGAGTCCGGTGGAGCGGTGAGCGGCGAGATCATAGCCGAGTTCAGCCATCGCCGCGATCGCCTTCGGATTGACTCGGCCCGACGGCCGAGACCCCGCGCTGAAGCTCTCCACGCGCGAGGCGCCATGGATCCTTGCGAACGCCTCGGCCATCTGGCTGCGATTCGAGTTCTCGACGCAGACGAACAGGACCTTCGGCCGCCCGCTCACGCGATGCCGCCCCGTGCGAGCGGCATCCGCATCACGATCGCCGAGTCGGGGCAGGCGCCGCGGAACTCCTCGCTCGCGTGCAGCGACGCCGGCACGGCGGCGCGCTCGATGCGCTCGAAGCCGAAGCGCGGGAACCAGCGCTCGGCCGTGGTCGTGAGGAGCACCAGCTCGCGGGCGCCGAGGGTGCGCGCGTCGTCGATCAACGCGCGGACGAGCCGCTCGCCGACGCCCGTGCCGCGCAGCGACGGCAGGACGACGGCGCTGCGGAGCAGCGCCGCGTCGCCGTAGGGCTCGAGCCCGATCGCGCCGACGACCGTTCCTGCCCGCTCCGCGACGAGGAAGTGCGCGAGATCGGATGGCACGCCGTCCAGCGGGAGCTTCGACTCCTGGAGGAGTGTGCGGACCGGTTCGAGGTCGGCCGGCTTTGCCGGCCGGACCGCGACCGCGGAACGGTCGTCGGCGCTCGACATCAGGACTTCCTCCCAGGCTTGGTCGCCCGCACGAAGGCGCTGCAGAAGCTCCCCTCAAGGTCGGCGCCGATCGCGCTCGCGTCGAGCCCGGCGTCCGTGAGGAAGCTGTGCGCATCCTCGGCCTTGTAGATCCGCGTCGGCTCGATCGACGGCCCGACGAACCCCGCCGCGGAGAGCAGCTTCAGGAATTCCTGTTCCTCGAGCGCGCCGGCGATGCAGCCGACGTA
Source organism: uncultured Gemmatimonas sp. (assembly GCA_964537945.1). GTDB lineage: Bacteria > Gemmatimonadota > Gemmatimonadetes > Gemmatimonadales > Gemmatimonadaceae > Pseudogemmatithrix. The sequence goes on along the minus strand of CAZIDS010000478.1, from coordinate 117 downwards.
GAGCTCCATCGACTTGCGCACCGTGTCCGGCACCTCGCCGCGCACGACGACGTCGCTCACCGCGAAGCGACCGCCCGGCTTCAGCACGCGGAAGGCCTCGCGCAGCACCTGCGGCTT
>CAZIDS010000477.1:0-1544 GCA_964537945.1 uncultured Gemmatimonas sp. | reverse complement strand
CCGAAGCCGACGTGCCAGCTCACGCGCTCGCCGAGCAGGCCGCTCACGATCGCGCCGAGCAGGCCGCCGGTGTTGATGCCCATGTAGAAGATCGAGAAGCCCGCGTCGCGCCGCGCGCCGCCCTCGGGATAGAGATCACCGACGATCGCCGAGATGTTGGGCTTGAGCAGGCCGGTGCCGAGGACGATCAGCAGGAGGCCGAGGAAGAAGAAGATCTTGGCGACGCCGGTCGGGGCGAGGCCCGAGAGGCCGATCGAGAGGTGGCCGCTCGTGATGAGCACGGCACCCAGCATGATCGCGCCGCGCAGGCCGAGCAGGCGGTCGGCGATCCAGCCGCCGGGGAGCGAGGCGAGGTAGACCGACGCCGCGTAGATGCCGACGATGGCCCCTGCGGCCGGCCGGTCGAAGCCGAAGCCGCCGTCGGTGATGGCGGCGGCCATGAAGAGCACGAGGAGCGGGCGGAGGCCGTAGTACGAGAAGCGCTCCCACATCTCGGTCGCGAAGAGCGTCGAGAGGCCGATCGGATGACCGAAGAAGCGGCGGTCGTTCACGAAGGGCGCGAGCTCGGGGCTGACGTTCGCGGCGGAACCGGATTCTTTCATGGCTCGGGGGGAAGGGTGGCGTGCCAGCAGGCGGCACGATGCGCCATCGGGTCCTGCGCGGCCGGCTGCAGCGTGGGCCGCACGGTCCTGCACTGCTCGTCCTTCGCGGGGTGCGGACAACGGGAATGGAACGCGCAACCGGCGCCGGCGACTGCCACGGCGTCGGCCGCGAGCGGGAGCCGGCCGCGCCGCGCCCCCGGATCCCCGGTCGGGATCGCGGCGACGAGCGCCTGCGTGTAGGGCATCCGCGGTGCGGCCAGCGCCGCCGTGCCTCCGGACTCCTCCACGACCCGACCGAAATACATCACCACGACGCGGGACGCCAGACGGCGTTCCGCCTCGAGGTCGTGGGAGATGAGCAGCAGCGCCAGCCCGCGCTCGGCGCGGCGCGCCGCGAGGACCGCGAGCACGTGCCCGCGCGCGACCTCGTCCACCGACGCGAGCGGCTCGTCGCAGACGAGGAGGTCGGGGTCGGGCGCGAGCGCGCGCGCGATCGCGACGCGCTGCCGCTCGCCGCTCGACAGCTCGCGCGGCAGCGCGTCCGCCGCGCGCGCAGGGAGGCCCAGCTCGCGCAGCAGCACCCGGGCCCGGTCGAGCGCCTCCGCGCCCTGCGCGAGGCCGTGCACCTCGAACCCCTCGGCGACGATCGCGCCGCAGGTGAGGTGCGGCGTGAGCGACGCGCCGGCGTCCTGTGGCACGAGCTGCATCCGCCTGCGCAGCGCGCGCATCGGCTCGCGCCCGAGCGCGCGCACGTCCACGCCGTCGAAGGTGATGGTGCCCGCCGACGGCTCGACGAGGCGGAGGATCGCGTGCGCGGTGCTCGACTTCCCGCACCCCGACTCGCCGACGAGCGCGACGACCTCGCCGCGCGCGATGTCGAGGTCGAGGCCGGCGACCGCGGTCACCGCACGCGGCGCGCGCGAGAAGGGTGCGAGCCCGGTC
>CAZIDS010000476.1:0-1555 GCA_964537945.1 uncultured Gemmatimonas sp. | reverse complement strand
GAGTTCAACGTGCCGTCGCGCGCCGATGCCAGCGGCGACGGCGCGCACTGGTAACGCGTGTCGAACCAAACCTGGTTAGGGCGCTCGGTGGAGGGCATGGACGGCAACGCGGCGCTCGCGAGCTGCGAGACCGGGCCGCTGCGGGTGCGGGTGACGATCGTGGGCCGCGAGATCGTGCGGCTCGAGAACTTCGTCGGCCCGCTCAAGCGCGACGAGAACGCGACCGACCTTGGCGCGGTGGACGCGCGCGACGCGTCGGGATTCCTGATGAGCGTGGCGCGCGGCGGCAGCGGCCGGCCGGCCCGCGATGCGATCTCGTCGATCGTGCTCGTGCAGGGCGGCACGGCGGCCGAAGGCCTGTCGGCGGTGGCGCGCGATGAGGACCGGGCGCGCGACACCCGCCGGGCCGCGCTCGGCGCGCTGATGCGGCTCGAGGGGACGACGGGGATCCCGTCGCTGCTCACGCTCAGCGACGAGCGCACCGACACCTGGCTCGCGCAGGAGGCGACGCGCGTGGTGGGCCGGAGCGGCGACCCGCGCGCGCGGCGGCAGCTGCGGGCCGTGCTCGCCGACCGTCAGCGGCCCGAGGACGCCCGCGCCGTCGCGGCGACGGGGATCGGCGGCGAATATGCTACCGGCGAGGATGCGAAGCTGCTGCGCGACTCGTTCGGCGCGTTCGAGGATGACGAGAACCGCAACATCGTGCTGAACGCGGTGGCGTCGATCGGCGGCAGGACGAACTCGGCCTGGCTGCTCGCGCTCGCGCGGGACGAGCGGCAGTCGCTGAACACGCGCCGGCGCGCGGTGTCGATGGCGGCTCGCTCCGGCGCCTCGGGGGCCGAGCTCGCGTCGGCGTTCGATGCGGCGCCCGACACCGACACCCGGACCGCGGTCATCACCGCGCTCGCGGCCGAGGGGTCGCGCGCGTCGCGGGACAAGCTGCTGGCGATCGCGAAGAGCACCGAGATGCCGACGCTGCGGCGGCGGGCGGTCAGTGCGCTGGAGCGGTTCGATTCGCCGGAGGTGCGGGAGGCGCTGACGACGATCGCGATGCCCCGGCCGTGAGATCGATGAAGGCTGAAGGATGAAAGCTGAAGGCGAACGGCGACGCTGACCCTCTCGCGTCGCCGTTCGCCTTTGTCCTTCATCCTTCAGCCTTCATCTCCTAGTGCTGCGCGTAGACGGTGACCACGCCCGCGGTCGTGAACGCCATGACCTGATAGGGGTCCTTCCGCGACCCCTGCTCCATCCCCGGCGATCCGACCGGCATCCCCGGCACCGCGATGCCGCGGATCGCCGGCTTCTCGGCCAGCATCCGCTTCACGTCCGAGGCCGGCACGTGTCCCTCGACGAGGTACGAGCCCACGACGACCGTGTGGCAGGACTGCAGCCGCTGCGGCACGCCCATCTGCGCCTTCACGCCGGCGAGGTCCTCGGTGTCGATCGTGCGCACCGTGAAGCCGGCGCCGCGCGCGTGCTCGACCCAGCTGGTGCAGCAGCCGCAGGTCGCGCTCTTGTAGACGGTCATCGCCGGCAACGCGGGCTGTGCGGGCGG
>CAZIDS010000475.1:0-1559 GCA_964537945.1 uncultured Gemmatimonas sp. | reverse complement strand
GTCAGCCCCGAGCAGGTCGGCGGCGAGGCGGTCGACGCGCGGAGCGACATCTACTCGCTCGGCGTCGTCGGCTTCCACGCGCTCACCGGCCGCTTCCCGTTCGAGGGCGAGGTCGCGTCGGCGGTGCTCGTGGCGCACGTGACCAAGGCGCCGCCGCCGGTCTCGACGCTCGTCCCCGACGTGCCCGCCGCGCTCGCCTCGCTCGTCGACCGCTGCCTGCAGAAGGCGCCAGGCCATCGCTTCGGCACCGCCGACGAACTGATCGCCGTGCTCGACGCGATGGGCCCGGGACTCGAGGGCGGGGCGCGCCCGGCGCTCGTGAGCAGCACCGAGGCGCACGCGATCTGGAAGCGCGCGGCCGAACTCGAGGCGCAGACAGGGGTCGTGCCCCGCCCCGAGCCCGTGATGATCGAGCGCGACGCGCGCCGCGACGCCGAGCGGAAGCGCGGCGTCGGCGTCAGCGACGTGCGCGCCCTGGCGAGCGAGGCCGGCATCGCGCCCGGATACGTGGACCACGCGCTGAAGGAGCACGGCCTGATCCCGGGGGGCGTCGCCGCGTCGAAGCCGGTGAAGCCGGCGGACACCGGGATGGCGCCCCGCGGCCTGCTCACGGGCCAGCCGACGAGCTTCGCGATGACGCGCGAGCTCGAGGGCGAACTGCCGGCCCACGAACTCGACGGGATGATCAACATCCTGCGCGACGCGACCGGCCAGCTCGGGCACGCCGCGGCGCGCACGCGAGAGCTCGTCTGGTTCGGCGGCAGCGTCGGCAGCGCGATGGAAGTGTCGGTCACGCCGCGCGACGGCCGGACGTGGATCCGCATCGAGAAGTCGCGCCTCCGCGCGCGCCTCGTCGGCACGGTGGTCCCGCTCCTCTTCTCGGCGTTCATCGCCGGCCCGCTCACCGGCATCGTCCTGATCGAGGGCTTCCATTGGCCCGAGGAGCTCGGCGTCCTGATGGCGTTCGCCGCCGGCCTGAGCTCGGCGGGCTTCGGGATCCGGAGGATCGGGAAGTGGCTCCACGACCGGACCCGGGCGCGGCTGGACAAGCTGATGGACGCCCTGGAGTCCCGGACCCGGAAGGGGATCGACCGGGGTCGTCCCCCCGGCTGACCCCTCCGGCCTGGAGCGCGCGGCCTTGGCCGCCCCCGGTCGGCCCCTTAGCTTTCCCTCTATAGTTGCCCCCGTTGCCGGGCCCCGGCAGCGGGGTTTCGTGCCCTGATCCGTCCTTCAGCTTCACTGCGTCATATGGAAATCCAGATCACTCCCACCAAGACCGAAGGGGCCGAGCGCCGGCTTCGGGTCGCCGTTCCCCCCTCCCGCGTCGCCGAGGCCCGCAACAAGGCCGCGAACCGGGTCGCCAAGCAGGTCCGCCTGCCCGGGTTCCGCCCCGGCAAGGCGCCGACCGCGATGGTCCGAAAGCAGTTCGCGCAGGCGATCGACCAGGAGGCGGTGGAGGCGCTCCTCAAGGAGGCCTTCGAGGCGGTGCTCGCGAAGGAGAACCTCGAGCTCGTCACGCAGCCGCATCGGGCACCTGGCGCTCGCGACGGCGTCGTTCC
>CAZIDS010000474.1:0-1582 GCA_964537945.1 uncultured Gemmatimonas sp. | reverse complement strand
CGGCGTCGCGGCGCAGCTGGTCGTGGAGGAAGTCGCGGCGGAAGACGTAGATGCCCATCGACGCCAGGCACCACCCCGGCTTGTCGGGCATCTGCGGCGGGTCCTTCGGCTTCTCGAAGAACTCGATGATCCGGTCGTCGCCGCCCACGTGCATGATGCCGAAGCCGGAAGCGTCGGCCGCCGGCACCTCGACGCAGGCGACGGTGACGTCGGCCCCGGAGTTCACGTGCTGCACGAGCATCCGCTCGTAGTCCATCTTGTAGACGTGGTCGCCGGCGAGGATCAGCAGGTACTCGGGCCCGTAGCCGTCGATGATGTCGATGTTCTGGTAGACGGCATCGGCGGTCCCCATGTACCACTTGTCCTCGCTCACGCGCTGCGAGGCGGGGAGGATGTCGAAGCTCTCGTTGCGCTCCGTGCGCAGGAAGTTCCACCCGCGCTGCAGGTGCCGGATGAGCGAGTGCGCCTTGTACTGCGTCGCGACGGCGAGACGCCGGATGCCCGAGTTCAGCGCGTTCGAGAGCGTGAAATCCACGATCCGCGACTTGCCGCCGAAGTACACCGCCGGCTTCGCCCGGCGGTCGGTGAGCTCCTGCAGGCGCGAGCCGCGGCCGCCGGCGAGGACGTAGGCCATCGTGGACCGCGAGATCGGCGTCGAATAGGACACGTTCGGCACGGGCGCTCCGGGGGGGACGGTCAGCCTTCGTGGACGAGCCAGAGGGTGGCGAGCGGCGGAAGCGAGACCTGCGCACTGTGATGGAACCCGTGGCTGTGCGCCGCTTGCGCGTGCACGCCGCCCCCGTTCCCGACGTTGGAACCGCCGTAGCCGGCGGCGTCGGTGTTGAGCAGCTCGCGCCAGCGCCCGCCCTGCGGGAGCCCGAGGGTGTAGGCGGGCCGCGGCACCGGCGTCATGTTCACGACGCACGCGACCGGCCGCGCGTCGCCGTGTCCGTGGCGCACCCACGCGAACACCGAGGCGTCGCGGTCGTCCACGGTGATCCACTGGAAGCCGTCACCGTCGCCGTCGCGCTGGTGGAGCGCGCCCTCGAACCGCAGGTGCCGGTTGAGGTCACGCACGAGGGATTGCACGCCGCGGTGCAGGGGATGCCCGAGCAGGTGCCAGTCGAGCGAGTGCTCGTGGTCCCACTCCTTCCCCTGCGCGAACTCGCCGCCCTGGAAGAGCAGCTTCTTCCCGGGATGCGCCCACATGAACGCGAGGTAGGCGCGCAGCTGCGCGAACTGCTGCCAGCCGTCGCCCGGCATCCGCCCCAGCAGCGAGCGCTTGCCGTGCACCACCTCGTCGTGCGAGAGCGGCAGCACGAAGTTCTCGGTGAAGGCGTACACGAGGCCGAACGTCATCTTGTCGTGGTGCCAGCGCCGGTGGACCGGGTCCTCCTGCATGTACTGCAGGGTGTCGTGCATCCACCCCATGTTCCACTTGAACCCGAACCCGAGGCCGCCGTCGTACGTCGGCCGCGAGACGCCCGGCCACGCCGTGCTCTCCTCGGCCACGGTGAAGGCGCCCGGGAACCGCGAGTAGACCGCCTCGTTCATCTGCTTCAGGAAGTCGATCGCCTCGAGG
>CAZIDS010000473.1:0-1591 GCA_964537945.1 uncultured Gemmatimonas sp. | reverse complement strand
GCTTGAGGTCGGCCGAGCCGTCCTCGTCCGGCGGCGTGCCGACGGCGATGAAGATCACCTCGGCGCTCGCGACCGCGGCCGTGACGTCGGTGGTGAAGGTGAGGCGGCCCGCCGCCTGGTTGCGGGCGACGTACTCCTCGAGGCCGGGCTCGTAGATCGGCAGGTGGTTCTGCTTGAGCCCGGCGATCTTCCCCGCGTCCACGTCCGCGCACGCGACGTCGTTGCCCGTCTCGGCGAGGCAGGCCCCGACGACGAGGCCGACGTACCCGGAGCCGACGACCGTGACGCGCATCAGGCTGCCCCGCCCGTGCGCGACGAGGTCAGCGCGACGACCCGCGCCTTCCCGGCCCGCACCTTCGACATCGCGTTGCGCGTGTCGATCACGAGCCGGGCGCGGTCGGCGAGCCTCTGGTAGTCCACGGCCTTGTGGTCGGTCACGATGACCGCGGCGTCCACCTCGTCGAGCAGCGCGTCGGTGTACGCGACGCCGTGCATCTCGTGGCCGTCCTCCCGGAAGGACGGGATGTGCGGGTCGTGGTAGACGACCGTCGCGCCGCGCTCCTCGAGCAGCCGCATCACGTCGAGCGCCGGGCTCTCGCGCATGTCGTCGATGTCGCGCTTGTACGCGACGCCGAGCACGAGGACCTTGCTCCCCTTCACCGACTTGCGGTCGTCGTTGAGCGCCCAGGCGATCTTCTCGACCACGTAGTCGGGCATCGCCGAGTTCACCTCGCTGGCGAGGTCGATGAAGCGCGTCTTGTAGTTGAGCGCGCGCATCTTCCACGCGAGGTAGTGCGGGTCGAGCGGGATGCAGTGCCCGCCGATGCCGGGGCCGGGCGTGAACTTCATGAAGCCGAACGGCTTCGTCGCCGCCGCGTCGATGACCTCCCAGACGTCCACGCCAAGGCGGTCGCAGACGATCGCCATCTCGTTGACGAGCCCGATGTTCACCGAGCGGAAGGTGTTCTCGAGCAGCTTCACCAGCTCGGCCGCCTCGGGCGACGAGACCGGCACCACGGTGTCGATCGTGCTCGAGTAGAAGGCGGTCGCGACCTCGTTGCAGGCCGGCGTGATGCCGCCGACGACCTTCGGCGTGTTCTTCGTGTGGTAGGTCGGGTTGCCCGGGTCCACGCGCTCGGGGCTGAACGCGAGGAAGACGTCCTCGCCGATCGTGAGCCCGCGCGCCTCGAGTCGCGGCTGCAGCAGCTCGCGCGTCGTTCCGGGATAGGTCGTGCTCTCGAGCGCGATCAGCATCCCCTTGTGCGCGTGCGCGGCGATCGTCTCCGACGCCGACAGCACGTAGGACATGTCCGGGTCGCGCGTCTTCGCGAGCGGCGTCGGCACGGCGATCGACACCGTGTCCGCCGCGGCGAGCTTCATCGCGTCGGTCGTCGCGACGAACTTCCCGCTCTTCACGTGCTTGGCCACCTGCGCCGCCGGCACGTCCTGGATGTGCGACTCGCCCTTCATCAGCAGCCCGACCACGCGCTCGCTGACGTCGTAGCCGATCACCGGGTAGCCGGCCTCGCACAGCTCCATCGCGAGGGGGAGCCCGACATAGCCGAGCCCGATCACCGAGCTCACGGCGGTG
>CAZIDS010000472.1:0-1592 GCA_964537945.1 uncultured Gemmatimonas sp. | reverse complement strand
GACCCATCGACGGCGTGACACCGGTGGTCAGGAACTCCTTCACGGCTCCCGCCGGCAGGAACATCCGGCAGAACTGCGTCAGGAACCCACCCAGCACGAACCCGATCGAGAGGACGAGGGCGTGGAATCCGGGACGATGCTTGGCCGATCCTTGCGGCGGCATCAGGACCTCCGTTCCATGACGTACCCCAGCGCGTCGAAAAGGGACTGCCGGACGTCCGAGGCGGGGACGTCCGCGAGCGCCTCCTCGGCTTCCTGGGCGAACTGCTCGCCGCGGAGCCGCGCGGCCTCGAGGCCGCCGCACTCGCTCACGATGCCGACGACCTCGGCGATGGCGGCGTCACCCGGCGTCGGGTCGGCGAAGAGCGCCTCGACGCGCTCGCGCTGCGCACGCGACAGCCGCGGCAGGGCCGCGATGAGCGGCAGGGTGACCTTGTGCTCCTTGAGGTCGTTGCCGGACGGCTTGCCGGTCACGGCCTCCTGCTCCGTGTAGTCGAGCAGGTCGTCGGCGACCTGGAAGGCCATGCCGAGGCGCTCGCCGAAGCGGCGCATGTTCGCCCGGAAGCGCGGCGCGCCGGCGAGGGCGCCCATCTCGCACGCCGCGCCGACGAGTGAGGCCGTCTTCGCGCGGATCAGCGCGTAGTAGTCGGCCTCGGTGAAGCTCAGCGCGTCGAACGACGCCAGCTGCCGCAACTCGCCGAGGGTCATCTCGTTCGACGCCTGCGTGAAGACGCGCAGCGGCTCCATGTCCCCGAGCCGCACGAGTTCGGCGATCGCCTTCGAGAAGAGGAAGTCGCCCATCAGCACCGCCACCTGATGGCTGAAGAGCGCGTTGATGGTCGGCTGGCCGCGGCGGAGCACCGAGTGGTCCACCGAGTCGTCGTGGACGACGCTGGTGAGGTGGACGAGCTCGGCGACGGCCGCGAGGGGCACGGCGCGCGGCTGGCGCGCGCGCTCGACCGCCGCCGCGAGCAGCAGCAGCGTCGGCCGGAAGAGCTTCCCGCGCATCCCGCGCAGGTGCGCGTTCGCCGCCTCGACGATCGCGACGTCGGCCTGGACGATGCGCCACATCTCCTCGGGGACGCGCTCGAGCCGGTCGCGGACGGGCGCCTGGATCTCCCGCAGGGCCGCGGCGACGGGGGCGTGGAGGCGGGCCTCGAGCGTCACTTGAGGCGCTTCTCCACCGCGTTGAGCCGCTCGCCGATGTCGCGGAACTGGATGTCCACCGCGAAGACGCGCTGGTAGTACTTCTTCGCGTCGGGGAACAGGTGCAGCTCCTCCGAGATCGTGCCGAGGAGGTAGAGCACGCCGACGAGAGCGTCCTCGCCGACGCCTTGCTCGGCCAGCGCGCGCTGGAGGATGGTCGCGGCGACCGGCAGCTGCTGCTTCTCGACGAAGCACTGGCCCAGGGCCTCGATGGCGCGGACGCGGTTCTGCGGGCCGCGCAGGGCCTTCTGGAACTCGGAGATGGCCTCGTCGAGCAGCCCCATCTCCTTGTACGCGACGCCGAGGTCGTAGTGCGCCTCGTGATCCTCGTCGTCGACGTTGTCGGAGACGCCCTGCTTGAACTTGCGGAGCATGTCGGCGAAGTC
>CAZIDS010000471.1:0-1606 GCA_964537945.1 uncultured Gemmatimonas sp. | reverse complement strand
CGCACCGCGACTGGGGCTACGCCGGCGACTACGTGGACGCGATGTGGCGCATGCTGCAGCCCGACGACCCGCGCGACTACGTCATCGGCACGGGCGAGACCTGGTCGGTGCGGCAGCTCTGCGAGGAGGCGTTCTCCTACGTCGGGCTCGACTGGCAGCGGCACGTCGTCACCGACAAGCGCTTCGAGCGGCCAGCCGAGGTCGAGTTCCTGGTCGCCGACCCGCGGCGCGCCGCAGACGAGCTCGGCTGGACGCCGACCGTGCGCTTCCGCGCGCTCGTGCGGATGATGGTGGACGCCGACCTCGCGCGGCACCGCGCCGCGCCCGCCCCGCCGGCCTGACGTTGCCCAAGGCCCTCGTCACCGGCGCCGGCGGATTCGTCGGCCAGTGGCTCTGCCGGGCGCTGCTCCGGCGCGACTGGACCGTGACGGGCACGACGCTGGGCCTCGCGCCGGCGCCCGGCGTGCTCGACGCCGCCGAACTGATGCGCATCCACTGGCGGGGCATCGACCTCAGGCCCGGCGTCGACCGCCGGACGCTGCGCGGGCTCCTCGACCGCGAGAAGCCGGACGTGATCTTCCACCTCGCCGCGATCGCCTTCGTCCCCGCCGCCGGCGAGGACCCGATGCGCGCGCTCGACACGAACGTCTCGTCGGCCGTGCGGCTCGTCGAGGCGATGCGCGCACACAAGCTCGCCGGCACGCTCGACCCGACACTCCTCGTGATCGGCAGCGCCGAACAGTACGGGCGCCACGACGGCGAGGCGCCGCTCACCGAGCGGGACGAGCAGCGCCCGCGGACCTTCTATGCCGCGACGAAGGTCGCGCAGGAGGCCTTCGCGCTGGCCGCCGCCCGCTCGGAGGGCGTGAGGGTCGTCGCGACCCGCTCATTCAACCACTCGGGACGCGGCCAGGCACCCGAGTACCTGCTCCCGTCGCTGGTCCGCCGCGCGCGCGAGGCGCTCGCCGCGCCGGCGACGCCGGTCACCTTCGGCAACAGTGACACGGTGCGCGACTTCCTCCACGTGGAGGACGTCGTGAACGCCTATATTTCGCTCGCGGAGCGCGGCCGGCCGGGCGAGGCCTACAACGTCTGCAGCGGCGCCGGGGTGACCGTCGCCGCGCTCGCCGAGGAGGTCCTGCGGCGCGCAGGCGTGCAGGCGCCGCTCGTGTCCGACCCTGCGCTCCGACGCCCCGTCGAGGTCCCCCGCCTCGTCGGCGACAACACGAAGCTCCGCGCCGACACCGGCTGGTTTCCCCGGCGGACGCGCGCCGACATCATCGACGACCTGCTGAATGCCACGCCGTAACGACATCCATCGCATCCTGCTCATCGGTTCCGGTCCCATCGTCATCGGGCAGGGTGCCGAGTTCGACTACTCGGGCACCCAGGCCGCGAAGGCGCTGCGCCCAGGAACTCCAGCACCGACGGGTACATCTGGTAGCGCGACTTCAGCGCCGCCAGCATCGGGTCGATGATGTCGTGGATAAACTTGTTGTCGATGCCCTTGACGCGCTCGGTGCTCTCCTCCTGCCAGTCGTGGATGCTCTCGATGATCGACTTCAGCCTGCGGTTCAGCTCCTCGATGACGTTCTTGGCGAGCTCC
>CAZIDS010000470.1:0-1618 GCA_964537945.1 uncultured Gemmatimonas sp. | reverse complement strand
GCTCCGCATGTCCACCACGAGGTCGCCGTAGCCGAAGAAGGTGCCGCGCTCCGTCACCGCGACGTCCGCCTCGCCGGGGTGCTTCGCGTGCGCGAACGCCTCGCGCACCTTCGTCACGGCCCCCTTCATCCCCTCGGGATGGAGGAACTGTCCCTTCTTCACGTTCACCGGTTTGCCCGTCGCGCCCGCGGCCTCGAGCAGGTCGGTCTGGCGGCAGAGGAAGGCGGGGATCTGCAGCACGTCCACCACCTGCGCCGCCACCGCGCACTGCTCCGGCAGGTGCACGTCGGTGAGCACCGGCAGCCCGGAGCGCTTCCGCACGCGCTCGAGCGAGGCGAGTCCCGCCTCGATGCCCGGGCCGCGGGTCGCGCCGGCGTTCGAGCGGTTCGCCTTGTCGAAGCTCGCCTTGAAGATGATCCCGCCCGGTACCTTCTCGGCGAGCTTCGCGAGATGGTCGGCGACGCGGAACATCAGCTCGTCGCCCTCCACCTGGCACGGGCCCGCGATCAGGAAGAGCTGGGTCGGGAAGCAGGCCGGCATCAGTTCGCCTCGGCCAGCTGCGCCGCGCCGCGCGCCGGCCCGGCGGCAGTCGCCTTCCCCGCCGACGCGGCCACGAAGGCCGAGAAGAGCGGATGTGGGCGCGTCGGGCGGCTCTTCAGCTCCGGGTGGAACTGGCAGGCCACGAAGTACGGGTGCTCGGCGAGTTCGATCATCTCCACCAGCGAACCGTCGGGCGAGAGCCCCGAGAGGCGCATCCCCCGCTGCTGGAACGTGTCACGGTACTGGTTGGAGACCTCATACCGGTGCCGGTGCCGCTCGCTGATCTCGGGCTGGCCGTAGATCTCCGCGGCCTTCGAGCCCGGCTTGAGGCGGCAGGCATAGGCGCCCAGGCGCATCGTGCCGCCCATGTCCTTCACGTTCTGCTGGCTCTCGAGCAGCGAGATGACGGGATTGCCGCATTCGGGCGCGAACTCGCTCGAGTTGGAGTCGTCGAGCCCGCAGACGTTCCTCGCGAACTCGATGATGGCGGCCTGCATCCCGAGGCAGATCCCGAAGAACGGCGTGTTGGTCTCGCGGCAGGCGCGGATGCACTCGACCATCCCCTCCACGCCGCGCACGCCGAAGCCGCCCGGCACGAGCACGCCGTCGAAGCGGCCGACGATCTCCTTCGCCTTCGCGGCGTCGGTGAAGAGGTCGCTCGACGTCCACGCGATCTCCACGCCCACGTCGTTCGCGATGCCGCCGTGGATCAATGCCTCCTGCACGCTCTTGTAGCTGTCGGCGTAGTCGGTGTACTTGCCGACCACCGCGATCCGCACCTTCCGCTTGGGGTCGATCACGCGGTCGACGAGCGACTTCCAGGCCGAGAGGTCGGGCTCCTTCGTCTCGAGGTTGAGCTTGCGGCAGACGAGCTCGTCGAACCCCTGTTCGCGGAACGAGAGCGGGATCTGGTAGATCGTCCGCACGTCGCGGCTCTCGATCACCGCGCCGAACTCCACGTTGCAGAAGAGCGCGATCTTGCGCTTCACGTCCTCGGCCAGCGGGCGCTCGGTGCGGCAGATGAGGATGTCGGGCTGGATCCCGATCTGCATCAGGTCCCGCACCGAGTGCTGCGTGG
>CAZIDS010000469.1:0-1620 GCA_964537945.1 uncultured Gemmatimonas sp. | reverse complement strand
CGACCAGGTAGAGCGTCATCGCGCCGGCGCCATCCCCCACGTCTCGAGGACCGCCGCCGCGCGCGCGGGCTCGTGCGCCGCCTGCAGGAGCTTGCCCCGCAGCCGCGGGTTCCAGTCGCGGTGCGCGTCGAGGAACGCCTGCACGCGCGAGGCCGCCGCGGCCGAGTTGTGGCCGCCGAGCGTCGCGTTGAACCAGTTGAGCGGGAAGAAGATGTCGCCCGTGCGCTGGATCTCGTCGCCGAGCGCGAGGCTCGCGTCGAGGTTCGGCAGCGCCTGCGCGGCGCGCAGGGGGTGGTTCATCGCGCCCATCGCGTCGAGCACCCAGCTCTCGCGGCGGCGGTTCTCGACCTGCGCGAAGGTGCGGAAGAGCGAGTCGCGGCGCGCCGGATCGGCCGACAGCGCGGCGCGCATGAACCGCTGCCGCGCCTTGCGGTCGGGGTTCGTGATCCGCTGCTCCATCTCGTCGAGGATCGCCTCGGCGTTCGGCACGCCGCGCAGCGCAAGGCCTTCGGCGATCGCGATCTCCTGCGACTCGCTGAGCGGGAAGCCGGGCGTGCGCTCCTGCTTGCGCCAGATGCGCTCGAGGCGCGCCATCCCCTGCGCCGTGAGCGTGGTGCCGATGATGGCGGAGAAGAGCGCGCCCTTGCGACCGGGCGTCGGCGCGGCGGCGAGCGCCTGCCAGAGCGCCTCCTCCATCGTGGGCGCCATCGCGCGCCGCGTCGAGTCGTCGAGGTAGCGCCAGAAGGTCGTGCGCGCGAGCCCGGTGAGCTGCGAGGCGACGAGCTCGTCGGGCTCGGTCTGCAGCTGCGCGAGGACCGCCGTGAGCAGCCGGCGCGGATGGACGTTGCCGTCCATCAGTTCCTCGTGCATCCCCTGCCACGCGACGGCACGCATAAGGGCCTTCTTGAGCGCCGGCTGCCCGGAGAGGATCGCTTCGCGCGTCCGCTCGTCCAGCGGGAAGCGGCCGTAGCTCTCGCCGTCGACGCCGGGGAGCACGAGGTCGGGCTCCTGCGGCGGCGCGCCGGGGATCGCGACCTCGAGCTGGTCGCCGCGGAAGCGGCCGCGGATGATCGAATGGTGGTCGCCCCACGCGATGAGCGTCGCGACGTCCTCGGGCCAGCGCAGCCGGCGCGGTGCGGCGTCCGCGGGCTCGTGCGCCGCGGCCCGGATCGCCGACCACTGGTCGTTCATCGCGGCCGTCAGCCGCCCCGCCGTGATCGAGACGGCGATCGTCGGACGGCCCGGCTCTTCGACCCAGACCTTGCTCCACGCCGTCACGTCCTCGGGCGAGAGCGAATCGAGCACGCTGACGAGGTCGGGCCAGGTGGCGTTGCCGTACTTGTGGGCGGCGAGGTAGGTGCGCAGCCCCTCGCGGAAGGTCGCCTCGCCGACGAGCGTCTCGAGCTGCTTCATCACGACCGGCGCCTTCTGGTAGATGACGGCGCCATAGAGCGAGCCGGCCTCGCGGAGGTTCCCGAGCGGCTGGCGGATGGCGTTCGCGCCCGCGGTGCGGTCGACGCCGTAGGCCGCGGGCTGGCTCGACTGGAAGAAGCGGAGCGCGTGGTCCACGTCGGGGAAGGACGGCGTGACGATCTTCGACGCCATGAAGTTCGCGAAGAC
>CAZIDS010000468.1:0-1630 GCA_964537945.1 uncultured Gemmatimonas sp. | reverse complement strand
ATCGCCGGCTGCGACAGCACGAACTCCGTCACCGGCCCGGCGGATGAGCCGCTGGTGCAGGTGCTCGTCGCGTCCGCCAGCGCCGGCGCGACCGTGCCGCTCCGCGTCTCGAACGCGTCGGCTTCCACCTGGCACTACAACGCCTGCGCGTCCCCGAAGCTCGAGCGCCGCGAGGGCGACGGCTGGGTCGAGGCGCCGCTGCCGCTGATCCTCTGCACGGCCGACATCCAGTCGCTCTCCGCGGGGCGCTCCGAGACCGTCACCGTGCTCGTCCCGTCGGGCTACGTCGAGGGCACGTATCGCATCCGGTTCTCGGTGCTGCGCAGCGACGGCACGCCGGCCGAGCCGGTCTCGAACACCTTCACCGTCGAATAGGCGCGCGCGGGCCCTCCCGCGCCTCGTCCGGGCTCCGGGCCCGCCGCTGTCCGCTCGCGGTGGGCCCGGCTACGTTTCCCGCCATGTCCATGCGCGAGAAACTCGACCTGCTCGACAAGCGCCGCGCCGAGGCCGAGCTCGGCGGCGGACCCGACAAGCTCAAGCAGCAGCACGCCAAGGGGAAACTCTCGGCGCGCGAGCGGCTCGACGTGCTCCTCGACGAGGGGACCTTCGTCGAGATCGACCGCTTCGTGACGCATGACTCGCACGACTTCGGCCTCGAGGCCACGCGCCCGTGGGGCGACGGTGTCGTCACCGGCTACGGGCGGATCGACGGCCGGCTCGTCTTCGTCTTCTCGCAGGACTTCACGGTGATGGGCGGTTCGCTCGGCTGGGCCCACGCCGGGAAGATCTGCAAGATCATGGACCTCGCGATGCAGGGCGGGGCGCCGGTCATCGGCCTCAACGACTCCGGCGGCGCACGGATCCAGGAAGGCGTCCTCTCGATGGGCGGCTACGCCGAGATCTTCTGGCGCAACACGCGCGCCTCGGGCGTCATCCCGCAGATCTCGGCGATCCTCGGCCCGTGCGCCGGCGGCGCGGTCTACTCGCCGGCGCTCACCGACTTCATCTACATGGTGAAGGGCACCTCGTACATGTTCCTCACGGGACCGAACGTCGTGAAGACGGTCACCCACGAGGACGTGACGATGGAGGCGCTCGGCGGCGCCGAGGCGCACGCGACGCTGAGCGGCGTCTCGCACTTCACGATGACGAGCGAGCTGGAGTGCCTGCAGGGGATCCGCACCCTCCTGCGCTACATCCCGAGCAACAACGTCGAGCCCGCACCGGCCGGCGCCGGCCGCGACCCGCGCGAGCGCCGCGACGAGGCGCTGCTCGGCATCGTGCCCGACAGCGCGAACAAGCCGTACGACATGCACGAGGTGATCGGACGCGTGATCGACGACGGCGCCTTCCTCGAGGTGCAGCGCGACTACGCGCAGAACATCATCTGCGGCTTCGCGCACGTCGGCGGCCACTCGGTCGGCGTCATCGCGAACCAGCCGGCGATCCTCGCCGGCGTGCTCGACATCAACGCCAGCGAGAAGGCGGCGCGCTTCATCCGCTTCTGCGACGCGTTCAACATCCCGCTCCTCACCTTCGAGGACGTGCCGGGATTCCTGCCGGGCGTCGGGCAGGAGCACGGCGGGATCATCAAGCACGGCGCGAAGCTGCTCTACGCCTACTGCGAGGC
>CAZIDS010000467.1:0-1631 GCA_964537945.1 uncultured Gemmatimonas sp. | reverse complement strand
CCGTGCGGGATGCAGAACGTCTTGTGCAGGTTCAGGTGGCAGACGTCGGCGCCGATGTCGCCCGGCCGGCAGAGCCCGACCATCGCGTTCATGTTCGCGCCGTCGAGGTACACCTGGCCGCCGTGCTCGTGGATGATGGCGCAGATGTCCTTGATGCTCTCCTCGAACACGCCGTGCGTGGACGGATACGTCACCATCAGCGCCGCGAGGTCCTTCGAGTGCTCCTCGGCCTTCGCGCGCAGGTCCGCGACGTCGATGTTGCCGTTCGCGTCGGTCTTGCAGACGACGACCTGCATCCCCGCCATCACCGCGCTCGCCGGGTTCGTGCCGTGCGCCGACTGCGGGATCAGGCAGACCGTGCGCTCGCCCTGCCCGCGCGCGCGGTGGTAGGCGCGGATCACGAGCAGGCCCGCGTACTCGCCCTGCGATCCCGCGTTCGGCTGCAGCGAGACCGCGGCGAAGCCCGTGATCTCGGCCAGCGCCTGCTCCAGGCGCCCGAACATCGACTGGAAGCCCTTCGAGCGCTCGGCCGGCGCGAACGGGTGGATGCCCCCCACCTCGCGCCACGTCACCGGGTACATCTCGGCGCTCGCGTTCAGCTTCATCGTGCAGCTGCCCAGCGGGATCATCGAGTGCGTGAGCGACAGGTCGCGACCCTCGAGCTTCCGCATGTACCGGAGCATCTCGGTCTCGCTGTGGTGGCTCGAGAAGACCGGGTGCGTGAGGAAGGCCGACGCGCGCGCGAAGCGCTCGTCGTACCGCGCGTCGAGGCCCTTCGCCAGCGTGTCGAGGCTGAGCCCGTGCGGCTGGCCCAGATTGAACGCGTCCAGCAGGTCGCTGACGTCGGCGACCGTCGTGTTCTCGCCCATCGCGACGCCGAGCGTCTTGTTGTCGATGACGCGGAGGTCGATCCCGAGCTTCCCCGCCGCCTTCACGATCTTCCGCAGCGTCCCCTTCGCCGGCACGGTGACGGTGTCGAAGAAGGTCTCGTGCGCCGGGGTGATGCCGAGCGCGCGCAGGCCGGCCGCGAAGAGCTCGGCGCGGTGGTGCACGCGCTGCGCGATCCGCTTCAGGCCGTCCGGCCCGTGCCAGGCGGCGTACATCCCCGCCATCACCGCCAGCAGCACCTGCGCCGTGCAGATGTTCGACGTCGCCTTCTCGCGGCGGATGTGCTGTTCGCGCGTCTGCAGCGCCATCCGGAGCGCCGGCTTCCCCGACGGGTCGCGCGAGACGCCGATGATGCGGCCGGCGATGTGGCGCTTGTACTCGTCCTTGGTCGCGAAGAAGGCCGCGTGCGGACCGCCGAAGCCGTACGGCACGCCGAAGCGCTGCGAGTTGCCGATCGCCACGTCCGCGCCCCACTCGCCCGGCGGCGTGAGCAGCGTCAGCGCGAGGAGGTCGGTCGCGACGATCACGAGCCCGCCCGCCGCGTGCACCTTCGCGCACAGGTCGCGGTAGTCCTCCACCGACCCGTAGGTGTCCGGATACTGGAGGATCACGCCCGCCGTCGTCTTGTTCGGCTTCATCTTCGCCGGCGCGACGACCTTCACCTCGATGTCGCGAGCCTCGGCGCGCGCCCGCACCACGTCGATCGTCTGCGGATGGCAGTCGCTCGCGACGAGGATCGTGTT
>CAZIDS010000466.1:0-1644 GCA_964537945.1 uncultured Gemmatimonas sp. | reverse complement strand
GAGCGACGGTCGCGCGCGTGACGGCGTCGACCTCGGACGCGAAGGGCGCGCTCACTCCGGCCGGCCGCCCGGGCGCGCCCGTCGCGCCAGCGCCGCCTCGGCCGCGATGAACCCGAACGCGGGCCATCCCTCGTCGGCGGCGTAGGCTCGCCGGAACCAGTCGTTCCCCGACGCCGAGTCACCGCGCGCGAGATACCAGCTGCCGAGGCCGAAGGCGAGGGTCGCACGCTGGATGCCGGCGGTGTCGGCCGGGGTGAAGACCTGGTCGGGCGCGATCTGTCCACGGTAGAGCTTGAGCCGCGTCTCGTACGCATTCCCCGCGGGCACCGAGTCGGGACGCGCACGCAGCAGCGCCGCCGCGGCGTCGTGCTGGCCCGAGCGGGAGAGCGATTGCCAGAGCCAGTCGGTCGAACCCGCGCGCTCGCCGGCGTCGGGCGCGAGCGGGATCGCCGTGCGGAACGCGCGAGCCGCGGTCGCGAAGTCGCCGGTGATGAACGACACGACGCCGAGATGGTACCAGCCGCCATAGAGCGTGCTGTCGAGCTGCGTCGCGCGGAGGAGGTCGGCGCGCGCGCCGTCGAAGTCGCGCAGCGTCAGCCGCCGGTGACCGCGCCAGCGGTACGCGATCGCGGCGTCGGGCCAGCGCCGCACGGCGTCGGAATAGGTCTGGAGCGCCTCTCGATATTGCCGGATGGCGGACTGGGCCGCGCCAAGCGCGATCGCGCGCTCGAGCGTCGGCTCGGCCGCGTACAGGCGCGCCGCGGCGGCGACCGTACCGGTGTCGCGCTGGGAGACGAAGGTACGGCCGTCCGCGGTGCGATACTGCTCCGTCTGGGCGACCGAAGTGCCCGGCGCGAGCAGGAGCGCGGCGGCGAGTGAGAGGTGGAGCAGGGGGGCAGTGCGCATCGGCGGGGACCTCGGGGGTTTCGGGCCGAAGATGCTCCCCCTGCCGCGCCCCCGCTACCGCTCGGCCTGCGCGGACGCCGGGCCGTCGAGATGGGTTCGGATCGCGGTCGCCCACGCGAGGATCACCGTCGCGTCGCCGGTGCCGGCGTTGGCCGGGCTCGTCGAGGGCATCACCTCGATCGCCAGGCCCGAGTCCGCCCAGAGATCGCGGGGCAGCTGGAAGCGCTCGAAGAGTCGCGCGACCGATCTCCCGTTCAGCAGGATCGCGCGCAGGCCGGCGTGCCGTTCAACGAGCGTGCCAAGCGGCGAAGGTCGCTCGCTGCCAGGCACGATCGCCCGGTCGAGCGAGCCGGTGCGTCGGCACGCCTGGAGCACGTCCCAGAAGGCGATGCCCGAGCCGAGCGCACGGCGCATGCGTTCGTGGTACGGCTCGGCTGCGTCGGAACCGAGCGCGGCAGCGACGGCGGGCCAGAGCCGATTGCGCGGATGCGCGTAGTAGCGGCGCTCCGCGAGCGAGCGCTCGCCGGGGAAGGATCCGAGGATCAGGATGCGCGGTCGGGGACCGGTGCGCGGCGGGAGTTCGCGAAGCATCGTGGCGCCGTGGAGTAAACGATTGAGCAGAAACAAGATAGAGCGATAATCTAACGTGCAACATGAGTGTTGACTGTGTCGACTCGTTGCCATAGCTTGAGGCCTGTTAGCACTCGTGAATCACGAGTGCCAGCACGAGCCCACACT
>CAZIDS010000465.1:0-1653 GCA_964537945.1 uncultured Gemmatimonas sp. | reverse complement strand
GGATCGTCGGCGTGTTCTCGGTCCAGCTTGGCAGCCACTCCTCGTGCACGATCACGCGGCAGGCGCCGGTCGCCGGCGCGCAGGCGGCGAACTCCATCACGTTCTGCCGGCGGTTCGTGCGGTGGATGAGCAGCTCGTCGCCCGCCTTGGTCCAGCTGATGCCGTACACGTAGTGCCCGACGACGTCATCCGTGAGCGGCTTGCCGTCGCGCGCGTCCACGCGCTGTGTGCGCCCGCTCGCGAGGTCGTAGACGAAGAGGTCCACGATCGGGTTCTCGGTGCCGGCCTTCGGGTACGCCTCGCTCTCGGAGCTCCCGGCGACCGTCGTCACGTCCGTCTGCAGCACATAGTCGCGCACCGGCTTCTCGTCGAACCGGTAGTAGGCGAGCTTCGTGCCGTCGGGCGACCACCACATCGCGGTGACCTGGCCGAGTTCCTCGCCGTAGACCCAGCTCGCGGTGCCGTACTTGATGCGGCCGTCCTCGCTGCCGTCGGTGGTGAGCTGACGCTCGCCCGTGCCGTCGCGGTTCGCGATCCAGAGGTTGCGTTCCTTATAGAAGGCGCGCTTCGACGAGTCGGCCGTCCAGCTCTCGGTGAACTGGCGGCCGCGGGCCGGGCCGCCCACGCGTCTGCCGCCGTTCGTCGCCGCGCTCGCGGCCGCGTCGGTCACCGCGCGGGTCGCGACGTCGAAGTGGCGGCGCTTGCCGTCGAAGATGAAGTCGAAGCCCTTGCTGTCGTCGGACCAGGTCGGGTTCACCGCGCCGCTCTTGAGCGCGCCCGCGAGGCGCGGCGCCATCTGCGCCCAGCGGTCGTAGCCGGGCATCGAGCGGAGGCGGTCCTGTGCCCCGAGCGAGGCGGCGGCGACGAGGACGAGGAGGACGGACGACTTGAGGAGGCCGAGTCGCATGAGTGTGGATGTGGAGGAGAGGATGTAACTTGGACGGACCCTCAGACAATACTCGCGATGCGCGCCCTTCGTTTGGACAACATCGGGTCCCCACTGGTTCACTACGACCTCCCGACCCCGACCGCCGGGCCCGGCGAGGTGCTCGTCCGGGTG
Organism: uncultured Gemmatimonas sp.; assembly: GCA_964537945.1. Taxonomy (GTDB): domain Bacteria; phylum Gemmatimonadota; class Gemmatimonadetes; order Gemmatimonadales; family Gemmatimonadaceae; genus Pseudogemmatithrix. The sequence continues at coordinate 593 of CAZIDS010000465.1, read as the reverse complement.
CGGGCCACCGGGATCTGCCACTCCGACGCGCACTACCGGGCCGGGCGCTCGGCCTCCCTTCGCACCCCGATCATCCTCGGCCACGAGGTCGCGGGCGAGGTGTCAGCGCTCGGCGCCGGCGTCACCACGCACAAGGTCGGCGACCGGGTGTGCATCCATTACCTGGTCACGTGCGGGCATTGCGGGCACTGCATCGCGGGGCGCGAGCAGTACTGCACCACGGGCAAGATGATCGGGCATCATCGGGATGGCGGGCAGGCCGAGTACATCGTGGTGCCGGCGCGGAATGCTGTGCATCTGCCGGCGGAGATCCCGTTCGAGCATGGTGCGGTACTGATGTGTTCGAGTGCGACGTCGCTGCATGCGTTGCGGCGGGGGCGGTTGCAGCCGGGGGAGACGGTTGCGGTGATCGGGATCGGGGGGCTGGGGATCTCGGCCGTTCAGCTCGCTAAGGCGCTTGGTGCGCTCGCCGTCTATGCGATCGATTTCGATGAGGCGAAGCTCGCGGCGGCGGCGAAGTGCGGTGCGGTGCCGATCCGGGCGGCGCGGCCTTGGAAGCAGGGGACGGCGGATGCGACGGGGGCGCCGAGTGG
>CAZIDS010000464.1:0-1658 GCA_964537945.1 uncultured Gemmatimonas sp. | reverse complement strand
CCTTCCTTCAGGTAGAGCTCGGGGATGACGCTAGGGAACCAGCCGCCCCAGATGATCGGGAGCTTGGGGAACTTCTCGCGGATCTTCTGCGCCACGCGCGCGCCGTGCGAGACCTGGAAGCCGAGGATGCACGAGCTGCCGAAGAGCAGCGCGCCGTCGCACAGCTCCTCGAGCTTCGCCATGTAGTCGGGGTCGACCATCGCGTCGACGATCGCGACCTCGTAGCCGTTCTGGTCGGGCAGCCCCGCGATCTGCAAGAGCTCGATCGGCGTCAGGTCCGCGCTCACGCGCACGCCCTGCTCCGGGTCGGCGCGGTGCGGCAGGAAGAGCACGATGCGTTTCTTGCGTTGGATCATCGGGAGCAGGTCGCGGTGTGGTCCGGTCGTCGAGTGTCGGCGGCGGATCGATCGAAGGTCGACGCCTGCGATCGTTTTCAGCTCACGTCAACGTCGGCGTGGCAAGTGTAGCGGAGCGGGTCGCGGAGGCGGGTCGGAGCGCCGCAGGTGGCCTCGGCGATCCCTCGTCGGCGCGTCGGGCGCCCTCGCAGCGTCCAAGTGTACTCGCTTACCCTTTCGGCCGGTGAGGAGCCCGCGGTGAGCTTCGGAAAAAGGTTCCGACGCGCGCCGAGCCCCTCGCACGCGGAGAGTCCGCAAGGTCGGCGGGGCGTGAGCGTTCGCCGCGTCGCGGCGACTTGCCAGGCCCTCTAGACTGCGAAGGGTCCCCGCGGAAGGAACGCTCATGCTCGCTCGACTTCACCTTGCCTTCATCGCCGCGTTCCTCGCGGTTCCGGCGCGCGCCGACTTCTTCGCCGTGACCTTCGACGGCCAGGCCCTGCGCATCGACTCGAAGAATGGCGCGGCGCAGACGATCGGCGCGCTCGGCATCTCGCCGGTGAACGCGCTCATGACCGATCGCATCGGTCGCATCGTCACGTTGAACGTCACGGGGAACTCGCGCTACCACTCGATCGACCGCGCGCTGGGCGTGGCGCGCGTCATCAATCCCGCCTCGCTCAGCGGCACCGTCATCGCGCTGGCGAGCACGCCGACCGCGGCCGCGTACGCGGTCACGATCGGGACGGCGCCGAGCGGGTTGTTCTACCGGCTCGTCATCGGCACGACGCCGGGCAACCCGATCACGCACCAGCTCATCGGCTCGCCGTCGCTCAGCGGCATCACCGGCATGGCGGTCTCGCCGGACGGGATTCTCTACGGCTGGTCCGTTTCGTACGGCCTGGTGACGATCGACCCGACGAACGCGGTGTGCACCGACGTCAACGGAGTGCTCGACGGAACGAGCGACATCCAGACGATTTCCTTCGCGCCGGATGGAACGCTGTACGCCGCCCGCGACGATCTCTATGTCATCGATCGAACCAGCGGCGGCACGACACTCCTGGCGGCGGGCGGATTCAGCGATGTGCGCGGCATGGAGTGGTTCGCCTTCGACGGGCCGTTCAACTACTGCCTCCCCAAGGCGAACTCGCGCGGTTGTCGCGCGCTCATGAGCTGGAGCGGTACGGCGAGCCTCACGGGGGCCGACGATTTCCACGTCACGACCGCGGACGTGATCAACAACCGTCCGGGCTGGTTGTTGTGGTCGCGACAGCCGCAGCAGACGCCGTTCTTCGGCGGATTCCTGTGTCTCGGCGATCCGCT
>CAZIDS010000463.1:0-1665 GCA_964537945.1 uncultured Gemmatimonas sp. | reverse complement strand
ACCCACGACCTTCGGCTCCGGAGGCCGACGCTCTATCCAGCTGAGCTACTCGCGCGGACCGGGAAAGCTATCCCGTTGTGGGGGGCTCTGGTAGCCCGCGACGGGGCCTCCCCGACACGCGCGTCGGGGCCGCGAAGGATGCGGGAATCCCCTCGGGGCCATATCGTATCCCCCACACCGGCCGCCCCCCGGCGGTCCGCGCGGGTCCCCTCGCACCAGGAGCCGTGGATGACGACCCCCTTCGCGCCGATCGACGCCGCGACGATCACGTCGCTGAACAAGGGCGACGAGAAGGCCCTCGAGCAGATCTTCCGCTCCCACTACGACGTCCTCCTCGAGCGCGCGCTCGACCGCCTCAAGGACGAGAAGGCCGCCGCGCCGCGGCTCGTCGCCGCCGTCATCCGCGAGCTGTGGGAGGAGCGCGAGGGGTTCCATTCGAGCGCCGAGGTGGAGGGGTTCCTCAACGAGGAGTTCCGGAATCGCGCCCGCGCGATCCGCTCGCGGATGGCCGCGGTGCACCGGTTCGAGAAGAGCGAGGGCGTGAAGGGCGGCGGCAGCCACGCGCCGCCGAACGCCGACCAGCTCTGGAAGGAGATCGCGGACGCGCTGCACAAGCCCGTCGTCGACGCGGCTGCCGCCGCGAAGTCCCGCCGCGCGCATGCCGCGCACGACGCGGCGGCGCACATCGCCGGCGCCGCGGGGCCGCGCAACTGGCGCACCCCGGCGATCCTCATCGCCGTCTTCGGCATCGTGCTCGTCGGCCTCTACATGTGGGCGCAGAAGGCATCGCGCGAATCGGTGATCGCCCAGGCGCTCGCCGAGAGCGACGCGCCGCAGGTGCTCACGCGGCCGGGCCAGCTCGGATCGCTCAAGCTGGGCGACTCCTCCACCGTGCGCCTCGGCGCCGACAGCAAGCTCGTCTACGTGAAGGGCTTCGGCCGCGAGTACCGTGCGGCCACTGTCGCCGGCACGGCCGCGATCCAGGTGAGCGAAGGGCACTCGATGCCGTTCGAGATGCGCCTCGGCGAGAGCATGGTGAGCGCGTCGGGCGGTGAGTTCGCCGTCCGCGACTTCGCCGACGAGCTGGCGCGCTACGTGACCGCCCGCTCCGACGGCATCGAGGTGAAGGGGCCGAAGGGGAGCCGGTCGCTCAAGAGCGGCGAGACCGTCGTCCTCGGGCGCGACAGTACGCTGCGCGACGCGACGGCCGACGAGGCGGCGATGGCCTTCGGTTGGATGGACGGCAAGCTCGTGATGCGCGGCGGCACCGTGCGCGACGCGACGAAGGCGCTCTATCGCTGGTACGGGATCGACGTCGCGGTGCTCGACACCGCCGCGCTCGACCGGCCGCTCGCGCTCGACGTGCCGCTGGAGTCGTCGCAGCTCGCGATCGCGGGCGTCGAGAGCGGCGCGCAGTTGAAGTTCGAGTGGCAGGGCACGCGGATGACGTTCAAGGACGCGACGCCGGCGCCCGGACGCCGGCGCTGAGCCGCGCGCGACGCGAGCGCGACGCGAGCGCGACGACGCTGGCGCGATGCGCGGACGCACGAAGCCCCGCCGGTCCGAGACCGGCGGGGCTTCGTCGTGGTACAGTCGGGGCGAGAGGATTCGAACCTCCGACCTCCTGCTCCCGAAGCAGGCGCTCTACCGGGCTAAGCTACGCCC
>CAZIDS010000462.1:0-1687 GCA_964537945.1 uncultured Gemmatimonas sp. | reverse complement strand
CCGCCTGCGGCGGCGCGCGCTCGCAGGCCACCGCGGATCCCGCGCCCGCCGCGCGCACCGCCGCGCCCTCGGGCATCAGCGACGCGAACATCGCCGCGATCGTCGTCGCCGCGAACAACGCCGACATCATGTATGCCGAACAGGCGCTCGCGAAGAGCCAGGATCCCGACGTGCGGAGCTTCGCGACGATGGTGCGCGCGGATCACCAGGGCGTGAACCGCGCGGCGACCGAGCTGGTGACGCGGCTCAAGGTCACGCCGGCGGACAACCAGGTCTCGTTCGACCTGCGCGACGATGCGGAGACGAAGCGGCTGACGCTGCGCGACCTCGAGGGGTTCGCGTTCGACAGCGCGTATGCCGCGAACGAGGTGGCCTACCACAAGACGGTGCTGGGCGCGATCGACGCTGCGCTGATCCCGTCCGCTCAGAACGCTGAGTTGAAGGCGCTGCTGATCCAGGTGCGCCCGGCGGTCGCCGCCCATTTGGGCCACGCGGAGCAGCTGGCCGCGAAGAAGGCGCGTCGGCCGTAGCCAACTCGTTGATTTTCAACGTGTTGCGTGTGAGGCGCCCCCGGTCTTGAGACCGGGGGCGCTTGTTCTTGGGGCCCGGTCCGGGTTGACCATGCGGCCAAGTGCAGTGCGATTCGTGCAGATTTTACAAATTCTCTGGTACGTTTTGCATTTTTCGGCCTTGTTTGGCCCGAAACGTGCCTATAGATTTGCCGACTTCGCATTGTCCTGCGAAAACTCCCTACTCCAAGGCCATGTCCGCCTCCTCGAATCCCCGCTCCGAAGCCCTGCGCGCGATCGCCAAGCGATCGGCGATGACCCCTGATGTCCCGGCCATGGCCGCGGACCACAAGCCGACCTCGGCCTACTTCGGCAGCATGACCTTCGGCGCGAAGCAGATGCGCGACAAGCTGCCGAAGGACGTGCACGCGAAGCTCGTCGAGGCGATCCGCCTCGGCAAGAAGCTCGACGCCGCCATCGCGCCGGCCGTCGCCTCGGCGGTGAAGGAGTGGGCGATCGCGCAGGGCGTGACGCACTTCTGCCACTGGTTCCAGCCGCAGACCGGCCTCACGGCCGAGAAGCACGACGCGTTCCTGACGCTCGATGCGAACGGCAACGCGATCGAGAAGTTCACCGCCGAGCAGCTGATCCAGTCGGAGCCGGACGCATCGTCCTTCCCGTCGGGCGGCCTCCGCGCGACCTGGGAGGCGCGCGGCTACACGGCGTGGAACCCGGCGTCGCCCCTCTTCATCATCGAGGCGGCCGGCACGAAGACGCTCTGCATTCCGTCGGTCTTCATCGGCTACAATGGCGAGGCGCTCGACGAGGTCGCGCCGCTGTTCCGCTCGAGCGAGGTCCTCTCGAACGCGGCCCGCGAGCTGCTCGACCTGATCGGCGACGCCGGCGCGCTCCGCGTCTTCACGACGATGGGCACCGAGCAGGAGTTCTTCGTCATCGACCGCACGCACTTCGCGATGCGCCCCGACCTCGTGATGGGCGGGCGCTCGCTCGTCGGTGCGCCGCCGCCGCGCGGCCAGCAGCTCGAGGACCATTACTTCGGCGGCATCCCGGAGCGCGTGCAGGCCTTCCTCGCCGAGGTCGAGACCGAGCTCTACAAGCTCGGCGTGCCGATCGTCACGCGGCACAACGAGGTCGCGCCCTGCCAGTTCGAGATGGCG
>CAZIDS010000461.1:0-1688 GCA_964537945.1 uncultured Gemmatimonas sp. | reverse complement strand
GAAGAACCGCAGGGAGTAGACCACCTCGCGCTGCTGGTTCATCACGTCGTCGTAGTCGAGGAGCCGCTTGCGCGACTGGAAGTTCTGGAGCTCGACGCGCTTCTGCGCCTGCTCGATCGAGCGCGTGATGAGCGGGTGCGTGAGCACCTCGCCCTCCTGCGCGCCCATCGAGTCCATCAGGCGGGCGATGCGGTCCGACCCGAAGAGCCGCATCAGGTCGTCCTCGAGCGAGAGGAAGAACTGCGACGAGCCCGGGTCGCCCTGGCGGCCGGCGCGGCCGCGCAGCTGGCGGTCGATGCGCCGGGACTCGTGGCGTTCCGAGCCGATGATGTGGAGGCCGCCGTCCTCCTCGACGCTCACGTCCTTGCCGTCGGGGTCCTTCACCACCGACGGGAGGGCGGTCTTGACGCCCTCGCCGAGCTTGATGTCGGTGCCGCGGCCGGCCATGTTCGTCGCGATCGTGATCGCGCCCTTCTGGCCCGCGAGCGCGACGATCTCGGCCTCGCGCTGGTGGTACTTCGCGTTGAGGACGTTGTGCGGGAGGCCGGCGCGCTGGAAGAGGCGCGACAGCGTCTCCGACGCCTCGACGCTCGTCGTGCCGACGAGGACCGGGAAGCCGAGGTCGTGCAGCCGGCGCGTCTCCTCGAGGATGCCGTTGTACTTCTCGCGGCGCGTCTTGTAGACGAGGTCCTGCCGGTCGTCGCGGACGATCGGCTTGTTGGTCGGGATCACCGCCACCTCGAGCCCGTAGATCTGGAAGAACTCGGTCTCCTCGGTCTCGGCGGTGCCGGTCATGCCGGCGAGCTTCTCGTAGAGGCGGAAGTAGTTCTGGATCGTGATCGTCGCGAGCGTCTGCGTCTCGCCGCGCACCACGACGCCCTCCTTCGCCTCGACCGCCTGGTGGAGCCCCTCGCTCCACCGGCGCCCCGGCATCGTGCGGCCGGTGAACTCGTCGACGATGAGGACCTGGCCCTCCTGCACCACGTAGTTCACGTCCTTCTCGAACAGGGCGTGCGCGCGCAGGAGCTGGTGGATGATGTTGAGCTTCTCCGACTTCACCGCGTACTCGACCTCGATCGACCGGCGCGCCTCGAGCTTGGCCGCCGCGTCGTGCTCGTGGTCGCGCTCGATCCGCCCGATCGCGGTCGCGATGTCGGGCAGGACGAACTCATCGGGGTTGTTCGGCGAGAGGAAGTCCACGCCGCGGTCGGTGAGGTGCACCTGCTGGCCCTTCTCGTCGAGCACGAACAGCAGCTGGTCCTCGATGTCGCGGAACTCCTGCTTGGCCGGCGGCAGCTTGCGGTCGGAGAGGTGCTGCAGCTCCTTCTGCTGGATCATCTGCTTGACGCCGGTCTCCTGCATGACCTTCAGCAGCCGCTTGTTCTTCGGGCTGCCCATCCGTGCCTGGTAGAACGCGAGCGCGGCGTCGTCCTGCCGGCCGTCGGCCAGCGCCTTCTCGCCCTTCGCGACGAGGTCGTTCGAGAGCTCGGTCTGCCGGCGCACGAGGCGCCCGACCGCGTTGTTGTGCTCGCCGTAGGCGGCGTCGCCCTCGTTCCCCACCGGGCCCGAGATGATCAGCGGCGTCCGCGCCTCGTCGATCAGCACCGAGTCCACCTCGTCCACGATCGCGTAGACGTGCGGCCGCTGCACGCGCTGGTCGAGCGAGACCACCATGTTGTCGCGCAGGT
>CAZIDS010000460.1:0-1694 GCA_964537945.1 uncultured Gemmatimonas sp. | reverse complement strand
GTCGCGATCCGGAACTGCTCGAGGTCGCGCCGCGAGAAATGGAACGTGACCGTCTTGTCGTCAGGCGCCGAGATCGAGTCGATGCTCGCGACGTCGGCGAGGAAGGGCGACGCGTTGAGCGTGTCGCGGATCGCGCGAAGGCCGGCCTGCACGTCAGGCGCCATCACCGTCGTGCCGTCGTGCCACTTGGCCATGGGGTCGAGCTCGAACGAGATCGCGAGCGAGTCGGCGCTCCAGCTCCACCGGCGCGCGAGGCGCGGCTGGTAGGCGCTGTCGTTGGCGACATCGAGCGTCGGCCCGAGCTCGGCCAGGCGGTCGAAGAGCAGTTCGGCGGCGATGCGCCCGCTGACCGAGCCCGCGAGCGGCGGCAGGAGCGCGTCCGGGTCGTTGAGCGTGCCGATGATGACGGTGCCGCCGCCGCTCCCACCTTCGCCCGAGCAGGCGCCGAGCGTGGCCAGCGTGGCGATGGAGGCCGCGAAGAGCGTCTTCCGCATCGGTCGGAGGGGTTCAGGTGGTCCGCGCGGCGCATCCATCGAGCCGCTGCCTGTCAGACTGCCCCCGACGATGGCACGTCACGTCACGATCCGCTACTCCGCGTGCACCGTCGGCGCCTCGCCCGGCTTCGGCGCCTTCGCCGTCACGAAGAACAGGAGCGGCAGCGTCGCCATCAGGATCAGCCCGCTGAGCAGGAAGACCTTCCCGAACGCGATCACGCTCGCCTGCGCGCCGAGCTGGCGGTCGAGCACGGCGTACGCGAGCTGCTGCGACCTCACCGCGTCGGCGCCGCGGGCCGCGAAGCCGCGCGCGAGCTGGCCCACCCGCTCCAGCGAGGCCGGGTCGTACGCCGTCACGTGCTCGGCCAGCACCGCCTTCGCCTGCTGCGTGTAGTGCGTCAGCATCGTCGCGAGCGCGGCGATGCCGAGCGAGCCGCCGATCTGCCGCGAGAAGTTCGAGAGCGCCGCGCCGGCGCCGATCTCGCGCCGCTCGAGCCCGCTGAGCGTGAGGTTCGTGAGCGGGACGAACATCATCCCCAGCCCCAGTCCGCGGAAGATCAGCGGCCAGAAGAAGTCGTCGGCCCCCGACTCGGGCGAGATGTGCGAGAGCCACCACATCGCCACGCCGAACATCGTGATGCCGACCGTGATGAGCGGCTTCGCCGGGACCTTGTTCCCGATGCGCCCCATCAGCCCCATCGAGAAGGCCGTCGCCAGCGCGCCGGGGAGGATCACCATCCCGGTCTGCCAGGCGGTCATCCGCAGCATCCCTTGCAGGTAGATCGGCAGCACGAAGACCGAGCCGAAGAGCGCGACGCCCATCATGATGCCCATCGTCGTGCCGACCGCCATCTCGCGGTGCCGCAGCACCTTGAAGTCGATCACCGGCTCGGCGATCACGAGCTCGCGCCAGACGAGCAGCGCCATCGCGGTGAAGGAGACGACGCTGAGCGTGAGGATCGCGCGCGACTCGAACCACCCTTCGCCCTGCCCGTGCTCGAGCACGTACTGCAGCGCGCCGATCGCCGTGATCAGCAGCCCGATCCCGATGTAGTCGATCGAGCTCGCCTTCACGTGGTGCTCGGCGTCGTGCACGTAGGCGAGCACCATCGCCGCCGCGGCGATGCCGACCGGCAGGTTGATGTAGAAGATCCAGGGCCACGAGTAGGCGTCGGTGAGCCAGCCGCCGAGCGTCGGGCC
>CAZIDS010000459.1:0-1718 GCA_964537945.1 uncultured Gemmatimonas sp. | reverse complement strand
GAAGGGCGCGACGACCTCGCGAAACAGGCGCTCGCCCGCCACGGCGAGCACGCCGAGCACGCGCAGCAGCGCTTCGCGACGTGGCAGTCGCACCAGCTCGAGACCGAGAAGCTCAAGAACTCGCTGCGCGACCTGAACGACAAGATCGAGGAGGCGAAGCGCAAGAAGAACCTGCTGCTCGCCCGGCAGCGCCGCGCCCAGGCGCAGCAGAAGATCTCCGAGACGATGTCCTCGATGTCCGAGAAGTCGGCGTTCGAGGCGTTCGCCCGGATGGAGGAGAAGATCGGCCAGAACGAGCGCATGATCAAAGCCAGCACGGAGATCGACGAGGAGTTCTCGGGCGATCGCCTGGCGAGCGACTTCAAGCGGCTCGAGAAGGTCGCCGGCGCCGCCAGCGCCGACCAGCAGCTGCTCGCGCTCAAGCAGAAGATGGGACTCCTCGGCGCGGGCTCCACGTCGCAGCCCGCCAAGCGCCTCGGCGCCGGCGAGGAGACGGTGGATGCGCACGTCGAGGACAAGAAGTCCTGACCGGCCGCGCCCCGGCTGACCCGCGGAGGCCTGCGTCATGAACGACGCCGGCCTCCGTCGCGTCTGGATCCTCCCCGGATTCACCGCGATCCTCGTCACGCTGCTGCTGCTGTGGCTGGCCGGCACCGTCGCCGACCTGCTGCTGCTGCTCTTCCTCGGCATCCTCCTCGCCGTCTATCTCTCGGCGGTGACGGACGTGATCGCCGCGCGCACGCGCCTGCCGCGCGGCGCCGCCTTCGCGCTCTCCTTCACGCTCAGCGTCGGCGCCCTCGTCGGCATCGGCTTCCTGCTCGTGCCGCCCGTCGTCGAGCAGACGCGCGCGCTGATCGCGGTGCTGCCGGACCTCGTCACCAAGTGGGAGGCGGGGCTCGAACGGATCCTCGCGCGCATCCCGGGGACGCAGGATGCGCTCGGCCCGGGCGAGCACCGCATCCTCGGCGTCGCGCTCGACGAGGCCGAGCGGCTCCTCGGCGCGCTCGTGCCGCGCCTCTTCGACGGGCTGCATCTCGCGATCAACCTCGTCGCCGTGCTCGTGATGGCGATCTACTTCGCGCTGCGCCCCGACCTCTACCGCGACCTCGCGCTGTCGGTGACGCCGCCGCGCCACCGCGACGTCGCGATCGAGGTGATGACCGCGCTCAGCGAGACGCTCCGCGCGTGGACCATCGCCCAGCTCCTCGCGATGGTGACGCTCGCGTCGCTGACCGCGTTCGGGCTCTGGCTGCTCGACGTCCCCTATTGGCTCGCGTTCGGGATCTTCACCGGCCTCGTCGCGATCGTGCCGTTCTTCGGCACGTTCGTCTCCACGCTGCTGCCGGCGCTCTTCGTGCTGCCCACCGAGGGCGGCGGGACGCGTGCGCTGCTCGTCATCCTGCTCGGCACCATCATCCACGTCGCCGAGAACCAGCTCGTCGTGCCGCTGCTGATGCACCGGCGGGTGGATCTCCCGCCCGTCCTGACGATCATGAGCGTACTGATCTGCGGGCGGCTGCTCGGGCCGTTCGGCCTCATCGTCGCCGTGCCGATGCTCGCCGTCGTGATGGTGCTCGTGCGTCGCGTGCTGATCGCGCGCATCTACGAGGATCCGCAGTTCTCGCTGCCGGTCGTCACGCCCGTCCTGCGCCGCTCGCGCAAGTCGACGCCCGTCGTCGCGATCGACGAGCCGCCGTCGGGGCCGTCGGGGCCGTCGG
>CAZIDS010000458.1:0-1720 GCA_964537945.1 uncultured Gemmatimonas sp. | reverse complement strand
GAGCGGCGTCCAGCCGATCGTCTCGAGGACGTTCTCGTACGGCTGGCGGTTGCGCTGGTGGTCTGTCATGGGGGGACGGTCAGGGTTGGGCCAATTCTACTCGCTCGGGCGGCGGCCCCGCGCCTCGGCGGCGAGGTCCGCGAGGAGCGCGAGCGCCTGCATCGGCGTCAGCGTGTTCGGGTCGACGCCCTGCAGCTTCGTCACGAGCGGGTCGACCGGCGCGAAGAGGCCGAGCTGATCGGCCGGGGGCGCGCCGCGCTTCGCGCCGGCGTTCGCCGGGGCGGCCGCGCCGCCGCGCCCGAGCGCGGGCACCAGCTGCTCGCCCTCGAGCACCTTCAGCAGCGCCCGTGCGCGCGCGATCACCGGCGCCGGCAGCCCCGCGAGCCGGCCGACCTCGATCCCGTACGACCGGTCGGCGCCGCCGGGCTTCAGCCGGTGGAGGAAGAGGATCCGCTCGCCGGCCTCCTGCACGGCCACATTATAGTTGCGGACTGATACGAATTCGTCGGCGAGCTGCGTCAGCTCGTGGTAGTGCGTCGCGAACACCGTCTTGCACGCAGTGCGCTCGTGCAGGTGCTCGCTCACCGCCCACGCGATCGACAGCCCGTCCCACGTCGCCGTGCCGCGTCCGATCTCGTCGAGCAGCACCAGGCTGCGTGCCGTCGCCGTGTGGAGGATCGCGCTCGTCTCCGCCATCTCCACCATGAACGTCGACTGCCCGCGCACGAGGTTGTCGCTCGCGCCCACGCGCGTGAACACGCGGTCGGCGACGCCCACGCGCGCCGACGCCGCCGGCACGAAGCTCCCCATCTGCGCCATCAGCACCAGCAGGCCGATCTGCCGGAGGATCGTGCTCTTGCCCGCCATGTTCGGGCCAGTGAGGATGATCATCCGCGCCGCCGGCGTCAGCGTCACGTCGTTCGGCACGAACTGGTCGCGCGGCATCATCCGCTCGACCACCGGGTGCCGGCCGCGCACGATCTCGAGCGACGGCCCCTCGTCCACCACCGGACGCACGTACCCCTCGCGCGCGGCCACCTCCGCCAGCGCGGCGAGCACGTCGAGCGTCGCGCAGCGCCGCGCGATTCCCTGCAGCCGCCCTACCACGGCGCCGGCGCGCGCGCGCAGCGCCTCGAAGAGCTCGCGCTCGAGCACCTCCATCCGCTCGGTCGCGTGCAGCACCTTCTCCTCGAACTCCTTCAGCGCCGGCGTGATGTAGCGCTCGGCGCCGGTGAGCGTCTGCCGCCGCTGGTAGTCGGCCGGCACGAGGTCGCGGTTCGCGTTCGAGATCTCGATGTAATAGCCGAAGACGCGGTTGTAGCCGACCTTCAGCGACTGGATGCCCGTGCGCGCACGCTCCTCCGCCTGCAGCGCCGCGATCGCATCCTTCCCGCCGGTGGCGATCGCGCGCAGCTCGTCGAGTGCGGCGCTGATTCCCGCGGCGATCGTCTCGCCGTCGCCGAACGCGAGCGGCGGCCGTTCGGCGAGCGTGCGCCGGATCTCCGCGGCGAGCTCGCGTGCGTCGTCCCATTCGGCGAGCAGCGGCGCGAGCGCGCCCGCCGCGGGCACCCGCCGCGCCGCGGCGGCGACCGCCGGCAGCTGCGCGAGCGAGTCGCCGAGCGCGCGCAGGTCGCGCGGCGTCGCGCGGCCCGCCGCCGTGCGCCCGGCGAGGCGCTCCACGTCGCGCACGCCGTCGAGCGCCTCGCGCAGCGCCCCGCGC
>CAZIDS010000457.1:0-1750 GCA_964537945.1 uncultured Gemmatimonas sp. | reverse complement strand
CGGCGGTCCTCGGCCTCGCGCGTTCCGGGGAAGCTCTCGATCATCCGGCGCAGTTCCACCAGCGCGCGCCCGTGGTCCTTCAGCGGGCCGAGGTAGATGTCCACCACCTTCGCCTGCGCGTAACGCATCAGCTCGCGGTTCGCGGTCGGCATGTCGCGCACCTCGCGGTAGAGACCGAGCGCGGTGTGCGCGTCCTTCCGTTGGCGGAGGTGGAAGTCGGCGGCCTTCACGTGCGCCAGCGCGTTGCCGGGCTCGCGTGCGCAGGCGTCGGCCCAGGCGAGCGTCGCGTCATCGAAGTCGCCGCGGATCTCCATCGTCTCGATGTGCGAGAACGTGGTGGTGTACGGCGTCGTGTCGCCCTTCGGCTGGACGACGTGACCGGCGAGCCCTCCGCCCGCGCCGACGACGGTCCGCTGGATGAATCCGCCGATCGCCGCCGCCGCGATCACCACGAGCACCATCAGCTCCCACGGCAGCGCCGCACCTCCCATCCCGCGCACGAAGATCATCACGATGATCGACGCGCCGCCGGTCACCACCGCCCCGCCCAGCCCGCCGTGCAGCGCTTCGAGCGAGCGGGAGGTGGGGCTCACGGGATCACATCCTCAGGAAGCGGACGTACTTCGCGACGAGGGCGCCGCGGAGCGGACGGTCCCACGGGATGCCGCCGTCGAGCGCCGTGGGCCAGGTGTTGTTCCAGACAACATACAGGTCGCTGCCCGGCGAGGTAGTCCACCGTAGGCGCGCGTTGACGGCCGCGCGGTCGGACTGGTCGTCGAACTGCAGGAACGCCGTCGCGGTGAGCCGCGGTGAGAAGGCGTAGTCACCGCGGAAACGGACGGTGTTGGCCGTGAACTCGCCGGCCGGCAGCGAGACGTCGTTGCGCGAGAGCTCGAGCAGGAGCTCGACGTGCGGCTGCAGCCGCAGTCGCCCCGAGGCCGAGTACTCCGTGCGGTCGCCGTCGTAGAAGGCGCCCGTCGCGACGCCGGCGTTCAGCTGCCAGCGGCGCACGTTCGACCCCGAGTAACGGATCTCGCCGCGATTCCACCAGTAGTCGCCGGCGACGATCGTCGTGCCGGGCACGATCTCGAAGTCCGCGCTGGGTCCGTCGAAGCGGCGCGAGAGGTTGAGCTCCCAGCGGTCGCCGTTCTGCAGCTGCACGCCGAAGGGCCGCACCGAGAAGCTCGCGTTGTCGAGCCGTCCGCCGATCGCCCAAACCGCATCGTACGAGAGGAGGTTGAACTCCCAGCGGCGGATGACGCGCGCGTTCCGTGGCCGCGGCGTGATCGCGAACTGTCCCGACATCCGCTCGACGCCCGCCTGCGAGACGAAGCCGAGCGCCGGGTCGTACGCGGCGTCGATGCGGTCGTACCGCATCACGATGTCGGCCTGGTCGTTCGGGTAGTCCATCATGAACCGGTAGTGCCCGCCGACCGGCGCGTCGGCGCTGTCGCGGCTCCACGCGGCATTGCCGGCGAAGATCAGGTTGTCCTTCCCGCGCAGGAAGAACGGGAACTCGAAGTCGAGGCCGCCCGCGAGCGCGGGCTGCAGGTCCGACTGGTCACTGTAGGTCGCCATCGCGCCCACGTAGCCGCGCCCGAGGACGTCGTGCCGCACGCGCGCGACGAGATCGGTCGCCTGCTCGTCGTCGCCGGTGCGCACGGCGAGGAGGCCGACCTGGTTCCGCCCCACGCGCCCCTGCATCCGCGCGGCGAGCGGGATCTCGACCGGCCGGCCGGCCGAGCCGAGG
>CAZIDS010000456.1:0-1752 GCA_964537945.1 uncultured Gemmatimonas sp. | reverse complement strand
GGGCGCGGACGGTGCGCGTGGTGGTCGTGGTCATGTTCGGCTCGTGTGCTCCTGCGCGGAATCTAGCGCGGCAGGTCGGTTCCCTGCGCGCTAGCTTTGGCGCGACCCGAACCAGGCAGACCGATGACCGCTCTCCGCTTCCGTCGCCGCGCTGGCCTCCTCGCGCTCGCCCTCCTCGCCGCGGCGGCCTCCGCCGGCGCCCAGGCCCGCGGCGGCGCCATCGCGTCCGAGCTCGACGCGTACATCGCGCGCGGGATGGCCGACTGGGGGATCCCCGGGCTCTCGATCGCGGTCGTGCGCAACGACTCCGCGGTCTACGTGAAGGGCTTCGGCGTGCGCCGCCTGGGCGCACCGGAGCGCGTGGACGCGGCGACGATGTTCGGGATGATGTCCACGACGAAGGCGATGACGGCGCTCGCGATCGCGATGCTCGTCGACTCGGGCAAGGTCGCGTGGGACGACCCGGTCACCAAGCACCTGCCCTGGTTCCAGCTGAAGGACCCGTGGGTGACGCGCGACCTCAAGGTGCGCGACCTGCTGCTGCACGACTCGGGGCTCGGCAACGCCGACCTGCTCTGGGTCCGCGGCGACCTCACGAGCCGGCAGATCATCGAGCGCATCCGCGGGCTCGACCTCGCGTACTCGCCGCGGTCGTCGTTCATCTACCAGAACGTGATGTACCAGGTCGCCGGCGAGGTGATCGGCTCGGCCAGCGGGATGCCGTGGGAGCGCTTCATCCGCACGCGGATCATGGACCCGCTGGGGATGACGCGCTCGACGCCGACGCTCCAGGGCGTGCTCGACGGCCGCTTCACGAACGTCTCGAGCGCGCACTACGAGATCGACGGCACCGTGCGCGCGATCCCCGAGTCGCCGGTGGATCCCGTGCCTGCCGCAGGCGCGGCGTGGAGCACCGCGGAGGACGTCGCGAAGTGGGTGCGCTTCCTGCTCGACTCGGGCCGCGTCGGCGGGCGGCGCCTCGTCTCCGAGGCGGGCTTCCGCGAGCTGCTGCGGCCGCAGGCGTTCGTGCCGGCGGGCGAGTTCTATCCGACGGCGCAGCTCACGCAACCGCACTGGATGACCTACGGCCTCGGCTGGTTCGAACAGGATTACCGTGGCCGGTTCGTGGCGATGCACACGGGCTCGATCGACGGCCGCACGGCGATCGTCGCGCTCGTGCCGGAGGAGCGGCTGGGCGTCTACATCTTCGGCAACGTGGACCACGCCGAGTTCCGCCACGCGCTCATGTGGCGGGTGATCGACGCGTACACGAACACGACGCCGCGGCGTGACTGGAGCGCGGAGTTCCTGAAGCTCTACGGCGACCGCCGCGAGGCCGGGCGTCGCGCGACGGCGGAGCGCGAGGCGGCTCGCCTCGCGGGCACGACACCGTCGCGCCCGCTCGCCGACTACGCGGGGGACTACGACCATCCGGTGTGGGGCGACCTCGTCGTGGAGCGCGGCGCGGGCGATGCGCTCACCGTGCGTTTCGGCCCGGCGCCCGAGAACCGTGGCCGCCTCGAGCACTGGCAGCTCGACACCTTCCGCGCGCGGCTCGGCGACGGCCGCGGCGGGTGGACCTACTTCACGTTCCGGATCGGCGCGGACGGGAAGGTCGCGGCGCTGCGGTTCGAGGACGAGGCGTCGCTCGAATTCGCGCGGCGCGCGGCACCGTAGCGCCGCCGCCGGCGCGCCGGGCTAGAACGCGCCCGACGCGACCGCGTCGGCGAGGCGCTCGATGTCGGGGCCGAG
>CAZIDS010000455.1:0-1752 GCA_964537945.1 uncultured Gemmatimonas sp. | reverse complement strand
CCTCGACCTGCGGAAGTACGGCACCTTCGTGCACTCGGGCTTCGGGCTCGGGCTGGAGCGCACGGTGGCGTGGATCTGCGGCACGCCGCACATCCGGGAGTGCATCGCGTTCCCGCGGATGATGCATCGACTGCATCCCTGATCCCATGAGCGCGTCCTCCGACCTCCCGCGGAACCCGGGCCAGCCGCTCGATCTCGATCGCGTGCGCGCGATCCGGGTGAACCGCAGCGCGGCCGAGCGCCGTGCGGCGACGATCCCGACGCGCCGTACGGTGAAGAAGGAGTGGCAGGCGGCCTGGCTCCTGAAGGCCATCACCCTGATGGACCTCACCACGCTGTCGGGCGACGACACCGCGTCGAATGTGAAGCGCCTGTGCGCCAAGGCACGACACCCGCTGCGCGAGGACCTGCTCGACGCGCTCGGCGCGCGCGGGCTCGGGATCACCACCGGCGCCGTCTGCGTCTACCACCAGTGGGTCGAGACCGCGGTCGAGGCGCTCGAAGGCAGCGGCGTCCCCGTCGCGGCGGTGAGCACCGGCTTCCCGGCGGGCCTCTCGCCGTTCGAGCAGCGGCTCGCCGAGATCCCGGCGAGCGTGCAGGCGGGCGCGAAGGAGATCGACATCGTCATCACACGCGCCCACGTGCTCACGGGCGACTGGCAGGCGCTCCACGACGAGGTGAAGGCCTTCCGCGAGGCGTGCGGCGCGGCGCACCTCAAGGCGATCCTCGCGACCGGCGAACTCGCGACGCTCACCAACGTGGCGCGCGCGAGCTGGGTCGCGATGCAGGCCGGTGCCGACTTCATCAAGACCAGCACCGGCAAGGAAGGGACGAACGCGACGCTGCCGGTCTCGCTCGTGATGGTGCGCCAGATCAGGGAGTACGAGCAGGCCACCGGCTTCAAGGTGGGCTACAAGCCCGCGGGCGGGATCCGTTCGGCGAAGCAGTCGCTCGACTACCTGCTCCTGATGAAGGAGGAACTCGGCGACCGCTGGCTGCAGCCCGACCTCTTCCGCTTCGGCGCCTCGGCGCTGCTCACCGACATCGAGCGCCAGCTCGAGCACTTCGTGACCGGGCGCTACAGCGCGGCCCACCGCCAACCGATGCCCTGAGGGGCGACCCGATGCCGAGCGTTGCCGAGATCTTCCAGACGATGGACTACGGGCCGGCCCCTGAGAGCGACAAGGAGGCGCGCGACTGGCTCGCGCGCCACGGCGCGAAGTTCGGCCACTTCGTCAACGGGGCGTGGACGAAGCCGGGCAAGACGTTCGACGTCATCGACCCGAGCGCGAACCATCTCCTCGCGAAGGTGACCGAGGGGACCGTGAAGGACGTGGACGCGGCCGTCGCCGCGGCGCGGAAGGCGTACGGGAAGTGGAGCAAGCTCACACCGCACGCGCGCGCGCGGCACCTGTACGCGCTCGCGCGGATGGTGCAGAAGCACTCGCGACTCTTCGCCGTCGTCGAGTCGATGGACAACGGGAAGCCGATCCGCGAGACGCGCGACCTCGACATCCCGCTGGTCGCCCGGCACTTCTACCACCACGCCGGCTGGGCGCAGCTGCTCGACGCGGAGTTCGCGGGCTACGGCCCGGTGGGCGTCGTCGGGCAGGTGATCCCGTGGAACTTCCCGCTGCTGATGCTCGCGTGGAAGGTCGCGCCGGCGCTCGCGGCGGGGAACTGCGTGGTGCTCAAGCCGGCCGAGTTCACGCCGCTGTCGGCGCTGCTCTTCGCCGAGCTCGCGCACGAGGC
>CAZIDS010000454.1:0-1765 GCA_964537945.1 uncultured Gemmatimonas sp. | reverse complement strand
CTCGACATCCCCCGCCTCGCCCCCGGCGACCGCGTCCAGCACGAACTCCTCGTGCGCGAGCGCGAGGACAAGACCACGCGCACCGGCGATCCCTTCGTCATCCTCAAGCTCGGGAACTCCACGGGCACCATCGCCGTGAACGTCTGGAAGGAGCACGTCCCGCAGCTCGAGGGCGTGCGGCCCGGGCAGGTCGTGCAGGTCATCGGGCAGATGGAGACGTACAAGGGCGCGAAGCAGCTCAAGCTCACCGCGCCGCCGCGCGCCGTCCCCGGCGGCGCCGCCGATCCCGACGAGTTCCTCCCGCGGATCGCCGAGGACGTGGACGCGCTCTGGGCCAAGGTCGACGCCTGGCGCGCGGAGATGCCTCGCTCACTGCGCCGTGCTGTCGACACCCTCTTCGCCGACGACCAGTTCCGCACCGACTTCGCGCGCACGCCCGGCGCGCCGCGCGGCCACCACGCCGTGATCGGCGGGCTGCTGCTCCACACCTGCGAGGTCGCCGAGATCGCCCGCGCCTCCGTTGCGACCATGAAGGGAAACGTCGCGCTCGTGACGGCCGGCGCACTCCTGCACGACATCGGCAAGGTGCAGGCCTACACCGTCACGCTCGCGGGCTTCGAGCTCTCCGAGGCCGGGCATCTCATGCAGCACGTCGTGCTCGGGTCGCTGATGCTGCAGAAGCGGCTCGACGCGTTGCCGGCCGGCACCCTCACCGCCACGCAACGCCTCGAGCTGCATCACTTCATCCAGTCGCACCACGGCGTCCTCGAGTTCGGCGCCGCGGTCCGGCCGATGACCCTCGAGGCCGAACTGCTCCATTTCGCCGACCAGTCCTCGGCCAAGGGAAACGACTTCATCGAGGCGCTCACCGACCCCGAGGTCTTCCCCACCGGCGACGTCCCCTTCTCGCCCAAGCGGAGCTGGCGGCTCGAGCGGAAGGTCTGGAAGCGCGGCCACTCGTGGGAGTGACGCAGGGCGCTCGGCCGCGGGGCGCCGCGCTCCGCTGAACGCGACCGGCCCGTGATAGTTTTCGGGCATGGCCACGATCAAGCAGCAGGACTTCATCCAGTCCATCGCCGACGCGCTCCAGCACATCTCGTACTACCATCCGCTCGACTACATCGAGGCGCTCGCGCACGCGTACGAGCGCGAGCAGTCGCCGGCCGCCAAGGACGCGATCGCGCAGATCCTGACCAATTCGCGCATGTGCGCCGAGGGACACCGCCCGATCTGTCAGGACACCGGCATCGTGGTCGTCTTCCTCAAGGTCGGGATGGACGTCCGGTGGGACGCGACGATGTCGGTGCAGGCGATGGTGGACGAGGGCGTGCGCCGCGCCTACTTGCTCCCCGAGAACGTGCTGCGCGCGTCGATCGTCTCCGACCCCGCCTTCGGCCGCAAGAACACGCGCGACAATACGCCCGCCGTCGTCCACATGGAGCTCGTGCCAGGCGGGAACGTCGAGGTGAAGCTCGCCGCGAAGGGCGGCGGCTCCGAGAACAAGTCGAAGTTCGCGATGCTCAACCCGAGCGACTCGATCGTCGACTGGGTGCTCAAGACCGTTCCACAGATGGGCGCCGGCTGGTGCCCGCCCGGCATGCTCGGCATCGGCATCGGCGGCTCCGCCGAGAAGGCGATGCTCCTCGCGAAGGAGTCGCTGATGGAGCACATCGACATGGCCGAGCTCAAGCAGCGCGGGCCCCGCAACAGGCTCGAGGAACTCCGCATCGAGCTGCACGACAAGGTCAACGCGCTCGGCATCGGC
>CAZIDS010000453.1:0-1779 GCA_964537945.1 uncultured Gemmatimonas sp. | reverse complement strand
GGATCGAGTGGAACGCCCATTGGATCTTCCGTGATCGAGGGTGAGGCGCAAAGATCGCATCGGGACCACGCCCGGACCACCCTGTAAGTACTGACAGGGGGGGCCTGCTAACGCGTGGCTGGCGAACGACCTGCGGGGCCGCCTAGCTTCCCGCCACCATGGCCATCCACCGCGGCATGATCCGGCTCGGGACGGGCGCCCCCGTCGAGTTCGTCGACATCACGCCGACCCTCAAGGACTGGCTCCGCTCGAACCACCACCGCGACGGGATCCTCATCGTCACGAGCCTGCACAGCACCGGCCGGATCGTGGTCAACGAGAAGGAACCGCGGCTCCAGGAGGACATGGTCGCCTTCCTCCGGCGGCTCGCGCCGGCGGGCGCCGGCCATGCGCACGACCGCGACACGGTGGATGGCCGGGCGAACGCGCACGCGCATCTCGCGGCGCTCACGATGAGCTTCTCCGAGACGATCACCGTGGACCGGTTCGAGATGGAGCTGGGGCAGTGGCAGTCGGTCTTCTTCGTCGAGCTCGACGGGCCACGGGCGGAGCGACGGGTGATGCTGCGGTTCATCACGGACGACGTGACGCTCTGATGGACGCCGCCGAGCGCGAAGGCTTCTTCGCCGGCCCGACGTCGCCCGCGGCGAGCGAGTGCATCGAGCTGCACTACACCGTCGAGTGCGTCGGCGACCCGCGCACCGCCGCGGCGCTGCTGTGCCGTGAGCAGTCCACGGCGCAGTGGCGGCGCCCGGGCGTGGATGAGGACCTGAGGCCGAAGCACGCCGCGCACGTCGTTGCGCTCGAGGTCGAGCCGCTGCCCGGCGGTTTCTCGCTGCCGCTGCCGGTCACGCCGAGCGGAGCGGTGCACCGTTGCCGCGCGGTCGTCCGCCATCCGCACATCAACTTCGGTCCGCGCATCGCGAACCTCCTCTCCGCCGTGCTCGGCGAAGGCGTCTTCCACGCCGAGGGCGTGCCGATCGTGCGGCTCGAGCGGATCGTGATCCCCGACGCCTTCGCCGACCTCTTCCCGGGTCCGCGGTTCGGAGGCGAAGGCCTTCGCAAGATCCTCGGCGTGCACGACCGGCCTCTGCTCATCGGTGTGCTCAAGCCGAATCTCGGTCTCGCGCCGCAGGAGATGGCCGAGCTCGCGTATGAGGGATGGGTCGCCGGGCTCGACATATGCAAGGACGACGAGATGCTCGCGAACGCGTGGTGGTCGTCGACGCCGGAGCGGGCCGAGGCGATCGCCGAGGCGCGGGAGCGGGCGGAGCTCAAGACGGGGAAGCGAAAGCTCTATCTCGCGAACGTGACCGACGACGGCGACACCGTGCTGCCGATGCACGACCTTGCGGTGGATGCGGGAGCCGATGCCGTGATGGTCAATCCGCTCGTGACGGGGATCGGGATGGTGAACGCGCTTCGCGGCCGGAGCGACGTGCCGATCTTCGTGCATCTGTTCCCGCTGCTTGCGGCCTTGTCGCGCATTCCGGGCTACGGCGTGGCGCCGGCCGTGCTGCTCACGCTCGTGCGGCTCGCTGGCGCCGATGCGGCGATCTTCCCGGCGGGCGGGGGGCGGATGATGACCGACGAGGCGACGGCGCTCGCGGGCATCCGGGTGTGCACGGCGCCGCTCGGGTCGCACAAGGCGATGCTGCCGGTGCCCGGTGGCGCCGACATCCGCGACGCATCGTTCCGCGAAGTCGTCAGTGACGACTGGGGCTTCGTCGCGGGGCGCGCGATCTTCGGGCACCCCGAGGGCCCGAAGGCGGGGCTCGA
>CAZIDS010000452.1:0-1790 GCA_964537945.1 uncultured Gemmatimonas sp. | reverse complement strand
GTGGAGCTGCTCGATCTGGCCCCGGAGGACCTTCGTGATCTCGTCGGGACGGAGCTTCATCTGCGGGTGGCCTCTCTGCTCAGGTCGGTGGTCGTTCGGGTCAGGATGCGTCCGCGACCAGGGCCGCGTCGACGGGCGCGGCCTGCAGCGCCGCGCGCAGCTCCTCGATGCGGTGGCGGACCGAGCCGTCCACGACGGCGCCGCCGATGCGGAGCACCAGGCCGCCGACGATCTCGGGGTCGACCGACTCCGTCAGGTCGACGCTCCGGCCGGTCTTGCGGGAGATCTCCTCGACGATCCGGTCGCGCAGGTCGTCGGGGAGCGGCACGGCGGTGACGGCCTCGACCTCCAGCCGCCCCTCCTCGGCCGCGACGCGCTCGGCGAACGCGCGGGCGATCTCCGGGAACTCCGTGATGCGGCCGCGGTCGATGAGCACCTGGAGGAAGTTGGACGTGATCGGGTTGGCGGAGGAGCCGAGCTCCTTGACCGCCTCCTTCTTCACGCGCCCCTCGATCTCCGGGTTGCCCAGGAACTGCCGAAGGTCCGCGGACTCCTCGACGGCGGTGGCGAAGCCGGCGATCTCGCCGGCGACCGCGTCGAGCGCGCCGGCGTCGGCGGCCGCCTCGAAGAGGGCCTCCGCGTATGTCGCGGCGACGCTCACGAGGCGGGCTTCGCCCCGCTGCCGGCGAGCGCCGACAGGTCGGCCTCCTCGATGGCCTGCTCGATGAGCTTGCGGTGCTCGTCGTCGGACAGCGAGCGGCGCGACACCTTCTCGGCGGCGAGCAGCGCGAGCTGCACGACGTCGTCGCGGATGCCGCTCGCGGCGGCCCGGGCCTGGGCCTGGATCTGCTGCTCGGCGTCGGCCAGCACCCGCTCGCGCTGGCCCTGGGCGTCGCTGACGATCTCCGCCTGGAGGCGCTCGCCCTCCTTGCGCCCCTGCTCGCGCAGGCGGTCGGCCTCCTTGCGCGCCTCGGCGAGGCGGACCTTGTAGTCGTCGAGGAGCTGGGTGGCCTCGTCGCGGCTCCGCTCGGCCTCCTCGATGCTGGCCGCGATGTCGCTGCGGCGCTTCTCGATGGCGGCGCCGAGCGGCCCGAAGACGTAGCGCTTCAGGATGAACAGGGTGATCCCGAAGATCACCAGCGTCCAGATCATGAGACCCGGGCTGGCCTTCAGCAGCGGGTTGTCGCCGCTGTCCGACGCCAGCGGGAGCGCGTATGTGGCGAGGCTGCCCATCGCGTCCACGCGCTAGCCGATGAAGAAGGCCACGAAGCCCATGAGGAGGGCGTAGAACACGATCGCCTCCGTCAGGGCCAGGCCCAGGAACATCAGCGACATGATCTCGCCGCGGAGCTCGGGCTGGCGGGCCACGGCCTCCACGGTCTTGCCCATCAGGTAACCGACGCCGGCACCCGGGCCGATGGCGCCGAAGCCGGTGGCGAGACCAAGGGCGAGGACCTTTGCTGCGTCCTCAACATTGCCTTCAAGAGCCACGGAAGAACCCTCCTTGCAGACTGCTAGTGATCCGACTGGACGGCGAAGCCGATGTAGATGCCGCTGAGCATGGCGAAGATGAACGCCTGCAGGCCGGCGATGAGCACCCACTCGAACGTGTAGAAGAACACGCCGACGGGGATGGCGATCAGCCCGGCGAAGTTGCCGAGCAGGACCATGAAGCCGGCGCACATGATGATGAGCAGGTGGCCGGCCAGGAGGTTCGCGAAGAGACGAACCGAGAGGCTCACGAGCCGCAGCAGCTGGGAGAGCAGCTCGAGGGCGAAGATGAAGGGCTT
>CAZIDS010000451.1:0-1803 GCA_964537945.1 uncultured Gemmatimonas sp. | reverse complement strand
TGTCGAGCGCCTCGGCGACCGCCCAGCCGAGCAGTGGGATCATCAGCTCGTGGTGGCCCGTGATCTCGTAGCCCTCGCCGCCGGCGAGCACGGGCCGCCGGACGACGTTCTCGCGCGGCCGGTAGTGGCGCTGCATGTCGAAGTCGGCGGTCGTGAAGTCGGTCGGCTTCCCGCCGTTCAGGTTGCGTGCGACGGTGAGCGCCTTGAGGAAGACCTCGGGCATGATCACCGCGCTGCCGAGGTTGAGCACGACGCCGCCCTGGTGGAGGTCGTCGCAGCTCGCGGCGAGCCGCCGGAAGTCGCGATGGCTCGTGTCGCCGATCGCGGCGCCGTTCGCGGCGGGATGCTGGTGGATGATCTCGGCGCCGAGCGCGGCGTGCACGGTGACGGGGATCCACTGCCGGTGCGCGGCGAGGATGATCGAGTGCTCGGCGTGCGCGAGCTTCGGCGTCCCCTCGAGCGCGCGCGCGACCGACTCGCCCATTCCCCAGCCGTGCGATTGTCCGGCGATGAACGCCTCATTCAGCCCGCGCCCGGTCTCCTCGGCCATGCCGAAGGAGCCGTCCTTGAGTCCGGCCGCGACGTCCTCCGACGTGCCGCCGAAGCGCGCGATCTCGTAGTCGTGGATCGCCGCGCTGCCATTCATCGCGAGGTGCGTGATGACGCCGCGCTTCATCAGGTCGACGAGGATCGGTCCGATGCCGGTCTTCACGACGTGGCCGCCGAGCATCACGACGACGGCGCGCTTGCGCGTCGCGGCGCGGACGACCGCGTCGACGACGGCGCGGAAGTCGCGCGCCTTGAGGACGTCGGGGAGCGCCTTCACGAAGGCGTCGAAGCCGCGCTCCTTGGCCGGCGCGGCGGCGAACTCCTCGGCGCGCACCTTGTTGGGGCGCACGGCGATCGGGACGGTCCTCACCTTGGCGAGGTCGGCCTCGCGCGGGGGACGGCGGTCCTGGCTCAGGGGTTTCCTCCGGTCTCGGGGGCGTCCGTCGCCCAACGATACGACCGAAGGTAGAGGTTCAGCGAGCCGAAGGAGAGGCGGGAGCGCATCTGCAGCATCATCCGCTTGTCGTCGTCGGTGAGCCAGATCTCGGCCTGCCCGCCCTCGGAGAAGATGCCCGAGGTCTTGATGATGGGCTGGAGGACGATGGCGTTGAAGGTGCCGGCGGGGACCTTCACCTTCTCGCGCCGCAGCACGCGGATGACGACCGGGTTGCGGTCCGGCTTGAAGTACCGGTTGAACTCGTAGGTGCGCCCGACCTCGAGCGGCACGGTGCGGATGTAGAACATGAAGGAGCCGTCATCGAGGGGCTCGCTGACGCTCGGCATCAGCCGGTTCCGCTTCATGACCTCGCGGTAGCTCGAACTCTCGGGGAAGATCTCGAACGCGCGGCGGCGCTCGCGCGAGCCCTGGTCTTGGTTCTGGACGTAGCGGAGCGAGTTCAGCGTGACGACGTCCATCCAGCTCTCGTAGACGTCGTCCACCTCGTAGAAGAACGTGCCGCCGGAGACGGTGAAGAGCACGTGCCAGGCGGCGCGGTCGCGCACGTTCTCGACGCCGAGCACGCGCATGCGGCCTGTGCCGACCTTGATCGCGCCGAAGCGCACGTCGTAGGTGAGGTGCTCGCCGACCTGGAACGGCACCGGCGCGGGCATCCGCTGGGGAGTGCCGGCGGGCTGCGCGTCGGCGGGGAGCGATAGGGCGCCCGTCAGCGCGGCGGCGGCGAAGGCGCGCGCCAGGGGGCCGATCACGTCGCGGGGCTGGCCTTCGCGCGTCCGCGCGCGGCCCAGCCCGCGCGC
>CAZIDS010000450.1:0-1810 GCA_964537945.1 uncultured Gemmatimonas sp. | reverse complement strand
CTCATCTCCGCACGACGACGGTGCTGTACGCGACGCCGTCCGGCGTGTCGCCGGCGCCGACCTCGCCGAGCACTCGCCGCGCGCCGACGTCGATCGCGACGACCTTCGCCTGCGCGCTCATCGAGAGATACGCGGTCGTGCCGTCCGGCGAGAGCGTGATGCCCTGCGGTCCGCCGCCGGCGAACCCGAGCCGGCCGATCTCGCGCTTCGTGGCGCGCTCGACGAAGCGCAGCGTCTCGCCGCGGTAGTCGGGCAGCAGCACGGTGGACGCGTCGGGCGTGAAGAGGACACGATACGGGAACTGCAGCCCGGTCGCCGCCTGCGTGACCACACCGGTGCGCGTGTCCACCGCGCTGACGACGAACGTCGCGTTGCTCCCGACCCACACCTCGCTCGCGTCGGGCGTGATGCCGATCGCCTCAGGCTGCGCCGGCACCTCGATGTGCCGCAGCGCCTGGCCGGTCGCGAGGTTGAGCTCGGTCACCGTGTTGCTGCCGATGTCGCCGGTCCACGCGCGCACGCCGTCCGCCGCGACCGCGACCATGTGCGACGTGTTCCGCTCGGTGTTCGCCGCGCGCACGATGGTGCCGCTGCGCACATCCACGACCAGCACGGCGCGCGAGGCCTCGACGGTGACCGCGACGAGCGTGTCACCCGGCAAGAAGGCGATGCCGTGCGGGCGCCGGTAGTCGGCGAGCGGGATCGTGCGCGCGACGCGGAGCCCCGGCACGTCGATCACCGTGAGCGTGCTCCCGGGCTGCGGCCCGGTGCCGTAGTCGGTCACCACCGCCGTGCGCCCGTCGCGCGATGCGACGACTTCGTGCGGGCCGTTGCCCGTCGGCAGCGTCGCGAGCGTGCGGCCGGTCGCGACGTCGATGAGCGTCGCCGTCGCCGGTGCCTTGTTCGTGACGATGAGCGTCCCGGTGCGCCCGGGGATCTGCGCCCCGAGCCGGGCAGTGCAGGCGAGCGCGAGCAGGGCGAGGGCAGGACGGATGGCGCGGGTCATCGGGGCTCCGGCTGGGGTCCGGGAATCGTACGTGCGGGGCCGCGGCGGCGCTGGCCACGGGGCCGGAGCGCGGTACCTTCCGCGTCCATGGGTCTCCTCGGCGTGCAGGAGTGGTTCCTCATCGCCTACCTCTGCGTGCTCCTGCCGTGGATGGCGGTGAGGTCGCGGCGGCAGGTGCGCGGGCTCGAATCGGCGGACGCGGCCGAGCGCGAGGCGACGCGCGCGAAGCTGCCGCCGGGCCTCGTGCGGCTCCTCGCCGGCACGCTCGTCGCGCTCGTGCTGCTCGGCGCGTTCTGCTGGATGCTCGCGCCGCGCTGGGGCTACGCGATCCTCGCCCCACCCGCGAGACCCGGGCTCGCCGTCTCGCTCGGCGTGGCGGCGCTCGCGTGCCACTTCGCGCTCTTCGCGCTCGCGCGCGCGTGGCGCACGCCCGAGGAGCGTCGCCGCGCGGTCGGCCGGCACTTGGTCCCGCGCACGCCGCAGGAGTGGGCGATGGCGGTCGCGGTGGTGCTCGCCGCGGCGACCGCGGAGGAACTCGCCTACCGCGGGCTCGGGATGCTGTTCCTGACGATCGCGTTCGGCACCTCCTGGGGTGCGGCGGCGGTGATGGCGCTCGCGTTCGGCGCCGCGCACGCGCTGCAAGGACGGAAGGCCATGGCGATCGTCGTCGCCATGGCCCTCTCGATGCATCTCCTCGTCGCGCTCACCGACACGCTCGTCGTCGCGATGGCCGTCCATCTCACCTACGACATCGCCGCCCTGCTGCTGACGCGCCGGGCGATCGACCGCGAGGCTGCCGCCGGC
>CAZIDS010000449.1:0-1819 GCA_964537945.1 uncultured Gemmatimonas sp. | reverse complement strand
GCCTCGGCATTCGCGGCATCTCCTTTGCTCCCTACCAGTTAGCTTCCTCTTCGGCGCGGCCACCGTGGCAGGCGCCGGTCACCTTGGCTGTCCACTATGGCGGATTTCTACTCCACGCTCGGCGTCGCGAAGTCGGCGGGCGACGACGACATCAAGCAGGCCTATCGCAAGCTCGCGATGCAGTACCACCCGGATCGGAATGGGGGGTCGAAGGAGGCTGAGGAGAAGTTCAAGGCGATCACCGAGGCGTACGAGGTGCTGCGCGATCCGCAGAAGCGCGCCGCGTACGACCGGTTCGGCGAGGCGGGGCTGCGGGGCGGCCCGGGCGGGGCGGGGGGCTTCCACCACGTGGACCTCTCCGAGGCGCTCAACATCTTCATGCGTGACTTCGGCTTGGGCGACCTCTTCGGGGGCGCCGGTGGCCAACGGTCGCAGTCCGGGCCCCGCAGTGGCGCCGACGTGAAGCTCGACCTCGACCTCACGATGGTCGAGGTCGCGACGGGCGTGACGAAGCAGGTGAAGCTAAAGCTGCTCGACCCGTGCGAGCGGTGCGCAGGGAAGGGTGCCGAGCCGAATACGCCCGTCACGCGCTGCACCACCTGCAACGGGCAGGGCGAGGTGCGCCGCGCGCAGCAGAGCTTCTTCGGACAGTTCGTGAGCGTCGCGCCGTGCCCCACCTGCCGCGGCGAGGGCGTGCAGATCCAGACGCCGTGCAAGTCGTGCCGGGGCGAAGGCCGCCAGCGCGGCGAACACACGATCGACCTCAAGGTCCCTGCGGGCGTGAGCTCGGGGCAGTACATGCACCTGCGCGGCGTCGGCAACGCCGGCGTGCGCGGCGGGCCGCGCGGCGACGTCATCGTCGTCTTCGACGTGATCGAGGACGACCGCTTCGAGCGCGACGGCGAGGACCTCTACTGCGAGGTGCTCGTCACCTTCCCGCAGGTCGTGCTCGGCGCCGACATCGAGGCACCGGGGATCACGGGCCCGCTCACGCTGCGCGTGCCCGCGGGAACGCACAGCGGCCAGCTCTTCACGCTGCGCGGGCGCGGGTTGCCGCGCGTCAACGCGAGCGGCACCGGCGACCTGCACGTGCGTGTGCAGGTCTGGACGCCGACCGACCTCGGCCGCGAGGAGGAGCAGCTGATCGAGAAGCTGCAGGAGCTGCGGCCGCACGCCCCCGAGAAGCGGGAGAAGGGCTTCTGGGCGCGCATGAAGGACGCGATCACCGGCTGACGCCCATGTGGCATCGCGTCGAGGTCACGCCGTCGGAGGCGTCGCGTGCGCAGGCCATCGCGGCGGCGATGTTCGCCGCGGGCGCCGAGGGCGTGCACGAGGACGGCGCTCGGCTCATCACGCATCTGCCGGCGGAATCGGACCCGGCCGCATTCGTCGCGCGGCTGCGTGGTGCGGATGGCGCGCTGCATGCCGAGACGAGCTCGCTCGAAGACGTCGACTGGTCGGAACGCTGGCGCGACCGCATCACGGCGCACGAACTCGGGCGGCTCACCGTCACGCCGCCCTGGCTGGCTGAAGGGCGGGATCCTGCCCGCACCGTGGTCATCGAGCCGGCAATGGCATTCGGCACCGGCGAGCACCCGACGACGCGCGGCGTCGTGCGGCTCCTGCAGGGCGCGATCCGGCCGGGCGATTCGGTGGCCGACCTCGGCGCCGGCAGCGCCGTGCTGGCGATCGCCGCGGTGAAGCTCGGCGCGGCGCGCGCGTTCGCGATCGAGAACGACCACGACTCGATCGCGAACGCCGAGGAGAACACCGAGCGGAACGGCGTGGCCGACCGGATCGCGGTGCTCGAGGGGAACGC
>CAZIDS010000448.1:0-1820 GCA_964537945.1 uncultured Gemmatimonas sp. | reverse complement strand
AACGATCACGTGCAGATGCGGCTGCGCCGTATCGTGGTGATCGATCGCCACCCACTCGAGCCGCGTGCCGAGATCGTCCTGGATCTGCGCCATCAGCTGCCGCGCGTGCTCGGGGAGATCCAGCCGAGCCCCCGCCTCGGGCGAGACGACAATTTTCCAGAGGCGAACATCCCCAGCCTTCTGCCAGGAATCGAGCCGTTCGGGGAGGTCGAGATCGTCCCGCTCCGAGTCGAACCCGAGGCCGCGCGCGCCCTCGCGCTGTGCGCCCGCGCGGCTCAGGTAGCGGCCCTGCGCTCGCCAGGCTCCGCGTCCCTTGTTCCGCGCGAACGAGATCTTCACGAGGCTGCGCTGTTGGAGCGGCGACGATGTGGTCGCGAAGGCGGCTCCCCGAGCGCCCAGCTGTCCGCGCTGACGCTGGCCCAGCTCTGCCGACAGGCGGCGCAGCGCCCCAGCCGAGCGCACTCCGTTCTCACGCGCGATTCGCGAAGGTCGCAGGCGCATCTCGGGGGCGTCTCGGTCGGGTCTCGATCGACTGGCGCTCCTCTGCGCGAGCGCCGGCGACGAGAGCTCGACGCCGCGTTTGTGCTCGCGGTGATGGCCACGATCCGCCGCCTTGCCACCGTCTGACTGGACCGAGCCCGGCTTCGCAGTCGGCGGGCGAGGGCTCACTGCGTCCCCCCTGCGCACAGTGTCAGCAGCGGGCGGGCAGTGCGCACGATGCTCGCGGCCGGAATCGGACCGAAGTAGCGGCTGTCCCAGCTGCGCTCGCGATGGACACCCAGCACCCAGACCTCGCCGGCGCGGATTGTGCGGCGGCCGAAGGGGAGAGGCTCGAGCGGACGGCCGAGGCTATCCACCGAATGGCGTTGAGAGCGATCGATGATCCGACCGTTGACCGCGAAGAAGTCCCGCTGCACCTCGACCTCGTCGCCGACGACGGCAACTACCTGCTTGAGGATCGGGCTCGTACCACTTGGGCAGCTTCCAGCCGGCAGGTATCCGCGGGCGCGTCCGAGACCTGCGACCCCGCCTTGAAGGCAGACGACGACCAGGTCGTTCCTCGTGACAGCGTCCGGTTGATGCGTGGAGTACAAACCGATCGGCGCCGAGCGCGTCCAGTTGATCCGAACGGGTATCGCGGCGCTGAGCCAGACCGTCGCGGAAAGAGCCGAGATCGCGAGGAGCGCCGGCTGCACGCACGCTCGGGGGATCTCGCGATGCGGTCGGGCGCGGCTCCGCTTCGGATCGCGCCCGCGTACACGAGTCATCGCGTTGGTATCTGCGCTGAATCCGAAGTGGAGCTCCGCCGAGCGCGCTCGATGTACGCCTCAAGATCCTTGACGTCGTACCGCACCGCATGCCCGAGCTTCACGAACCGCGGTCCGTTTCCCTGCAGCCGCCATTTCTGGAGCGTTCGCACGCTTACACCGAGAAGCTCCGCGGCATCGCGCTCCATGACGAGTCGGGACATGGGAGCCTGCTTCCGCAAGAGGCATGCCACGTGGTTAAGCGCTCAAGCGGCCCGGAACGTCAACGCGGGCGGCGCGGGGCACTTCCTTGGTGGGCCTTGGCGGAGCACCGGCCGCCAAGTCGTTCTGGCGTGCAGCGGCCGACGGCGAGCCGATCGTGCGCGCGCAGTAGTCACGCCGCGCGGCGGCTGATCGTGCCGACGCGGCCGAGATCGCGACCTCCCGCTGATCCACGCCGATCACTGCCTGATCCGAGCAGTGCGAATTCGAGTCGCGACCGCTGTCGCTGAGATCGCTCGCGGGTGTTGTGCTGTTTTTGATGGGGAATGCCCGCCCCAATAAAAAATATGA
>CAZIDS010000447.1:0-1838 GCA_964537945.1 uncultured Gemmatimonas sp. | reverse complement strand
GGCATCTCCCCCGCGCAGTACAACGTGCTGCGCATCCTGCGCGGGGCCGGGCCGGACGGACTGCCCACGCTCGCCGTGCGCGACCGCCTCGTCGAGGAGGCGCCGGGCATCACCCGCCTCATCGACAAGCTCGAGCGCGCGAAGTTCGTGAGGCGTGACCGCACCGCGAAGGACCGGCGCACGGTGCGCGTGCAGATCACCGCTGCCGGCCTCCAGCTGCTCGAGCGCGCCGACACGGTGGTGCGCGAGGTGCTCAGGCTCCTGGAGTCGGGCCTCCCCGGAGAGGCGGACCAGCGGCACCTCGTCGAACTCCTCGCCCGCGCGCGCTCGGCGCTCTGATGAGCGCGCGCGGGGCGGCGCGCCTCAGGGCGTGCGACCCTTCGTGGTCGGCAGCGACCGCTGCGACCAGTCCTGGTAGGAGCCGTCGTAGAGCCGCGCGTCGCGGCCGAGCCAGTGGGCCACGAACCAGGTCGCGCTCGCGCGGTAGCCCACCCAGCAGTAGGTGATCACCGCGTCGCCGGGCTGCGTCCGCTCGGCGAAGAGCTTCTCGAGTTCGGCACGCGGCTTCAGCCGCACGTGGTCGGCCTCGAACATCTGCTCCCACTCCAGCTGGCGCGCCCCCTCGAGGTGGCCGGCGCTCGGCATCCCCGAGCGGTTTCCGGTGCCGTCGTACTCGCCATCGGTGCGCGTGTCGATGAAGGCGGTGCCGGGACGGCCGAGCCGCGCGCGGATGTACTCCGCGTCGGCGACGAGCGAGCGGCCGGGGAGCGGGGCCATCCGGCCGTTGCGGGCCGCGGGGACGTCCTTCGACACCGGCCGGCCCTCTGCCTGCCAGCGCTGGAGCCCGCCGTCGAGGTACGCGTAGCGCGCGTGGCCGATCGACGCGAGCGAGAAGAGCAAGCGGGTCGCCATCGGCGCCTCGTGGGCGTAGACGACGACGGTCGAGCCGGTGTCGATGCCAAGCGAACCGAAGGTGGCGCGCAGGGAGTCGGCCTCGGGGAGTTCCGATCCCAAGGTGCCCCGGCGCGTGACGATGCGGTCATACGCGATCGCCCGCGCTCCGGGGATGTGGCCCTCATCGTAGTCGTCCATCGAGACGTGGAGGACGACGACGTCCGCCCGCGACAGGTTCGCGGCGAGCCACGCGGGGTCGACCACCCGAGGGACGACGGCGCGGTCCTGCGCGCGCGCGGCCGCGGGTGCGATGAGGCAGAGGGAGGCGAGGAGAAGGCGGCGGAACGACGGCACGTTGGGCTCCGGAGGCTGGCGTCTCCCTGATGATCGGGCTGGTCGTCCCGGCGGACGAGTGGCAGGAATGCCAGTAGGCGCTAGCTTTCGGCCATGCCCCGCCTGCACCGCGTCGCGATCCTCGCGCTCCCGACCGTGGTCCCCTTCGACCTGGCCGTTCCGGTGCAGGTCTTCGGCTATCCGCGCCCCGATCTCGGCGCGAAGCGCTACCAGGCCGACGTCTGCGGCGTCGCGCGCGGGCGTGTCGAGAGCTGCCGCGGCTTCGACATCGTCGTGCCGCACGGGCTCGAGCTCCTCGCCCACGCCGAGACCATCGTCGTGCCCGGCTACGACGACACGTCGCGCGTGATCGCGCCCCAGGCGCTGGCGGCCCTGCGGCGCGCGCACGCGCGCGGCGCGCGGATCCTCTCGATCTGCACGGGCGCCTTCGCGCTCGCCGAGGCCGGCCTGCTCGACGGCCGCCGGGCGACGACGCACTGGGCCGACGTGCCGGAGTTCCGGGGCAAGTTCCCGCGCGTCGCGGTGGAGCCGGACGTGCTCTACGTGGACGAGGGGCGTATCCTGACGTCGGCCGGCATCGCGTCGGGGAT
>CAZIDS010000446.1:0-1840 GCA_964537945.1 uncultured Gemmatimonas sp. | reverse complement strand
CGTCCTCGGGGATGCCGGCCTCGACCTTGCCGACCAGGTCGGCGCCGACGTCGGCCGCCTTGGTGTAGATGCCGCCGCCGACGCGCGCGAAGAGGGCGATCGAGCTCGCACCCATCGCGAAGCCGGAGATGATCTCGCCGAACGTCTTGAAGCCGCTCGTGCCGAGCAGCTCCTTCTGCCAGATGAACACGATCGCGATGCCGACGAGGCCGAGCGCCGCGACGGCAAGACCCATCACCGCGCCGCCACCGAAGGCGATCCGCAGCGCGGTCGCCTGGCCCGACGCACGCGCGGCCTCGGACGTGCGGACGTTCGCCTTGGTGGCCGCGGTCATGCCGGCCCAGCCGGCCGCGATCGAGCAGAGCCCGCCGAGGCCGTAGGCGACGCCGGTGGCCGTGTGGCCGGTGGCGTACCCGAGGAGGACGGCCACGATCACGAGGAACGGCAGCAGCACCGTGTACTCGCGCTTCAGGAAGGCCATCGCGCCCAGGTGGATCTGCTCGGCGAGGTCCTGCATCGCCTGGGAGCCGGGGGAGTGCCGCGTGATGCCGACGTAGGTCAGGTAGCAGGCCACGAGGCCGACCACGCCGATCCCGAGGGCGTACGTCGCGAGGTTCTCGAGCATGAGGGAGTGGGTTGGTGGGTGGATCAGGGAGTGGATCAGCGATTGAACCGATTCATCACCTTCTCGATGCCCTCCGCCGTCCAGGCGCGCAGGGCCTCCTCCAGCGACGGGAACAGGGCGCGCACGTCGGCGGCCTCCGACTTCCCGAAGTCATCCAGCACGTAGTCGGCGAGGTCGCCGACGCGGCGCTGCGGGTCGGACGGGCCGACCCCCACGCGCAGCCGCGCATAGTCCTGGCTCCGGAGCGCCTGCTCGATGCTCTTGAGCCCGTTGTGCCCTCCGGCCGATCCCTTGGCGCGGAAGCGGTACGTCCCGACGTCGAGCTGCACCTCGTCGGAGACCACCATCAGGTCGGTGGCCGCGGCCCAGAACGGGCGCCGCAGCCAGGGCTTGAGGACCGCCCCCGAGAGGTTCATGAACGTCTGCGGCTTCACCAGCCGCAGCTTGATGCCATCGACGGTCCCCGACGACGTCAGGGCCTCGCCGTCCTTCCGCCAGCCGTCCGTGCGCCAGACGTCGGCGAGGTGGTCGATCAACCACCAGCCGACGTTGTGGCGCGTGTTCGCGTACTCCTTGCCCGGGTTGCCGAGGCCGAGGATGACCTTCATGCGGCGTGGCTCGACGGGCGCGGAGCGCGGTTACTTCTCGGCGGCCTCGTCCTCGGCCTTCGGCTTGCGGATGAGCTCCGGCTCCGCCGGCGCCGCCGCGGCATCGGCCGCGACCGGCTCGGCCTCGACCTTCGGCGCGGCGCAGATGCAGACCGTCGCATCGGCCTCGGTGGCCAGCTCGCAGCCCGCGGGCAGCGGCACCTCGCCGGCGTGGATCGAGTGCCCGATGGTGAGCGGGTTCACGTCCACGACGATGTGATGCGGGATGTTCGACGGGTCGACGGTGACCTCGAGCTCGTGCAGCACCGCCTCGAGGATGCCGCCGCCGTGGCGGACGCCCTCCGGCGTGCCCGTGAACTGGATCGGCACGGGGACCGTCACCTTCTCGCCCGCGACCAGCTCCTGGAAGTCGACGTGCACGACCTGCTTCGCGAACGGGTGGCGCTGGATCTCGCGGATGAGCGTGTTGCTCGTCGCGCCGTCGACGGTCAGGGCGATGACGGTGGACTGATAGGGGTGCTTCTCCAGCAGCATCTTGAGCTGGTGCGCGTCGAGCTGGAGCGCCTGCGGCTCGCGCGCATGCCCGTAGATGATCGCCGGGACCTGG
>CAZIDS010000445.1:0-1843 GCA_964537945.1 uncultured Gemmatimonas sp. | reverse complement strand
GTCCTTCATCGAGGACCTGGGCGCCGACTCGCTCGACATCGTCGAGCTGGTGATGGAGTTCGAGAAGGAGTTCAACATCGACATCCCGGACGAGGACGCCGAGAAGCTCCGCACGGTCGGCGACGCGATCGGCTATCTGAACGGCAAGATCGGCGGCTGAGATGGGATCGATGAAGCGCCGGGTGGTCATCACGGGGGCGGGCGTCATCTCCTCCGTCGGCAATGACCTCCCGTCCACCTGGGACGCCCTCCTCACCGGCAAGTCCGGCGGGGCGCCGATCACGCGGTTCGACACGACGAACTTCAAGGTGAAGTTCGCGTGCGAGACCAAGGGCTTCGACCCGGCGCAGTACATGGACAAGAAGGAGGTCAAGCGGTCCGACCTCTTCACGCAGTACGCGGTGGGCGCGTCGGTGCAGGCGATGACCGACGCCGGGCTCGCCTCGGGCGGGTACGACCCCAACAAGACCGGCGTCATCATCGGCTCCGGGATCGGCGGGATCGAGACGTTCGAGGAGCAGCTCGAGGTCTACCTGAAGCAGGGCCCCAACCGCATCTCGCCGTTCTTCGTCCCGATGTTCATCGGCGACATCGCGGCGGGCGTGGTGTCGATGCGCTTCGGCGCGAAGGGCCCCAACTACGCCGTGCAGTCGGCCTGCGCGACCAGCGCGCACGCGATCGGCGACGCGTTCCGGATGATCGCCTACGGCGACGCGGACGTGATGATCGCCGGCGGGTCCGAGGCGGCCGTCTCGCCGATGTCGATCGGCGGCTTCGGCAACATGCAGGCGCACTCGACGCGCAATGACGAACCGTCCACCGCCTCGCGTCCCTTCGACGCGACGCGCGACGGGTTCGTGCTCGGCGAGGGCGCCGGCGTCGTGGTGCTCGAGGAGCTCGGCCACGCGCGCAAGCGCGGCGCCCGCATCCTCTGCGAGATCGTCGGCTACGGCGCGACCGGCGACGCCTACCACCTCACCGGCCAACCCGAGGACCACGAGGGGCTGCAGCGCGCGATGAAGCGCGCGCTCGAGGACGGCGGGCTGCATCCCGAGGACGTGCAGTACATCAACGCGCACGGCACCTCGACGCCGCTGAACGACCCGAACGAGATCCGCGCGATCAAGCAGGTGTTCGGCCCGCACGCGACGGGGCTGAACGTGAGCTCGACCAAGTCGGCCACCGGGCACATGCTCGGCGCCGCCGGCGGCGTGGAGGCGATCTTCACCGCGCTCGCGAGCGTGCACGGCGTCATCCCGCCGACGATCAACTATCGCACGCCCGACCCCGAGTGCGACCTCGACGTCACGCCGAACACGCCGGTGAAGCGCGAGGTGCACGCCGCGCTCTCGAACTCGTCCGGCTTCGGCGGCCACAACGCGAGCATCGCGCTCCGACGCCTCACCGACTGACGACATGCCGGCGACCGCGCTGACGATCCCCTTCGAGCGCATCGCCGATCCCGCGGTGCGCGCCATCGCGGACAAGGTGGCCGCAGGCACGCGCCTCACGCAGGCCGACGGCGTCGCCCTCTTCGACTCGCCCGACCTCACCGGCATCGGCCTCCTCGCCGACGCGGTGAACCGCGCGCTGCACGGCGACCTGGTCACCTTCGCGTCGAACCAGCACATCAACCCGACGAACATCTGCACGCTGCGCACCACCTGCGTCTTCTGCGGCTACGCGCGGCTGCCGAAGGAGGAGGGCGCGTACCGCTACACGCTCGACCAGGTGCTGGCCGAAGCGAAGAGCGGCAATGACGGGATGACGCGCGAGTTCCACATCGTCGGCGGCCTCGACATGCAGGCGGGGCTGGAGTACTACACGACGATGTTCCGCGCGC
>CAZIDS010000444.1:0-1860 GCA_964537945.1 uncultured Gemmatimonas sp. | reverse complement strand
GACGTCGGGACGATCGACGCCTACTGGGAGGCGAACATCGACCTCACCGACATCGTCCCGCACCTCGACCTCTTCGACCAGGACTGGCCGATCTGGACCTACGGCGAGATCACGCCGCCGGCGAAGTTCGTCCACGACGTGGACGGCCGGCGCGGCGAGGCGATCTCGTCGCTCGTCGCCGGGGGATGCATCGTGTCGGGCGCCGACTGCCGCCGCACGCTCCTCTCCACCGGCACGATGGTCCACTCGTACTCGCACGTCGAGGGCGCGGTGATCCTCCCCTACGTGGACATCGGCCGCGGCGCGAAGCTGCGCAACGTCGTCGTCGACAAGGGCGTGAGGATCCCGGGCGGGCTCGTCGTCGGCGACGACCCGGAGCTCGACGCCGCGCGATTCCGCCGCACCGAGCACGGCATCTGCCTCATCACGCAGCCGATGATCGACCGCCTCGCGTGACGCTCGCCGACCTCACGGTCCTCTCGGTCGCGTCCGAGGCGTATCCGCTCGTGAAGACGGGCGGGCTCGCCGACGTCGTCGGCGCACTGCCGGGCGCGCTCGCCCGCGAGGGTGTGCGCGTGCGCACGCTGCTGCCCGGCTATCCGCGCCTGCTCTCGGCGATGTGGGACGCGCGCACGGTGCACGAATACGACGACCTGATGGGCGGCCGCGCGACGCTGCGGCGCGGCGATGCCGGCGGACTCGACGTCGTCGCGATCGATGCGCCGCATCTGTACCGCCGCGACGGGAACCCGTACGTCGACGCGCAGGGCCGCGACTGGCCGGACAACGCGCTGCGCTTCGGCGCGCTCGGCCGCGTGGCCGCCGACATCGCGCGCGGCGCGGTCCCCGACGTGCTCCCCGACGTCGTGCACGCGCACGACTGGCAGGCCGGCCTCGCGCCCGCCTACCTCAAATGCACGATCGGCGCGCGCGTGCCGAGCGTGATGACGGTGCACAACCTCGCGTTCCAGGGGCAGTTCGACTCGTGGCTCCTCGAGCCGCTCGGCCTGCCGCGCACCGCGTTCACCGTGCAGGGCGTCGAGTACTACGGCGGGATCGGCTTCCTGAAGGCGGGGCTCGCGCTCGCCGACGCCATCACGACCGTGTCGCCGACCTACGCCGCCGAGATCCGCACCCACGAGGGCGGGATGGGACTCGACGGCCTGCTGCGTGAGCGGGCCGGCGCCGTGCACGGGATCCTCAACGGCATCGACACGGCGGTGTGGGATCCGTCGAAGGACCCCGCGATCGCCTCCGAGTACGACCGCGCGAAACGGTTCCCGCGGCGTGCGGCCAACAAGCGCGCGCTGCAGGAGCGGCTCGGCCTCAAGCCGAGCCCGAAGGCGCTGCTCTACGGCGTGATCACGCGGCTGTCGTGGCAGAAGGGGATGGACCTGCTCCTCGAGTCGGTGCCCCACCTGCTCGCGCAGGGCGCCCAGCTCGCGCTCCTCGGCGCGGGCGACGCCGACCTCGAGGCGCGCTTCCACGAGACCGCGCGCGCGAACCCGGGACGCATCGCCGTCGTCACGGGCTACGACGAGTCGCTCGCGCACGCGATCCAGGCCGGCGCCGACGCGCTGCTCGTGCCGTCGCGCTTCGAGCCCTGCGGCCTCACGCAGCTCTGCGCGCTCCGCTACGGCGCGGTCCCCGTGGTCGCGCGCACGGGCGGGCTCGCCGACACGGTCGTGGACGCGAACGAGATGGCGCTCGCGGCGAGGATGGGTACCGGCATCGTCTTCTCCCCCGTCACCGCCGACGGGCTCAAGCACGCGATGGACCGCACTGCCGCGCTGCGCGCGCAGCCCGCGGCCTGGCGCCAGCTGCAGAAGCGGGCGATGGCCACCGACGTGAGCTGGGCCC
>CAZIDS010000443.1:0-1865 GCA_964537945.1 uncultured Gemmatimonas sp. | reverse complement strand
CACGCGCTCCGCCGGCAGCCCGTACACGCGCACGCCGTTCGCGCCTTCCATCGTCTCGGAGGCGAGCATCGCGTTGATGATCGCCTCCTCCGTCGCCTGCACCGTCGCGTTGAACAGCGGCGAGATGATCGCATTCGAGACCATCTTCACGGTCGCGCTGTCGCGCGCCATCGTCGTGCCCGCGTTCGCGGTCGAGAAGGCGATGAAGATGTCACCCGAGCCGTTCGAGCCGAACCCGCCCACGCGCGCGACGCCGAGCGAGACACGCGTCGCGATGCGCTTGAGCTGGTGCGGCAGCAGCGGCGCGTCTGTCGCGACGACGGCGATGATGGAGCCGAGCTCGATCGGTTCGGTCGTGTCGTCGCGCGTCGTGCCCGGCGCGCACGCGCGCCGGTTGCGCGCGTCGGCCTCCGCGGTCGGCGGCAGCTCCACCGCGCGGCACGAGCCCAAGTCCGTGATCTCCTGCCCCACCGGCACGCCCGCGATCATGAGGTTGCGCTGGCTGCCGAAGTTGCACTGCACGAGCACGCCGACGGTGTAGCCGCCCTGTTCGGGCGGCAGCTTGCGCGACGCGGTGCCGATGCCGCCCTTGAAGCCGAGACAGACCATCCCGGTCCCGCCGCCGACGGCCCCTTCGAGCACCGCGCCGCCGCGCGCGCCGTCGAGCGCCGCGCGCACGTGCTCGGGCTTCACGTGGAAGCCGTTGATGTCGTTCAGCACGCCGTCCCACGTCTCCGCCGCGACCGGCAGGCCCCACGGCTGCAGTCCCGGCGTCCCGACCTGCCATTGCAGGATGCCGTCGCGCACCACGCCGACGCTGTTCGTGTTGGTGATGCCGATCGGCCCCTCGAGGATGCCGCCTTCCTCGAGCCAGGTCGTGCCCGTCATCTCGCCGTTGCCGTTCAGCGTGAACCAGGCGCCGAAGACGGGATCGTCACTCGCGCGCCCGCGCGGATGCACGATCGTGACGCCCGTGCGCACGGGTCCCGTGCCGACGACGAGGGGTCCCGCGGCCCCGCGGATGATCGTCGAATGCCCGACCTCGACCCCCGCGACATCGGTGATCGCATCGAGCGGCCCCGCGACCCCGCCGATGAGCGGCGTGATCCCGAGGTCCGCCGCGCGCGGCTTCTTCGCCGCGATCACCTGCGCCCCGAGCCCGCTCGTCGAGAGTACCGCCAGCACGAAGGCGGCCGCGCGCACGATTCTCATTCCTCCTCCCTCATCGAATTCCCTGTTCCCGCATCCCTCACATCACGCCACGGAACGGATCGCTGCTCGGACCTTCCCCACCAGCTCCGCGATCTCCCCCTCGGAGATGATCAACGGCGGCGACAGCGCGATGATGTCCCCCGTCGTCCGGATCAGGCATCCCTGCTCGAAGAACGCATTCACGAAGACGTCGTACGCGCGCGCCGCCGGCGCGCCCGCGCGCGGCTCGAGCTCGATCCCCGCGACGAGCCCCAGGTTGCGCACGTCGATCACGTGCGGCTCCCCCTTGAGCGCGTGCACCGCGTCCTCCCACGTCTTCGCGAGCGACGCGGCGCGCGTGAGCAGCCCCTCGTCGGCGTAGAGCTTGAGCGTCGCGAGCCCCGCCGCCGACGCGAGCGGATGCCCGCTGTACGTGTAGCCGTGGAAGAACTCGATCCCCTTCTCGGTCGCCCGCACCACCGTGTCGTAGATCGCGCCGCGCACCGCCGTCGCGCCCATCGGCACCGCGGCGTTCGTGATCCCCTTCGCGAGCGTGATCAGGTCCGGCAGCACGCCGAAGTGCTGCGCCGCGAACGGCGAGCCGAGCCGCCCGAAGCCCGTGATCACCTCGTCGAAGATCAGCAGGATGCCGTGCTGGTCGCAGAGCGCGCGCA
>CAZIDS010000442.1:0-1882 GCA_964537945.1 uncultured Gemmatimonas sp. | reverse complement strand
CGGAGAGACTCGAACTCCCAACCTTCTGATCCGTAGTCAGATGCTCTATCCAATTGAGCTACGAGCGCGTCGCCCTCGACGTGCCGCTCGGGCAGCGGCTCCAAGGGAACCCAAAATCTAAGGGGGCCGGCACCCTCGGTAAACCCCCGCGAGGATGATCGGCGGGCACGGCACCGGGATCCCGGACGCACGACGGGCGGCCCCGGAACCGGAGCCGCCCGTCACCGCCACCGAGGGCAGGAGCCGCTACTTCAGCGCCTCGTACTTGTAGGCCACGATGCCGCGGGTCGTCGGCGTGAACTCGAACTTGCCCTTCTCGCCCGGCTTCACGTCCTTCACCTCGGCCGTCATCGTCTCGAGCACGTTGCCCGCCGTGTCGAGGAACATCATCCGGACCGTGAAGGTCTTCGGCGCCTTCGTGAGGTTCTCCACTTCGCCGCCGAGCGCCGCGCCCTCGCGGCGCCGCTCGAAGCGGTTCACCGTGAGCCGGTGCTGCGCGGCCAGCGCGTTCTCCTTCGCCGACCACTCGTCGAACTGCTTCTGCAGCTCGGCCTTCTTCCGCGGGTCGCGCTCGGCCTGGAACATCAGCTGGTAGGCGACCGCGCGCATCTGGTAGTTGTCGCCGTTCGACGGGTCGATCTCGAGCAGGCGCTCCGTCAGCGGGATCATCTTGTCCGGCTGCTTCGCGTTGTAGTACATGTACGCGAGGAAGTAATTCGCGTCGCGGATGTTCGGGTTCTTCGCGAGCGCGCCGGCGTAGAGTGCCATCGCGTCGGCGTCGCGGCTGCCGGCGCGGGCGAGGTCGGCGCCGAGGAGCAGCGTGAGGTCCGAGTAGGGCGACGGGTCCGCGACCATCGGCTCGAGCAGCGCGCGCGCCGCGGCCGTGTCCTGCGACAGCTGCACGATCTCGCTCGCCGACTGGAAGGCATACGAGCCCTCCTCCGACGCCGGCGCCTCGCGGAGCAACCCGACGTAGGCATCGAGGGACTCCTTCAGCAGCGCCGCCTTCTGCGCGGAGCCGTCCGTCATCGCGTAGCCCTGCGCGACCTGGGCGAGCTGGAAGCGCATCTGGCGGTGCATCGTCGCCAAGGACGTGTCCTTCGCCGCCTGCTCGATCGCGATCCGCAGGTGCGCGAGCGTCGCCGCATTGTCGTTGCGCTTCTGCGCGATCTGCGCGAAGGCGTTGTGCACGTACGGCGATGCGGCGTAGAGCTGCGCCGCGCGCTTCGCGAGCCGCTCGGCGTCGTCGACCCGGTTCGAGTCAAGGAGCGCGTAGACGCGCTGGATGCGCGACGTCCACGGACGCGCCGCGCGCCAGGCATAGGTCTCGTTGGCGCACGTCGGGTCGACCGCCTCGACCATCTTCAGCAGCGAATCGGCCGTCGAGATGAGGTCGAGCGACTCGGTCTTCACGCCGCCCATGTTCAGCTGCTCGCGCGTCATCGTCTCAGCGCCGCCCGGCTGGTGCAGCCAGAGGACCATGATCTGCGCGCGGAGGTACGCGAGGCCGACCGGGTTCGCCGTGAACTTCCGGTCGTCCTGGAGGAACTTCATCGCGTCCTTCAGCGGCTTCTGGGCCGTGGCCGAGTCGGGGTTCTGCGCGGCGCGGTTGATCATCGTGTTCGCCGAGAAGAGCCCGGCGGGCTGGTAGATGTCGACCGGGCAGCTGCTCCCCTGCGCCAGCGCGGGACGCGCGGCCGCCAGGAGGGAGAGTGCCGGGAGGAGCCTGAGGTAGCGCATCGTTCGCGGGGGGTGAGGGGAGCGGCGCGGGCGTGGTCCCGGCGCCGGCTGGAAGAGAATACGCCCCACGAGAATGACCCCGTGAGGCGATGGGCGGTACAAGACTCGAACTTGTGACCTCCACGATGTCAACGTGGCGCTC
>CAZIDS010000441.1:0-1892 GCA_964537945.1 uncultured Gemmatimonas sp. | reverse complement strand
CGAGGACCGGGCCGGCGGCGCGGCGCTCGGCGTGACGAAGGCGAGCGTGACCAAGGCGAACGGCAGCGAGCGCATCGTCACGATCGAGGGCTCGGGTCGCCAGCACGGGCGCGGCATCGCGCAGGCGATCGCGCTCCCGGCACTGCTCGCCGGCGAGGAGGAGCACCCGCACGTGTTCGACGGCCAGGCGAGCACCGAGTTCCTCCCGGGGCTCCGTTCGCCGGTGGCGGACGACGCGCAGGGCGAGCTCGGCGTGGAGGGATCGAAGGACAAGGGGCAGTATAGCCCCGACCACTGGTCGGGCGCGGCGCGGCGCCGCTGGGCGATGACGATCGACCTCGCCAAGTGCACCGGCTGCTCGGCCTGCGTGACGGCCTGCTACGCCGAGAACAACATCCCGACGGTGGGTGCGTCGTGGCAGGGCGCGCAGGTGCTGCCGGACCGCACCGGCTTCGGCGCGAACATCACGCGCTCGCGCGAGATGGCCTGGATCCGCCTCGAGCGGTACTGGGAGCTCGACCGCGAGCCGAAGGACGTGCACTTCGACCCCGAGGCGCCGGACTTCGAGACGCGGTTCATCCCGATGATGTGCCAGCACTGCGGCAACGCGCCGTGCGAGCCCGTCTGCCCGGTGTACGCGACCTACCACGCGCCGAACGGGCTGAACGTGCAGGTCTACAACCGCTGCGTCGGCACGCGGTACTGCTCGAACAACTGCCCGTACAAGGTCCGCTACTACAACTGGTTCGGTTACGGCGACCCGACGCGCGCGCAGTACGCGTTCCCGGAGCCGCTGCTCTGGCAGCTGAACCCGGACGTGACGGTGCGCAACAAGGGCATCATGGAGAAGTGCTCGTTCTGCGTGCAGCGCATCAAGGAGGCCGAGAACCGCGCGGCGCTCGAGGGGCGCGACCTGCAGGTGGACGAGTTCACGACGGCCTGCGCGCAGGCCTGCCCGTCGCGGGCGATCGTGTTCGGCGACGCGGCCGACGAGAGCTGGTCGGTGGCGAAGTGGGCGAAGGACCGCCGTGCCTACCACGTGTTCGAGGAGCTCAACACCTTCACCGCGGTGGTCTACTTGAAGAAGGTCAACCATCCGGCGCCGTCGGCGTCGGCGACGGCGTAAGGGGGCGCGACGATGACTGCCATCGCCACTCCCGACGAGCCGCGCCGCCCGAACATCGCGTCGGCCGACATCCAGCTCCCCGCGGTCAAGGACTACGAGCAGGTCGACCGGGAGATCCTGTCGATCCTGCAGCCGACGAAGGCCTGGTTCGGCGGGCTGCTGATCGCGATCACCTGCCTCGGGCTCGGCATCGCGAGCTGGGGCTACCAGATCCACCAGGGCCTCGGCGTCGCCGGCTACAATCCGCCGGTGATGTGGGGCGTCTACATCATCACCTTCGTGTTCTGGGTCGGCATCGGGCACGCGGGGACGCTGATCTCGGCGATCCTCTACCTGTTCCGCGCCGGGTTCCGTACGACGATCTACCGCGCCGCCGAGGCGATGACGGTGTTCGCGGTCATGACCGCGGGCCTCTTCCCGATCATCCACATCGGCCGGCCGTGGAAGTTCTTCTGGCTGATCCCGTACCCGAACTGGCGGCTCATCTGGCCGAACTTCAAGTCGCCGCTGGTGTGGGACGTCTTCGCGATCACGACCTACCTGACGATCTCGACGACCTTCCTCTTCGTCGGGCTGATCCCCGACATCGCGGTGCTACGCGACCGGGAGAAGAACCCGCTGCGCAAGCAGATCCTGTCGATCCTGAGCTTCGGGTGGCGGAACAGCGAGCGGGAGTGGCGGCACTTCGCCCGCGCCTACCTGTTCCTCGCCGCGTTCTCGACGCCGCTGGTGCTCTCGGTGCACTCGGTGGTGTCGTTCGACTTCG
>CAZIDS010000440.1:0-1894 GCA_964537945.1 uncultured Gemmatimonas sp. | reverse complement strand
AGATGCGTCTTGATGCTGTCCACGCTCACCCCCAGCGACTCGGCCGCTTCCTGATACGTGCAGTCCTGCTCGCGCACGAGGAGGAACGAGGCGCGCCGGCGCGGCGACATCGCCGCGAGGACGAGGTCGAGGACGTCGCCGGCGGTCTCCCCCCGGGTCGGCTGCAGTCCGGCCATCGCCTCCCGATCGGCGATCTCGAGCTCGGCGTCCTCGAGTGATTCGAACGGCTTGTTCGCGCGCCGCTTCGCGAACGCGCTGTACGTGACGGCCCTCATGATGAAGCGATCGGTGCGCTGCTCGGGCGCGAGCGACGGCCAGCGTCGCCAGAGCGAGAGGATCGCATCGCCCACGGCATCCTCCGCGTCCTCGCGGCACAGGAACCGCTCCGCGTGGCGCTGCAGCCATCCGTGCAGCCGCAGATAGGCCTCCTCGAAGAGCAGTTCCAGCTCCGGCGCGATCGTGCGATGCGCCGCGGGCTCGATGACCGCGAGCCCGGGATCACTTCCGTTGCATGGCCTGGATGATCTGCATGGCCGCTCGGAGCGTGCGAGTCGCATGGCGTGGCGGGTGGATGTCGGTGAGAACGCCTGAACGAGTCCCTCTACTGGTACATCTTGAGAGAGGGCGATT
Organism: uncultured Gemmatimonas sp.; assembly: GCA_964537945.1. Classification (GTDB taxonomy): domain Bacteria; phylum Gemmatimonadota; class Gemmatimonadetes; order Gemmatimonadales; family Gemmatimonadaceae; genus Pseudogemmatithrix. The sequence goes on along the minus strand of CAZIDS010000440.1, from coordinate 1,264 downwards.
GATATGAATGCCAGAATGGCGGGACGAACTGGCCACCGAGGCATTCACCCGAATCGGGGCGCTCAAGTCATATAGGAGCAGAGGGAACGAGATCGAGGCGTCGCGGAACCGGCACGCTGCGGACTCGAACTCGCACGCTGCGTCCGCGGAAGGGCACGCGACGGGCGCTCGGTGGGCGCCGACGGACGGCGAGAGACCAGCGGCGGCCTGCGACTCGCGACCGACGGACCACAACCAGCGCGCTGCGGCCTCGAACGCGCAGCCGACGCCCGACCGGTGGGCAGCTGCGGCCGACGAGTGGGCAGCGACGGGCGCGAACGGACCAGCGACGGGCCGCGACGGGCGAGCTGCGGACTCCGACGAACCACGGTCGGCGTGGGACCGGCAGGCGACGCCCGAGGAATGGGCAGCGGCGGAGCGGCAGTGGGCGGCTGCCGACTGGCGATGGGCAGCGACGGAGCGGCGATGGGCAGCAGCGGAGCGGCCGCGGCAGGCGACGGACGACGAGCGATCAGCGACGGCGTCGGAGAGGGCAGCATCGCCGCCCGTGAAGGACGCGCACGGGCGGGAACCCCGGGGCAGATCGCGTCCACACACATCCATGGGGGAGGGAAGGGACGATGGACATCAGGCAGAAGCAGGTCATGGACTCGCTCGTGCGGGTGCGCGATTTCCTCGATGCGTACCCGGCGACCGGGCGCCTCTCGTACGCCAGCGCGCGCGAGATGCTCGACGACGTCGTGCGGCGCCTGCGCGAGTTCGCGGGGGCCCAGGTGACGGGGCAGGTGCTGAGCCGCGGCGAGGTGCAGAAGCAGAAGGACCTGATCGGGGCGCTGCTCGACGACCACATGCGTCCGATCGTGTCGATCGCGCGGTCGCAGATCGAGCCGCAGTCGGACGTGCGCCTGCCGGCGGCGCTCCGCATGCCGCGCCACGCGCTGAGCCCGACGCGCGCGCTGGCGGCGGCCGACGGCATGATCGAGGCGGCGCGGCCGTTCGAGGCGGTGTTCGTCGCGAACGGGCTGCCGGCGGACTTCCTCGCGCAGTTCGCCAATGCGCGGAACGCGCTCGAGCGGACGATGGGAGGCAAGGCGGCGCAGGTGCGCACGAAGATCGCCGCCGGCGCTGGCCTGCAGGTGCAGCTGGTCCGCGGCCGCCGCGCGATCGAGCGGCTCGACGCGATCGTGCGCACGACCTTCCGCGGCGACCTGGTCGCGCTGGCGGCGTGGCGTCAGGCGAAGCGCGTGCAGAAGCAGCCGGGGGG
>CAZIDS010000439.1:0-1911 GCA_964537945.1 uncultured Gemmatimonas sp. | reverse complement strand
CTCGGACACGACGACCTTCTTCTATCTGGGCACGATGGTCGAGCACGGCGAGACGCGGCAGGTCTTCACCGCGCCGGTCGATTCGCGCACCGAGGCCTACGTGACCGGGCGGTTCGGATGACGACCATCGCGGCGCCGCCCGCCACCGCCGAGCCGGCGACCGTCGCGGCCATCGAGGCGCGCGATTTCCGGTTCTGGTACGGCGAGCGGCAGGTGCTGCACGACATCTCGCTCGCCTTCGCGCCCCGCGCCGTCACGGCGATCATCGGCCCGTCGGGCTGCGGGAAGAGCACCTTCCTGCGGTGCATCAACCGCATGAACGACCTCGTGGTCGGCACGCGCGCCGAGGGGACGCTGCGCGTCGAGGGACGCGACGTGCTCGGCCCGCGGGTGGACCTCGTCGCCCACCGCCTCCGCGTGGGCATGGTCTTCCAGCGCCCGAACCCCTTCCCGAAGTCGGTCTTCGACAATGTCGCGTACGGCCCGCGGATGAACGCGCTCGTGCCGCGCGCCGAGCTCGGCGAGGTCGTGGAGCGCTCGCTGCGGCGCGCCGCGCTCTGGGACGAGGTGAAGGACCGCCTCGAGGATCCCGCGACCGGGCTCTCGGGCGGACAGCAGCAACGGCTCTGCATCGCGCGCGCGCTCGCCAACGCGCCGACCGTCCTGCTCATGGACGAGCCCTGCTCGGCGCTCGATCCCATCGCGACGCAGAAGGTGGAGGAGCTCCTCTTCGAGCTCCGCGAGGACTACACGATCGTGATCGTCACCCACAACATGCAGCAGGCGGCCCGGGTCGCGTCGCGTACCGCGTTCTTCGAGGCGGGGCGGCTGGTCGAGATCGGCGACACGCAGCGCATCTTCACGGCCCCGCGCGAGGCGCGCACGGAGGCCTACATCACCGGGAGGTTCGGATGACCGGGTTGCACCGGCATTTCCACGAGGAGCTGGCGGAGGTGCGGTCGAAGCTGGTCGCGATGTCGGGCGCCGCCGAGGCGGCGCTCGCCCTCTCGGTCGAGGCGCTGCTCCGCCGCGACAGCGCGCGCGCCCAGGAGGTGATCACCGGCGACGCGGCGATCGACCTCCTCGAGGTGGAACTCGAGGAGCGCGCGATCGGGCTCCTCGCCCTGCAGCAGCCGATGGCGCGCGACCTCCGCACCCTGACCTCGGTCCTCCGGATCGCGACCGATCTCGAGCGCGTGGGCGACCACGCGGTGAACATCGCGCAGTCGGCCACCCGCGTCGCGAAGCGGCCGCTGATGGCGGAGCAGGAGATCGTGATCATGGCGCGCCTCGCCCGCGAGATGCTCGCCGAGTCGATCGACGCCTTCGTGCGCGGCGATGCCGTCGCCGGCCGCGAGATCTGCCGCCGGGATGACCAGGTGGACGCCCTCAACCGCTCCGTCTTCCGGATCCTCCTCACGCACATGATGGAGGACCCGCAGACGATCAGCAGCGGGATGGAGGTGCTCCTCGTCTCGCGCAACCTCGAGCGCGTCGCCGACCTCGCCACCAACATCGCCGAGGACGTGGTCTTCCTGGTGGAAGGGAAGACGATCAAGCACCACGCCGAGGGCTGACGCCGGCCCGGCGATCCTGCGGCGCTACGGCTCCTCGGGGATCGCGAGGAACGCCATCGAGGAGGAGGGCGGGCGGCCGGCCGACCTCGGGTTCGCGAGCGGGCTCGCCGGGATCGCGAAGGTGCCGCTGTCCTTGTTCGCGCCCCACGAGTCCCGGAGCAGCATCCGGTGCGTCGCGCGCTCGTTCCGGTCGCCCGGCTCGCGCTGGACGTAGCTGCCGTCCGGCTGCAGGTCCCACGCCTGCCGGTTGTCGTTGAGGCAGACCTCGAGCACCTGCTGCAGACGTTCCTGGAAGTTCAGGTTCGCCACCGGCGTCACCACCTCGACGCGACGG
>CAZIDS010000438.1:0-1919 GCA_964537945.1 uncultured Gemmatimonas sp. | reverse complement strand
CGGTGATCCTGGTGATGCTGCTCGGCCAGTCGCGCGTGTTCTACACGATGGCCAAGGACGGGCTCGTGCCGAAGGTCTTCGCCGACCTGCACCCGCGCTTCCAGACACCGTACAAGTCGAACCTGATCTTCTTCGTCTTCACGGCGCTCGTCGGCGCGTTCATGCCGGGTGACGTCGTCGGCGAGATGACGAGCATCGGCACGCTCTTCGCGTTCATCCTCGTGTGCGCCGGCGTCTGGATCATGCGCGTGCGGCGGCCTGACGTGCCCCGCGGGTTCAAGGTCCCGGCCTTGCCCGTCGTCGCGTCGCTCGGCATCATCGTGTGCGCGGCGATGATCTACGGACTCGGGATGGCGAACTGGCTTCGGCTCGCGGGATGGCTCGCCCTCGGCATGACCTTCTACTTCGGCTACGCACGGAAGCATAGCGCGCTCAACGCCGGCGGCGCGTGACGACGAGTCTCGCGCCGCAGGGTCCGGCGGACGGCGCCCGGCGGGCGCCGTCCGGGCCGGAGGTCGCCATCGGCGCCGCCACGAACTTCTTCGATGCGCTCGGCATCGGCTCCTTCGCGCCGACGACCGCATTGCTGCGCCGCTTCGCGCGCCTCGACGACGCGCTGCTGCCGGGCACGCTGAACGTGGGGCACGCGCTGCCGACCGTACTGCAGGCGGTGCTGTTCATCCACGCCTTCCCGGTCGAGCGGACGACACTGGTCGCGATGATCCTCGCGTCGGTCGTCGGCGCCTGGTTCGGCGCCGGGATCGTCTCGCGGCTGCCGCGGCGACGGATCCAGCTCGGGATGGGCATCGCGCTCGTGGTGATGGGCCTGATGATGGCCGCGACCGCCGCCGCACTGCTGCCCGGCGGCGGGTCGGCGATCGGGCTCCACGGGCGCGCGCTCGCCGTCGCGATCATCGGCAACCTGGTGCTGGGCGCGCTGATGACCATCGGCATCGGGCTCTACGGCCCGTGCATGGTGCTCGTCTACGCGCTGGGCATGACGCCGACCGCGGCCTTCCCGATCATGATGGGGAGCTGCGCGGCGTTGATGCCGGTCGCGAGCTGGCGCTTCATCAAGGCCGGTCGCTACGACCGCGCGACGAGCCTCGGGCTCACGCTCGGTGGCGTGCCGGCCGTGCTGATCGCCGTCTATCTCGTGGGCTCGATGCCGCTCGACGCGGTGCGGATCCTCGTCGCCGCGGTGGTGCTGCTGACCGGCGCCGGCCTGATCAGGGCCGGGGCGCAGCCGGCCGACGGCTGATCCAGAGCATCCCCAGCCCGAAGACGAGCAGCACCACGCCCCAGATCGGCACGATCGGCACGCCCGTGGGACGCGACCCTGGCGCGCCCATCGTCGCGAAACCGTAGCTCGTGAGGAGGAAGCCGAGCGCGGCGAAGAGCGCACCGATCGGCTTGCGGACGTCGAGCATCGCGGCGCCGGACATCAGAGCACCAGGAGGTTGAGGGTGACCATCGCCGCGAGCACGAGGCAGGCGAGCCACGCGGGCCGCTGCCACCAGTGCGCGGCGGTGTCATCGGGCTTCGCGGTGAAGCCGTAGACGAGCCCGCGCAGCTCTTCGGTCGCGCGCGGCGGCGTCGCATAGCTGACGAGGATCGTCACCACGAAGCAGGTGACCCACGCGACGATCGCGGTCCAGAAGGTCTGCGCCATCTCGCTCGGATAGGTGAGCATCACGCCGAGGAAGCCGCCCTTGATGCCCGCCGTCGCGCCGGCGGCGAGCGAGAGCCCGTGGTGCACCGCCGCGCCGATGATGCCGCTCAGCAGCCCCCAGAAGGCGCCGTGCCCCGTCGCGCGGCCCCAGAACATGCCGAGCGCGAAGGTTGCGAAGAGCGGCGCGTTCACGAACGCGAAGACGAGCTGCAGGAAGTCCATGATGTTGTTGAAGCTCGCCGCGACG
>CAZIDS010000437.1:0-1920 GCA_964537945.1 uncultured Gemmatimonas sp. | reverse complement strand
TATCCAGCGGCTCGCCGGCGGGCTCGTCGTCGACGTCGGGGCGCCGGAGTACGAGGCGCGGGTCGCGATCCTCCGCGCCGCCTGCCGCGAGCGCGGCGTCGTGATCCCCGACTCGTCGCTCGACACGCTCGCCAAGAAGGGCGTCGTCTCGGTGCGGGAGCTGCAGGGCGCGCTGAACCAGTGGATCGCCAAGCAGACGCTCGGCGGCGAACGCACGACCGTCGCGCGCACGCCGCTGCCCGGCGACGTCGGCGCGCTCGGCAGCTCGGGGGAGTTCCTCTCGTTCCTCACCGACGTCGCGAGCGTCGTGCAGCTGCACGTCGAGAGCTGGCAGGTGCGGCTGCGCGAGACGATCGCCTACTGGCAGGGCGAGGGGTACCGCACCGCCGTGCTCGAGCGCGCGCTCGCGCTGCCGAAGGACCCCGACGTGCCGAAGCTCGTCGCGGTCTTCGTCGAGGCGGTGGAGCACCTGCGCCAGCTCGAGGGCGAGGCGACGAAGGTGGACCGCGCGCTCGGCGGGCACGCCGTCTTCCGCGATCCGGAGCGGCTCGCCGAAGCGGAGGACTTCGTCGAGCGGGCGCTCGCCGGCGAGATGCCGCCCCCGGGGCCGAATCCGGCCTTCACGCGCGAGGGCTTCGACGAGAGCGCATCGAACCAGCTGGCCGTGCACGCCGCCGACGCGGTGATCGAGCAGCCCGGCGTGCGCTACAACCCGCTCTTCGTCACCGGCGCGAGCGGCGTCGGCAAGACGCACCTCGTGCACGCGATCGGCAACGCCATCGCGGCGCGCAACGCCGGGCTCGCGGTCGGGTGCGTGCACGCGCAGTCGCTCGTGGACGAGCTGCTCGCGGCGATCGAGGCCGGCACCGTGGAGCGGTGGCGCAATCGCTATCGCGCGGCCGGCGCGCTCATCGTCGACGACGTGCAGTTCCTCGCCGGCAAGGAGCGGACGCAGGAGGAGTTCTTCCTCGTCTTCAACGAGCTCGCCGAGGCGGGGAAGCAGATCATCCTGTCGAGTGACCGGCCGGCGGCCGAGATCCCCGACCTCGCCGCGCGGCTCCGCTCGCGCTTCGAGGGCGGCCTCACCGCCGAGATCCAGCCCCCCGACCGCCCGCTGCGCGAGAAGCTCGTCGCGCGCTTCCTCGCGACGCTCGGCCGCCCCGCGCCGCCGGAGCTGCTCGACGTCATCTGCGAGGGGCCGGTGCACAGCGTGCGCGAGCTGATCGGCGTGGTGAACCGCCTCGCCGCGGCCGCCGACGCGCGCGGCGCGACGCTCGACGCCGCGCTCGCGCGCGAGGAGCTCGGGCTCGGCAGCGCCGCGTCCGGCGCCATCGCCCCCGCGGCCGCGGCCTCCGCCGCCGGGGACCGCACCTTCCTCGACCGCGAGCGCGTGGTCTGGGAGTGGCCCGACATCGTCGCCCGCCTCATCGAGGAGCTCCGGTAATGGCGATCCGCGGCTCCCTCAAGGAAGCGTCGCTCCCCGACGTGCTCCAGCTCCTCTCGATGGGCAAGAAGAGCGGCTGCCTCTCGGTCACGCACCGCAACAACTTCGGCTCGATCTTCTTCGACAAGGGGCGGATCAGCTACGCGTCGATCGTCAACAGGCGCGACCGCCTCGGCGACATCCTCGTGAAGAGCGGCGTGCTGCAGCAGACGCAGCTCGACGCCGCGATCGCGATGCAGGACAAGGCGCGCGGCAAGCGCCTCGGCGAGCTCCTCGTGGACCAGGGGATGCTCTCGAAGGAGACGCTGCACGCGCAGATCCGGATCCAGATCGAGGAGGCGGTCTATTTCCTCTTCACCTGGGCCGAGGGGAACTTCAACTTCGAGTCGGACATCCGGCCCGAGGAGCAGGACTTCCTCGTCTCCATCAACCCGGAGTCGCTGCTGCTCGAGGGCGCGCGCCGCGTCGACGAGTGG
>CAZIDS010000436.1:0-1933 GCA_964537945.1 uncultured Gemmatimonas sp. | reverse complement strand
GCTCGTGACGTACTTGCCGTCCTTGCCCGCGAACGGCGAGTTGTTGACGAGGAAGTCCACCGAGATCGTCGGCTCCTCGACCGCGATGCCCTCGAGGCGGTCGGGATGCTCGGGATCGGTGATGGTCAGGCCGATCTCGACGCCCTCGAGGCCGGCCAGCGAGACGATCTCGCCCGCGCTGGCGCTCGGGACCTCGACGCGCTCGAGCCCCTCGAACCCGTAGAGCTTGGTGACGCGCCCCGGGTGCCCCTTCGCCGAGTGGTCCACGGGCAGCAGGTGCACGGTGTCGCCCACCTTCACCGTGCCGCGCTCGATGCGCCCGATGGCGAGGCGGCCGAGGTAGTTCGAGTAGTCGATCGTCGACACGAGCATCTGGAAGCCGCCGGCCGCGTCGCTCGGCGGCGCGGGGACGTGCTTCACGATGGTGTCGAAGAGCGGGTGGAGGTCCACCGGCGTGACGTCCATGTCGAGCGTCGAGATGCCGTCGCGGCCGGAGGCGTAGACGACCGGCGCGTCGAGCTGCGTCTCGTTCGCCTCGAGCTCGATGAGGAGGTCGAGGACCTCCTCGTGGACGCGCATCGGGTCGGCGCCCGGGCGGTCGATCTTGTTGATGCAGATGATCACGGCGCGGCCGAGGGCGAGCGCCTTGCGGAGCACGAAGCGGGTCTGCGGCATCGGGCCGTCGAACGCGTCGACGACGAGCAGCACGCCGTCCACCATGCGCAGGATGCGCTCGACCTCGCCGCCGAAGTCGGCGTGGCCTGGCGTGTCGACGATGTTGAGCTTGGTGTCACCCCAGTGGATCGAGGTGTTCTTGGCGAGGATGGTGATGCCGCGCTCGCGCTCGAGCGGGTTGGAATCCATCACGCGCTCGGACACGACCTGATTCTCGCGGAAGGCACCGGCCTGCCGGAGCATCTGGTCGACCAGGGTCGTCTTGCCGTGGTCGACGTGCGCGATGATGGCGATGTTGCGGATTCGCATAGCCCTAGAATATAATCGCCCCGACCCCTTCCGAGTGGGGAGGCCCCTGTGGACCCGGCGACATTCCGGTCTGGCCCGATGGACGCAGTGGACCCCCTGACGCTGCCCGGCGAGCAGGACCGGCGCGCGGCGCGCACGGCCCTCCTGATCCTGTTGCTCCCGACGCTCTGGTTCCAGCGGACCGACTTCCTGGTCGCGGCCCAGTCGAGCGCCCTTCTGAACACCCGGTTCGGCCTGCGCCTCGCCTTCCTGGCGGTGATCCTGGCCGGCCTCTGGTGGCTCGGCCGCCTCCGCCCGCGGCAGGACTACGAGCGCGGGATGCTGATGCTGGGGGTCGTGACCGCGCTGCTGATCCTCGGCCTGAACGCGTCGCGGCCCGCGGGCAGCGCGCTCTCGATCCGGACGCCGCTGGTGTGGCTCTTCGCGTACTACGCCGGGCTCCGCAACCGCCCTATGCTGCAGGCGGTCCCGCCCCTCATCGTGTCGGTGGGCATCGCGCTGTTGCGCTGCCTCTGGGTGACGGGCGAGCAATCGGGCGACATCGCGGGGGACCTCGTCGTGCTCCTCACCGTCAATGCGCTCGGCATCGCACACCTTCGCGCTCGGCCTGCCTAGCGCGCCTCGGCTCGGCTCGACTGCGAACTTCGGTGCGCGGTCGGTCGCGCGGGGGTGCCGCTTCGCCGGGCCTGCCGCTTGGACGCTGCGAGCCGGCCGCAACGGCGCGGCCGTCTCTTGCTACGCGGCGGGCCCGGCTCTCGCGGCACCCCCGCGCTCCCTCCTCCCGCATCCGGCTCGACGCGCGAGCGGGTGGCCGAAGCGCGCGAAGCCGGCCGGCGCAGCAGCCGGCGCCTCCTCAGGAGCCAGCCGCCGCGCTGATGGGGAGCGCGGCGCGTAGGCTCCGCAGCGGTCGCCCCGGCGCGTAGCAAGAGACCGCGGCGCAGTCTGCCGC
>CAZIDS010000435.1:0-1938 GCA_964537945.1 uncultured Gemmatimonas sp. | reverse complement strand
CGTAGCTCTCGAGCATCACCTCGTCGTCGTGCTTGAACGCCTCGACGATCGCCGGCGCGAGATTCTCCGTCGCTTTCACGATGCTGAGCCCCACCGTCGAGCCCTGCTTCGACGGCTTCACCACCAGTGGCAGGCCCAGCGCGCGCGCCGCGCGCGCCGCATAGGCCGGCGAGCGCCACTCCTCCGATTCGCCCGCGCGCAGCATCCACCAGTCCGCGGTCGGCACGCCGCCGGCGCGGAACAGGATCTTCGACAGGTCCTTGTCCATCGCGATCGCGCTCGCGATGTGCCCGCTCCCCGTGTAGCGCACGCCCGCGAGGTCGAACATCGCCTGGATCGTGCCGTCCTCGCCCGCGCCGCCGTGCAGCGCGAGCCACGTCACGTCATTCGCCTTCGCCGATGCGATCACCGCGAACGCGTCGCCCGCGGGGTCGGCCTCGGTGACCGCGTGCCCGCGCGCGCGCAGTGCCTCGGCCACGCGCGCGCCGCTCGAGAGCGACACCTCGCGCTCCGACGAGTCGCCGCCCTTCAGCAGCAGGATCCGGAGCGCCATCTCAGCGGGCCATCATGTACTGCAGCAGGTCGCTGCGGGTGAGGATGCCCTGCACCGTCCCCGCCTCGCGCACGAGGACCGCCGGGTTGCTGCGGCCGAGCATCTTCACCGCCGCGTCGACCGGCATCTGCGCGTCCACCACCGGGAACGGCGAGTCCATCACGTCGCTCACGGTGCGCTCGAGCACCTTCGTGTCCTCGAGCCCGCGCACGCTCAGCACGCTCTCGCTCACCGAGCCGACGCAGTTCGCGCCGTCCATCACCGGCAGCTGCGAGACGTTGTGCAGGCTCATCAGCCCGAGCGCCTGGCGCACCGACATCCCGGGACCTGCGCTCACGAGCGCGGGGATCTCGCCGCCCTTCGCGCCGAGCAGCTGCCCGAGCATCATCTTCTCGGCGTCGAGCATCTGGTTCTCGCGCATCCACTCGTCGTTGTAGAGCGTCGAGAGGTAGCGCTCGCCCGTGTCGCAGAGGACCGTCACGACGCACGCGCCCGGGTCGTTGATCCGCCGCGCGACGTTCAGCGCGACCGTCGCGATCAGCCCCGACGAGCCGCCGACGAAGAGTCCCTCCTCGCGCGTCAGCCGCCGCGCCATCGCGAACGCGTCGCGGTCGCTCACCGTCTGGAACTCGTCGATCAGCGAGAGGTCGAGCGTGCCCGGGACCTTGTCCTGCCCGATGCCCTCGACCTTGTAGGGCGTGCCCTGCGGCTTGTTCGCGCCGTTCGATCTCCACACCTCGGCGAGGATCGACCCCACCGGGTCGGCACCGACGATCTGCACCTTCGGGTTCTTCTCCTTCAGGAAGCGCCCGACGCCGGTGATCGTGCCGCCCGTCCCCGCGCCGGTCACGAAGTGCGTGATCCGCCCCTCCGTCTGCGCCCAGAGCTCGGGCCCGGTCGACGCGTAGTGCGCCTGCGGGTTCACCTGGTTGTAGAACTGGTTCGCGAGCACCGCGTTCGGCGTCTCTTCCGCGATCCGCTTCGCCATCGACGTGTAGCTGTCCGGGTGCTCGGGCGGCACCGCTGTCGGCGTGATGATCACCTGCGCGCCGAACGCCTTGAGGAGCCGCACCTTCTCCTGGCTCATCTTGTCGGGCATCGTGAAGATGCAGCGGTACCCCTTCAGCGCCGCCGCGATCGCGAGGCCGATGCCGGTGTTGCCGCTCGTGCCCTCGACGATCGTGCCGCCGGGCTTCAGCTGCCCCGTGCGCTCGAACTCCTCGATGATCGGGAGCCCGATGCGGTCCTTGAGGCTCCCGCCGGGATTGAAGATCTCCGCCTTCGCGTAGACCGGCGTGCGGATCCCCTGCGTGACGCGGGAGAGCCGGATGAGCGGCGTCCAGCCGATCGTCTCGAGGACGTTCTCGTACGGCTGGCGGTTGCGC
>CAZIDS010000434.1:0-1959 GCA_964537945.1 uncultured Gemmatimonas sp. | reverse complement strand
CGCTCGGGAGCTACGACGTGCAGGCGAACCTCACCGGCGGCGGCCAGACCGGCCTGGCCGGGGCGCTCGCGCTCGCGATCGCCCGCGCGCTCGTGAAGATCGACGAGACGTACCGCCGCAAGCTGCGTGACCTCGGCCTCCTCACGCGCGACGCGCGTGCGGTCGAGCGCAAGAAGCCGGGCCGCCCGAAGGCCCGCAAGCGGTTCCAGTTCAGCAAGCGCTAAGCACGACGATGAAGGCGCAAGGATGAAGGTGGAAGGTCACCTTCTGCCTCCATCCTTCGGCCTCCTTCGAATCCCTCAGCGAGTCTGAGTCTCCGCTCGGTGCCGCGCCTCCGGCGCGGCGAGCGGAGACGACGAGGACCCGCGACGAACCCAACCAGCCAGGAATCCCCAGATGTCCCAGCCCTCGCTCGACGAACTCCTCAAGGCCGGTGTCCACTTCGGGCACCAGACGCGCCGGTGGAACCCCAAGATGCGCCGCTTCATCTTCGCGGAGCGCAACGGGATCCACATCATCGACCTCCAGAAGACGCTCAAGCAGATCGAGCTCGCGCAGAAGCTCGCGCGCGAGGTGATCATGCGCGGCGAGAACGTCCTCTTCGTCTGCACCAAGCGGCAGCTCGCGCAGATCGTCTCGTCCGAGGCGGACCGCGCCGGCGCCATGCACGTCACCGAGCGCTGGCTCGGTGGGCTCCTGACGAACTTCGCCACCGTCAAGAAGCAGATCAAGAAGCTCAAGGAGCTCGAGGCGGGCTCCGAGGCGGGCGGTTCCTTCGAGAACTACACGAAGAAGGAGCAGCTCATGATGACCCGCCAGCGCGACAAGCTCCTGAAGAACCTCTCGGGCATCAAGACGATGGGCCGCCTCCCGGGGCTGCTCTTCATCGTCGACGCCAAGAAGGAGCGGATCGCGGTCGACGAGGCGAACAAGCTCGGCATCCCGATCGTCGCGATCTGCGACACGAACTCGGACCCGGACCTCATCTCCGTCCCGATCGCGGGCAATGACGACGCGATCCGCTCGGTCGAGCTCATCACGGGCGCGTTCGCGAACGCGATCGTCGAGGCCCGCCGCGAGGCGCCGGTCCGCAACGAGGTCGAGGAGCCGGGCGAGGCGACCACGTGGTCGTCCGAGCGCGGCACCGAGAAGGAGCGGGGCGACGGCGAGCGCGACCGCAAGCGCCGTCCGCGCCGCCGCCGGGCGAAGCCGGACGCGATCGCGGCGCGACTCAAGCCGGGCACCGAGGCCGCCGAGGCCGGCGAGGCCGAGGGCGACGACGCGGCCGAGTGACCGCCGTGTAGTGCAGGGGTCCGCCCCTGAGTAACTTTCCGTCGCCGCCGGTGGGTCTCTGCACTCCCCGGCGGCGATTCCACAGATACCGCATACGCATCAGGACCGAGATGACGATGGCTGCCACGATCACCGCGAAGGATGTCGCTGAGCTCCGGGCCCGCACCGGCGCCGGCATGATGGATTGCAAGAAGGCGCTCGAGGAGGCCGCCGGCGACATGAACGCCGCGGCCGACCTCCTGCGCAAGAAGGGCATCGCCAAGGCCGACAAGCGCGCCGACCGCGCCGCCTCCGAGGGCCAGATCGTCACGTGGACGAGCCCCGATGGCGCCGTCGCCGCGATGATCGAGCTCAACTGCGAGACCGACTTCGTCGGCCGCAACGACGAGTTCGTCGCCCTGTCGAAGCAGATGGTCGAGCAGGTCGCGCAGGACGCCGCGGTCGACGGCCTCGTCGCCGTGGGCGCCGAGGGCGCCTACCTCGGCACGCCCTGGTTCGCCGACAAGTCGCAGACGGTCGGCGCCGTGGTGAAGGCCGCCTCGGCCAAGACCGGCGAGAAGGTCGAGCTCCGCCGCGTCGCGCGCTTCAAGAGCGACGGCACGGTGGGCACCTACCTGCACTTCAACGGCAAGGCGGGCGTGCTCGCCGAGGTCGCGCGCGGGAAGG
>CAZIDS010000433.1:0-1993 GCA_964537945.1 uncultured Gemmatimonas sp. | reverse complement strand
CGCTATCCACGCTACGAGGCGCTGGCCAAGAAGCTCGGCAAGCACAAGCAGGCCGGGGGCTGCCTCCACATCAAGACGCTCGCCGATGTGGACGTGAAGGTCCTCGCCGAGATGGTGGGCGAATCGGTGAAGGCGCGCCGCGCGTCCGCTCGCCCCTGAACCGAAGGTCCGACGTGATCCGATCGCTCTGCTCCGTCACACTCGCCCTCGCGTGCTCCGGTACCGCGGTCGCCGCGCAGGCTCCCGTGCCGCGCCTGGTCGGCACCTGGCGCCTCGTCGAGTTCTGCAACGTCGAGGCCTCCGGCGACACGACCTACTCGCTCGGACGCGGCCCGATCGGCTTCTTCGTCTACGACGCCGCCGGCAATCTCTCCATCCAGGCGATGCGGGCCGCACCGCCGCGCGCCTTCCTGCAGGACTCGGTCCCGTTCCGTGGAATGGCCGAGCTGCGCGAGTCCTACTTCGGGTACTTCGGCACATACACGATCACATCCGACTCCACCGTCGTGCACCACGTCCGCGGCGGGACCATCCCGAGCTACATCGGAACCGACCAGCGGCGCAACTACCGGTTCCGCGGCGACACGCTCTCCGTCAGCGGCGACGAGCCGTGGTCGTGCCGGAAGCTCGTCCGCGCGCGGTAGCGGCCGACACCATTGTGCCCTGGTCCCGCGTGATCGCCCTTGCCCTCGCCATCACCTTCGCGATCCTCGCCGCGATGCACGTCGGCTGGGCCATCCGCGGCACCGGCAAGAGCGCGGCGGTGCCGGTCCGCCCGGACGGCTCCCAGCTGTTCACGCCCGGTCCCGTCCCCACGCTCGCAGTCGCCGCACTGCTCGTGCTGGCCAGCGCGATCGTGCTCGCGCGCGCCGCGATCATCGGACTTCCCGTCCCACCCTCGCTGATCCGACTCGGCACCTGGGGCGTAGCGGCCACCTTCGCGCTCCGCACGATCGGCGAGTTCAAGTACGTCGGCCTCTTCCGGCGCGTGCGCGGCACGACGTTCGCGACGTGGGACGCGAGACTCTTCACGCCGCTCTGTGCCCTCGTCGCGGTCGGAACGGCCTGGGTCGCGGCGAGTTGAGGGCGCTCCGCGCCTCCGCACTGATCACTCTCGCGCACCCGTCTTCGGCGCACAGAAGGCCCTCACGGTGCCTCGCCAGAGGCGATATTCCCGAGCGTGACCCCCGCCCCCCGCCGCCGGATCTGGCGTACCCGCGACCCCCTTCCGGCTGAACCTGCCGACCACGACCGGGACGCCGCGCTCCTTCGCGACCTCACGCACACGCTCCTGACCGCCGAGCGCTCCGACGAGGCCTTCCAGTTCGCACTCGACCGGGCCTGCCCAGCCATCGGGGCCTCCCTGGGCTCGGTCTTCGTGCTCGACGGCGCCTCTGAACTGATGCGCCTCGTCGCCGCCCACGCCTGGCCCGACCGGTGGCGTCCCTGGCTCGGGGAGATGCGCGTGCGGGTCGGATTCGGGCCGAGCGGGGAGGCGGTCTCGGAGCGCCGCCTGATCGAGGTCCCGGACGTCTTCGCGGACCCTTCACTGGAAGACTGGCAGGAAGTCGCGAACGAGCTCGGATTCCGCGCGCTCGTCGCGCTGCCGCTCTCGACCAATCAGGGTGTCCTCGGCGCCGCGACCTTCTACTTCGCGCAGCCCGGGACGCCTCAGCCGCGGGTCCGTACGCTGCTCCGCGCGGTCGCCGACGTGATGGCCGCGATCGCCGAGAAATCGGCGCTGCAGGACCGCCTCCGTCGAGCAGAAGCGGCGCTAGATTCCATCAACACTGTCAACCTCCCGCCCGTAGCGAGTGTCGAAGCTCCAGAGGAAATCACGTGAGACATCAGCAGACCGGCCGCACCCTCCAGCAGGCACGCACCACGCTCCCCGCCGCCGACGTCCTCGACGCCGCGCGCGAGTTCTTCTCGCGCGGGTCGGGCATCTACGCCGCCTTCCTCGAGAAGCAGGGGCCCGGCTGGATGAGCCTCC
>CAZIDS010000432.1:0-2007 GCA_964537945.1 uncultured Gemmatimonas sp. | reverse complement strand
CGGCAGCGTCAGCCGCGTGGAGGTGAGCACCGACGGCGGCGCCTCGTGGCGCGACGCCGAGCTGATGGGCCCGTCGCTGCCGAAGACGACCGTCCGCTTCCAGCGGATGTTCAAGTGGGAGGGGAACGAGATGGTGCTGCTGAGTCGAGCGATCGACGAGCAGGGCTTCATCCAGCCGACCCGCACCGCGATCATCGAGGCGCGCGGGATCGGCACCGACTACCACTTCAACCAGATCGTCGGCTGGAAGGTCGCCGCGTCGGGTGAAGTGACCTTCCACGGGGCGACCTGACGATGAAGCGCCTCCTCATCGGCACGCTCCTCCTCGCCGCCTGCACCGCGGCGAAGAACGACGGTGCGCCCGCCGCCGGCCAGTACGGCATCGGCAGCGCGCCGAACGACTCCATGCTCGCGGCGATGGACCAGGACGTCGGCCCCGACGGCGCCGAGCTCCCGCCGGGCCGCGGCACCACCATGGAAGGCGCGGCGCTCTACGCCGCACAGTGCGCGAACTGCCACGGCGCGAACGGCGAGGGGATGCCGCCCGCCTTCCCCCAGATCACGGGGCGTCCCGAAGCGGCCGAGGACTTCGCGTTCGCGAAGGACCTGAAGCTGCCGAAGACGATCGGCAACTACTGGCCGCACGCGACCACGGTGTTCGACTACCTGAAGCGCGCGATGCCGCACACCGCGCCGGGCTCGCTCACGAACGACCAGGCGTACGCGCTCACTGCCTACCTGCTGGCGGCGAACAAGGTGATCCCGGACGGTTCGTCACTCGACGCGACGGCCCTCAAGGCCGTGAAGATGCCATACGCCGACCGCTTCGTGCCCGACAATCGGACACCGACGCGACCCTGAACGGCGGCTGGCGCATCGCCCGACGGCGAGCGCCGGCCGCGCCAATGTGATTGAAGTCACGAACGCGCGCGCGCCGTCGCGCCATCGTTCGGGCGGAGGAGCAGACCGATGCATGTCGCACTGAAGCGCGCCCCGATCCGGCGCACCCCGACGCCCGAACTGCTCGCGATGGTCGCGGGGCGGTTCCGCGCACTCGCCGAACCCGCGCGGCTCGGCATCCTCCACGCGCTCGAGGGCGGACCGCTCACGGTCACCGACCTCGTGAAGCGCACCGGGCTCGGCCAGGGGAACCTGTCGAAGCACCTGCAGCAGCTGCACGCGACCGGTTTCCTCTCCCGGACGCGCAAAGGGCTCTTCGTGCACTACGAGCTGGCCGACAGCGACGTGCTCGCGCTCTGCGAGATCATGTGCGGGCGGCTCGAGAGCGACCTCGCTAGCGCGCAGAACGCCGTAGGCGAACGTTGATCCGCGTGACGCGTCCCTGTGTGCCGACGGCCCAGCCCGTCGCGCTCCCGAAGCCGACCGACCAGTAGTTCAGCGTGTCGAGCGGGGTCCACGTGGTGCCGAGATCGTGTGACCACGCGCTCCCGCTCGGCCCGACGGCGACGACGACCTGTGGTGACGTGCCGAGCATCACGAAGGCGCCGCCCCACGTCCCGACCCTGAACGACGGCGCGCGCTTCGTGAGCCAGGTCTTTCCTTCGTTCCCGGAGAGGGCGACGAGTGTGTCGCCGGGCTTCGTCGCGTAGCCACCTCCGAGCACCATCAGGCCACCCGAGCCCAAGAGCACCGACTGCGCACCGCTCCCCTCGTGCGTCGTGATCGGCAACGTATCGACCCGCCACCGCCGGCCGTAGTCGGCGGTGTGGATGATGCGCGACGTCGAAGGCGTGTTCATGATGATCCACGCAGCGCTGTATCCGGAGGTCACGATGCAGGTACCGCTCGCCGCGAAGCTCCCCTCCCCCTCGAGCGCGACCGGCAGCTGTGACGGCGGGAGCCGGCGCCAGGTCGCGCCGCCGTCGTCGGTGCGCAGCACCGCCATCTCGGTCCCGGTCGCGTCGCCGATCGCGATGCCGTGCTTGCGGTCCCAGAACTCGATGCAGTCGTAGAAGGCGCGGGGGTCGGTGTTCTTGAACTGCAGCC
>CAZIDS010000431.1:0-2033 GCA_964537945.1 uncultured Gemmatimonas sp. | reverse complement strand
GAAGCCGTCGCCCTCGGAGGCGATCAGGTTGGAGGCCGGCACGCGGACGTCCTCGAAGCGCAGCTCGGCGTGGCCCTCCTGGTCCTGGTAGCCGAACACCGGTAGCCCGCGCACGACCGTCAGGCCGTCGGTGTCCAGCGGCACCAGCACCATGCTCTGCTGCCGGTGCGGCGGCCCGTCGGGGTTGGTCTTGCCCATCACGATCAGGATGCGGCAGTGGGGGTGAAGCGCTCCCGAGGCCCACCACTTGCGCCCGTTCAGCACGTACTCGTCGCCCGAGCGCTCGATCCGGAGCTGCACGTTCGTGGCGTCCGAGCTGGCGACGTCCGGCTCGGTCATCGCGAACGTCGAGCGGATGTCGCCGTCGAGCAGCGGGCGCAGCCAGCGCTCCCGCTGCTCGGGCGTGCCGAACAGCGAGAGCACCTCCATGTTGCCCGTATCGGGTGCCGAGCAGTTGCACGCCTCCGATGCGATGTGGCTGCGCCCGAGGATCTCCGCGAGCGGCGCGTAGTCGGCGTTCGTCAGTCCCGCGCCGAAGTCCGGGTTCGGGTGGAAGAGGTTCCACAGCCCGCGCTCGCGCGCCTCGTTCTTCAGCTCCTCCATCACGGGCGGCTGGGCGTGCGGGTCGCCGGCCTCGCGCAACTGCCGCCCGTAGACCTCCTCGGCCGGATAGACGCGCTCGTCCATGAACGCGCTCAGGCGCGCCTGGAAGTCCTTGCACGTCGCGCTCGGCTCGAGATCCATCTGCCACTCCTGGTCCGTCGCGGGTCGGGTGTCGCAGGCTACCCGCGTGCGGCTTGCGGCAGCTCGTGCGGCGTGAGAGGGTCAATGGTCGACACCGCATTCCGACCGAGGGGAGCACCATGGCGAAGTTCCTAATCGAGGCGTCCTACAACTCCGAGGGCGCGAAGGGGGTTCAGAGCGCCGGGGGCACGGCCCGCGTGGAGGCGGTCCGCAAGGCGGCCGAGGGCGTCGGCGGCTCGGTCGAGTCGTTCCACTTCGCCTTCGGGGACACCGACGCCTACGTGATCGTCGACGCGCCGGACATCGAGAGCGTCGCGGCGCTCGCGCTCGCCGTCAACGCGAGCGGCAAGGTGACGGTCAACACGACCGTCCTGCTGACGGCCGAGCAGGTCGACGAGGCCGCCAAGCGGTCGGTGGGTTACGCGGCGCCGGGGTCGTGAGCTCTCGGTGCTGGAGGCTGCATGCCGACGGTTGGCATGTCCGAGGCCTCGGCATTGACGATGTCGTCCGAGAACGCGGACCTGGTTCGGTTGTTCTGCGGGGCATTCAACCGCCGAGACCTCGATGCCGTGCTCGCGCTCACGCACGCGGATGTCGAGATCGAGCCGCGCATCGGGTCACTGGAGGGCGGCTTCGTTGGCCACAAGGGAGTCCGCCGGTGGTGGGCCCAGCTGCTCGCAGCCTTCCCCGACTACGTCGCTGAAATCGAGGAGGGAGGTGAGATGAGCACCGAGGAGATTCAGGTTGGCGCGCTGACCGTACGCTTCCTGGTGGAGGCGGCCGATTCGAACGGGAGCGCGAGCGTCTTCGAGTGCAACGTTCCGGCCGAGAGCATGATGCCCGTGCCGCACAGTCACGACGCTTTCGAGGAGACGATCTACGGTCTCGAGGGCGTCACCGCCTGGACGGTGGGCGCGCGGCGACTCGATGTTTCGCCCGGGGAGGCGGTCTGCATACCGCGTGGCGCGGTCCATGGGTTCGACAACAACGGGACCGAGGACTCCAAGTTCCTGGCGATCTCCAGCCCCGGGCTGATGACGCCCGACTACTTCCGCGAGATTCACGAGGTGCTGAGCTCAACCGTGGCGGGCCCGCCGGACCGCGCGAAGATCGCGGAGGTCATGCGCCGGCACGGCCTGACGCCGGCGGTTCCGGGCTGAGGCGCCGCGCGGTCAGCGCCGGCGCTTGCGCGGCGGCGGTTCGAGCAGCTTGAAGTAGGCGATCCGCGGGCGCGCGCGATTGCCCGCGCGGTCGCGCGCGCCCGCCACGATCCGGTAGCGCCCCGGGGC
>CAZIDS010000430.1:0-2044 GCA_964537945.1 uncultured Gemmatimonas sp. | reverse complement strand
ATCCGCGTGAACGCGAGCAGCTCGGGGTGCGCCATCCTCGTGAGCGGCTCGATGATCTCGAAGACGTCGCCGCCGGAGCAGAAGTTGCCGCCGGCACCGGTGAGCACGACCGCCTTCACGTCGCTCGCGTGGACGAGGTCGCGGAAATGGTCGCGCAGCTCGGCGTAGCTCTCGAAGGTGAGCGGGTTCTTCCGCTCGGGGCGCCGAAGCGTCGCGATCCCCACCTTGCCGCCGTGCGTGGTGGTCCAGTCGAAGTGCGTCGGCGTCCGGCCCGCCATCGGGCGGCGCATCGCGGCCATCGCGTCGGGGGTCGTCATCCGTCGGTCCGCTCCAGTCGGAGGTGCTGCTTCACGGTGGCCAGCAGTCCCGTCATCGTGCGCCGCTCGGTGCCGCCGAGCGACGCGAAGAGCCGCGCGATGAGCGCCTCGTGCCGCCGCGCCATCGCGGCGAAGTGACGGCGCCCCGCCGCGCTGAGGCGCACGACCGTCGCGCGCCGGTCGTCGGCCGCGGTGCGGCGTCGCACGTGCCCCTCGGCCTCGAGCGCGTCGACGAGCCACGTCACGTTGCCGTTGCTCGTCAGCGTCGCCGCCGAGAGTTCGCCCATCCGCAGGCCGTCGGACGCGCGTTCCAGCTGCGCGAGCACGTCGAAGCGCGCGAGCGAGGAGCCGAACTCGCGCTTCAGCATCTGGTCCACGCTCCGCTCCACCATCGTCGTGCACGTGAACATCCGCAGCCAGAGCCGCAGCGCCTCGTGGTCGTCGTCGTGGAGACGGGTCTCGGGGTCGAGCGCCGGGAGCGTCACGCGGCCTCGCCCATCACCACGGTGTGCTGGCCGCTCACCGCGCAGGACGGCAGCGCGTAGGCGAGGACCGCCTCCGCGACCTCGTCCACCGTCGCGAGCCGCTTCTGGCCGGCGTCCTTGATGATCAACGCGACCGCCGCCTCGGCGGTCATCCCGGTCTTCTTGACGATCCTCTCGACCGAGCCGCGCACGAGGTCGGTGTCGACGTAGCCCGGACAGACCGCGTTCACGAGGACGCCCTTCTCCTTGAGCTCGATGCCGAGCGCGCGCGTGAGGCCGACCTCGGCGTGCTTCGCGCTCGTGTACGCCGTGATGTACGGGCCGCCGACGAGGCCGGCGACGCTCGCGACGTTGACGATGCGGCCCTCGCCGCGCTCGATCATCCCCGGCAGCACTGCCTGGATCGCGTGCATCGGCGCGATGAGGTGCATCGCCAGCATCCGCTGGAAGAGCGCCTCGTCGGTCTTCATGAACGGGACGGTCTCGGCGGTGCCGGCGTTGTTGACGAGGATCCGCACGGGCCCGAGCTGGCGCTCGGCCGCGGCGATCGCCGCCTTCAGCGCCGGGGAGTCGGTGACGTCCCCGCCGACGATCGCGCTCCGCACGCCCAGCGCCTTGAGTTCCACCGCGAGCGGCTCCGCGCTCGCCGGCGTGCGCACGAGCATCGAGACGTCGGCGCCCGCGCGCGCGAGGTGCCGCACGATCGCCGCGCCGATGCCGCGGTTCGCGCCCGTGACGAGCGCGTGCCGACCCTGCAGTGGCTTCACGTGAGTTCTCCCTTCGGTGGCGCGCCCGCGGCGGCGCCCAGCGCCGCGCGTTCGCGTTCCATGAGGCGATCCAGCTGCTGCTTGGCCGCGCGGTACTGCGCGGGCCAGAGCGGGAAGGTGCCGGTCCAGCCGAGCTTCGACGATTCGGTGAGGAGCCAGCCCGGGTTCACGAGGTGTGGCCGGCCGACCGCGACGAGGTCCGCACGCCCCGACGCGATGATCCCGTTCGCCTGGTCGGCGTCGGTGATCGCGCCCACCGCGATGGTGGCGATGCCCGCCTCCTGCCGCACGCGGTCGGCGAACGGCGTCTGCCACATCCGGCCGAAGACGGGCTGCTCTTCCTTCACGACCTGTCCTGCCGAGACGTCGATCAAGTCGGCGCCGGCGTCCTTGAACGCGCGGGCGATTCCGATCGCGTCGTCGCCGGTGTTGCCGCCCTCGTGCCAGTCGTGCGCCGAGATGCGGACGCTCATCG
>CAZIDS010000429.1:0-2046 GCA_964537945.1 uncultured Gemmatimonas sp. | reverse complement strand
CTGCCCGTCCCAGGTCTTGTAGGAGGCATCGGGCGGCATCCAGTAGATGCCGTCCTCCGTAAACAGCTCGGTCCAGGCCTTCCACTGCTTGGCGTCCAGCAGCTCCGCCTGGCGGTAGAGGAACTGCTCGACGTCGTGCTGCAGCTGGGGCGTAACGCGCACGGCCTTCGCCGGCGCCTTCTTCGCCGCGGGCTTCGCGGCCTTCTTCGTCTTCTTCTTCGCGGCCTTCTTCTTCTTGGCAGCCATGGTGCTATCTCCTGGAAAGGAGGGGTTCGTCCCTGCCGATCCCCCGGTGGATCGGTGGGTCATGCGGCGGCCTTGCGACCACCGCATCCTGGACCACGCCGGTCTGCTGCACCCGCCCCGGCGTGGCGTCGATCAGACAGCCTCGGAGAGGCTGGTGAAGTTGAAATCGCGAACCTTGATCGCCGGCATCACCACCGCACCACCGGCTTCCGTCCCTGCGAGCCGCTCCGCTGGACCGAGCTGCTCGAGGTTGTTCAGCATGAACAGCGGCGACTCGTTGAACCGCAGATTGCGAATCGACCGCGAAATCCTCCCCTCTTCAATAAGGAATGTCCCGTCGCGCGTCAAGCCCGTGTAAAGGACGGTGCGCGGATCGACCTCGCGCAGGTACCACAATCTCGTCACCAGGATGCCGCGAGCGGTGCCCTTGATCATGTCGTCGATCGACGTCGTGCCGCCCTGCATCTTGAGCGACGTCGTGCCGCCGGTCGGCGTCTTCCCCTGCTTCTTCGCCCAGAAGCGCGAGTACTGCAGCTGCTTGAGATTCCCGTTCTCGATCCACACCTGCCGCGCGATCGGGAGCCCTTCGCCGTCGAACGGCTGCGCGAGCAGCTGCGGGTCGGCGGGATCGGAGAACAGCGTCACCCGCTGGTCGACGATCTTCTCCCCCACCTTGTTACCGCCGCCCTGCTTCGAGAAGGGCGAGCGTCCCTCGTCGGCGATGCGCGCGTCGGCGTAGAACGCGACGAGCTGCGCGAGGTCGCCGACCGCCTGCGGCTCGAGGATCACGGTGTAGCGTCCGGGCTCGATCGCCTGCGGACTGCGCGACGCGCGGGCCTTCTCGATCGCGCGCGCCGAGACGCGCTCGAAGTCGATCTGCCGCCAGTCGGGGTGGTCGGCGCCGGCCCAGCCGGAGCCGGTGCCGTCGGCGGTGCGCACGGTGAGCGTGTAGTTCACGCTCGTGTTCGCGTGGTAGGCGAACATCCCCTTGTTGTTGCCGAGGGCGCTGCATCCGGCGCCGACGACGAGGAAGCCGGCGGCCTTGATGTCCCCCGCCTTCCGCGCCGGCGCGAGCGCGGCGAGCGCGGCCTGCGCGCGCTCGGCGGCGCCGGCATTCGCGGTCGCGTCGAAGTACGCGGTCACCGCCTGGTAGCGCTGCGGGTCGAGCTCCGGCATCGCCTCCGGATCGTCGGGGGCGAGCTTCGCGAGCACCTCCGACTGCTGCACGCAGCGGCGCAGCGACTCGTCGGAGAGGTCGTTGGTGGTGACGACGGCGTGCTTGGGCCCGAACGAGCTCTGGACCACGACGCCGGCGTCGACGACGGCGCCCGCGGTGCTCATCTGATTGTCGGCGAAGCGGACGTTCGTCGTGTAGTTCGTGCCGAGCGAGACGTTGATCGAGTCGGCCTTCGACATCTTCACGACCTTCTCGACGATCGCCTGCGACTCCTCGCGCGAGAGGACCGCGCCGGCCGGGACGCCGTCCCGAAGGCTCCTGGGGGCGCTCACTGGGTCCTCCCGGTGTTGATCACGTTGACCTGGCGGAAGCGCGCCGGCGGCGCGCCGTGGCTCACGGCGTTGCTCTGGGCCGGCTGGCCCTTGCCGTCGAAGAACGAGCCGCCGAGCTCGTAGCTGGCGCGGCCGCCGATCGCGTCCATCGAGTTCCAGAAGTCGGGCGTGCGGATCTGGTAGGCGACGTCCTTCAGCATCCCGCCCACCTTGCCGCCCTTGATCTCGTAGAACACCTGGCCGCCGAACTGCGCGTTGTAGCGCTGCTGGTCGATCGAGAAGGAGCCGTCG
>CAZIDS010000428.1:0-2051 GCA_964537945.1 uncultured Gemmatimonas sp. | reverse complement strand
ACTGCAACATCACGAAGTGCTGCACGAAGGTCTGCCCCGAGCACATCACGATCACCGACAACGCGATCATCCCGCTGAAGGAGCGCGTGGTGGACGAGTTCTACGACCCGGTGATCCGGCTGGTGCGGCTCGTCCGGGGGAAACGCACATGAGCACGCACCGTCCCGAACTCAAGAAGATCACTCTCGAGGGCGTCCCCGCGGCGCTGCAGAAGGCGCACCGCTACCGCGTCCTCAACGACTCGATCGCGGCCGAGAGCATCTGCCTCGACGTGCTCGCCGTGGATCCGGCGAACGTCGAGGCGATCGTGATGCACGTGCTCGCGATCACCGACCAGTTCCCGGCGGGCCACGCCGCGGACCGCACGCGCGCCGAGGCGGCCGTGTCGGCGCTGAAGGACCCGTACAAGGTCGCCTACTACACGGGCGTCATCTGCGAGCGCTGGGCCAACGGGCTGCTGCATCGCGCCGCCCCGCGCGCCGGCGAGATGGCGCACGAGTGGATCACCAAGGCGCTCGACAGCTACGCGAAGGCGGAGCGGCTCCGCCCCGCCGGCAACGACGAGGCGATCCTCCGCTGGAACACCTGCGTCCGCACCCTGCAGCGCGAATCGCACCTGAAGCCCCGCGAGGCCGAGGCGTGGGAACCGAGCCTCGAGTAGCCCGATGACACGCACCGCCCTCGCGGCGCTCCTGCTCGCCGCCGCGCTGGGCGGCGCCTGCGGCGGACCCGCCGGCACGACGATCACGAACGTCCGCATCATCGACGGCACCGGGGGACCGGCCTACGCCGGCGCGCTCCGGTTCGTCGGCGACACCATCGTCGCGATCGGCGACGTGCGCCCGGCGCGGGGCGACACCATCGTGGACGGCGCCGGCCTCGTCCTCGCGCCCGGCTTCATCGACACGCACAGCCATCACACCGGCGGGCTCCGCGCGGACCCCGCCGCGCTCGCGGTCGTCAGCCAGGGCATCACCACCATCGTCGGCGGCAACGACGGGTCGCATCCGTACCCGCTCGCCGCGGCGATCGATTCGCTCGCCGCCGTCGGACCGTCGGTGAACGTCGCGTACTACGCCGGCCACGGCACGCTGCGCGAGCAGGTGATGGGCGACGACTTCAAGCGCCACGCGACCGCCGCCGAGGTGGATTCGATGGCGGCGCTCCTCCGCCGCGAGCTCGACGCGGGCGCGCTCGGACTCTCCTCCGGCCTCGAGTACGACCCCGGCATCTACTCCGACCGCGCCGAGGTGCTCGCGCTCGCGAAGGTCGCCGCGGCGGCGGGCGGACGGTACATCAGCCACATCCGCTCCGAGGACCGCACCTTCTGGGACGCTATCGACGAGATCATCACGATCGGCCGCGAGGCGAAGCTCCCGGTGCAGGTGTCGCACATCAAGCTCGCGATGGTCCCGCTCTGGGGGCGCGCCGACTCGCTGGTCCGGCTGCTCGACACCGCGCGCGCGTCGGGCGTGGACATCACGGCCGACATCTACCCGTACCCGTACTGGCAGTCCACGCTCACGGTCCTGTTCCCCGCGCGCGACTTCAACGACCGCGCCGAGGCGCGGAAGGTGCTGCGCGAGATCGTGACGCCCGACGGGCTCCTCCTCGGCGACTACGAGCCCGACACGCTCTACCGCGGCCGCACGCTCGCCGAGATCGCGCGGATGCGGCGCGAGGAGCCCGCCGTGACGCTGCTCTGGCTCATCGCGCGCGCGCTCGAGTGGGAGAAGGCGCACCCGGGCGAGAGCGCCGAGAGCATCGTCGCGACGAGCATGACCGAGCCCGACATCACGCGGCTGATGCAGTGGGAGCGGACGAACATCTGCAGCGACGGCTCGATGGCTGGCGCGCATCCCCGCGGCTTCGGCGCCTTCCCGCGCGTGCTCGGCCGCTACGTGCGCGACCAGCACGCGCTGCCGCTCGAGGAGGCGGTGCGCAAGATGACGTCGCTGTCGGCGCACAACGTCGGCATCGGTCGTCGCGGGCTGCTGGCGCCCGGGATGTACGCCGACCTCGTGCTCTTCGACCCGGCGGCCGTCGCCGAC
>CAZIDS010000427.1:0-2077 GCA_964537945.1 uncultured Gemmatimonas sp. | reverse complement strand
GGCCGCGCGCGACGCCTTCTCCGCCGTGCACGCCGCGCGCCCGGGCGCGGACATCGCGCTGCGCGGCGCGGCGGCGGCGATGCGCGCCGACGACGCGACGAACGCGTTGCGGCTGGCGCGCGGGGCGGCCGCCCTGCTCGAGCCGCCACGGAAGGTCGTGGACGTGCTCCCGATCGAGCTCGAGGCGCTCGCGCGCCTCGGCCGTGCGGCCGAAGCGGAAGCCGTGCTCGCGCGCGCGCTGCCGGTGGTCGGGCCCGACGCGGCGCGCGGCCACGCACGGACGATCGCGTGGGCCTGGATCCGCGCCGGCGACATCGGCAAGGCGCGGAAGGCGCTGGTGGACGCGCCGCTCGCGGCCGAGGACGCGGTCGCCGGCTGGCTCGCGCTCTTCGACGGCGACCTCGCCACGGCGCGCACCGCGCTGCGCAACACCGAGGTGCCGGGGCAGGACGTGGTGAGCGCGCTCGCGCTGCTCAACCGGACGCGGCAGCCGAGGTCGGAGGCGGTCGGCCAGGCCTTCCTCGCGCTCGCGCGCGGCGACTCGGCGGGCGCGTCGCGCCGCTTCGAGGCCGCGGCGGTCGAGATGCCCGAGGGCGCGTCGCTGCTGCTGACGCTCGCCGCGCGGATCGAGACCGAGGCGCGCCGCGACGACCGCGCGCTCACCCTCTGGCGCCGCGTGGCCGAGGAGCACCGCGCGTCGGCCGAGGCGCCCGAGGCGCAGCTCGAGTGGGCGCGCGCGCTCCGCAAGCGCGGCGACGTGCAGGGCGCGCGCGAGCACCTCGAGACGCTGATCCTCGACTATCCGAAGAGCGCACTCGTGCCGCAGGCGCGGCGCGAGCTCGACGCGCTGCGCGGCGCGGTGTGAGCCGCCGCCGCGTCCTGCTTACCTTTCCCTCCGTGACGACTCGACTCGGCCTCCTCGGCGCCGCCGCCGCGTTCGCGCTCGGCGCGGCCCCGCTCCGTGCGCAGCACCTGCTCGTCCCGATGGACGACGCGCAGACGAACCACCTGAAGGCGTACGGCGTCACGTTCAGCGCGCTGACCGACAACATCCGCAGCGAGTGGCTGCTGAACTATCGCGGCGGCGCCTTCCTGCTCCCGGACATGCCGAGCATCCGCCGCGCGGCGGCGCTGGCCGGCGTCTCGTTCGAGGCGGTCGACGCCGGACGGCTGGAGACGATCCGCAAGGAGATCGCCGACGGGAACATGGACGCGGTGCCGCTGGAGAAGGCGCCGCGCATCGCCGTCTATACGCCGCCGGACGCGCCGCCCTGGGACGACGCGGTCACGCTCGCGCTCAGCTACGCCGGCATCGACTACAAGAAGATCTGGGACGACGACGTCCTCGACACGGACCTGTCGCAGTTCGACTGGATCCACCTGCACCACGAGGACTTCACCGGCCAGCAGAACAAGCTCTTCCTCGGGTTCCGCGACGCGCCCTGGTTCATCCAGGCGCGCGACCGCGACCTCGCGACGGCGCGCAAGCACCAGCTGGCCGACATCCCGGCGCTCAAGAAGGCGGTCGCCGACCGGCTGCGCGCCTTCGTCGAGCGGGGCGGCTTCCTGTTCGCGATGTGCGGCGCCACCGAGACGCTCGAGCTCGCCGTCGGCGCGCGGAACGTGGACATCGCCGGGCCGTTCAGCGACGGCACGCCGATGGACCCCGACGCCGACAACAAGATGGACTGGAACCGCACGTTCGCCGTGCAGGGCGCGCACCTCGAGTTCGCCGCCGGCGTGAACTCGATGAGCGACGTGGACGGCCACCAGGTGAACGTCCCGTCGCGGCGGCAGCCGCTGGGCACCTTCACGCTCTTCGGCTTCTCGGCCAAGTTCGACCCCGTCGCGACGATGCTCGTGCAGGACCACCGCACCGTGATCGGCGACTACTACGGCGTCACGACGTCGTTCATGCGGAAGGTGCTCAAGCCGGGCGTGACGGTGCTCGCGCACGAGGAGGGGGCGCCGTGGGTGAAGTACATCCACGGCAGCTACGGCCAGGGCTCGTGGACCTACCTCGGCGGGCACGACCCCGAGGACCCGCAGCACAACATCGGCGCGCCGCCGACCGACC
>CAZIDS010000426.1:0-2079 GCA_964537945.1 uncultured Gemmatimonas sp. | reverse complement strand
CCCCCCCCCCCCCCCCCCCCCCCCCCCCCCCCCCCCCCCCCCCCCCCCCCGTCGGCGTGATCCAGGCCTACGTCGCCGACACGACCGAGCCGAAGGACCGTGCGAAGACGCTCGGCTGGCTGTCGGCGACGACGAACGCCGGCGTCGCGATCGGGCCGGTGATCGGGTCGGCGGCGTACCGCATGGGGCCGTCGACGCCGGGCCTGCTCGCCGCGCTGCTGACGCTCGTGACGATGGGCTTCGCGTTCCGGTATCTCACCGAGAGCAACGAGCGCGTCGGGTCGAAGACCGGCGAGCATCCGGTGATCCGCAAGTCGAGCACCGCGGTGCGCCGCGTGCTGTCGCATCCCGGGGAGCCGGCGTCGCGGCTCATCTGGATGTACGCGGTCGGCATGGGCGCCTTCCAGGGGATGACAGCGCTCCTCGCGCTCTTCCTGAACGCGCGCTTCACGATCGACGAACGCAGCATCGGCTACATCTTCACGTACATCGGGATCATCTCGGTCGTGGCGCGCGCGCTGCTCCTCGGGCCGGCGGTGGACCGCTTCCGCGAGCCGCGCCTCTCGCGCTACGGGCAGGCGCTGCTCGCGCTCGGGCTCTTCACGCTCCCGTTCACCACGGACTACGTGACGCTCGCCCTCTCGGTCGCACTGATCCCGCTCGGCACCGCATTCACGTTCCCTTGCGTCACCGGGATGCTCTCGCAGGTGATCCCGAACCACGAGCGCGGGCTCTACATGGGCGTGCAGCAGACCTTCGGCGGCATCGCGCGCGTGATCGGCCCCATCTGGGCGGGCTTCGCGTTCGACCATCTCGGGAAGGGCGTGCCGTTCTTCACCGGCGCCGCCCTCGCGGCCGCGACGATCCTGCTCGGCGTCGGGATCGAGCACCACATCCCGGCGCATCCGCCGAAGGCCAAGGCGGCGTAGACACCGCCCGCCTCAGCGCCGAGGCGCCTTCGGCGCCTCGGCGCGCAGCCGCTCGAACTCCCCAGTCCGCCCCATCGTCGCCGGGTGCCGCGACATCTCCGCGTCCTCGGTCTCGGTGATCAGCCGGACGCCGCGTTCGAAGAAGATGTAGTTGTACGCCCACTGCAGCAGCACGCTGATGCGGTTGCGGAAGCCGATCAGGTAGGCGATGTGCAGCCCGAGCCAGAAGTACCAGGCCGGGTAGCCCGCGACGGTGAACTTCCCGTCGAAGAAGCTCGCGATCGCCTTGTGCCGGCCGATGGTCGCCAGCTCGCCCTTGTTCACGTACGTGAACGGCTTCGTCGGCTCGCCCCGCATCGCACGCATCACGTTCTTCCCGGCGTGCGTCCCCATCTGGTTCGCGGCTGGTGCCACCGCCGGCACCGGCTCGCCGTTCGCGCGCTTGATCGTCGCGAGGTCGCCCACCACGTACACGCGCGGGTCGCCCGGCAGCGAGAGGTCGGGCTCGACCGGCACGCGCCCCGCGCGGTCGAGCGGCACCTCGAGCGACTGCCCGAGCGGCGATGCCGCGTTGCCCGCGGCCCAGAAGACCGACTGCGAGCGGATGCGCTCCTCGCCGAGCAGGACGCCCTCCTCGTCCACCGCGGTCACGCGCGCGCTGAGGCGCACCTCGACGCCCAGCTTCTCGAGGTCGCGCTGCGCGCGCGCCGAGAGTTCGGGCGGGAACGACGGCAGGATCCGCGGCCCGCCTTCGAGGAGCACGACCTTGATGTGCGTCGTGTCAATCCGGCGGAAGTCGGGCCGGAAGGCGCGCTTCGCCATCTCGGGCAGCACACCGGCGAGCTCGACGCCGGTGGGCCCTCCGCCGACGATCACGAACGCCAGCAGCGCGTCGCGCGCCGCGGCATCCTCCTCCCACTCCGCTCGCTCGAACGCGAGCAGGAAGCGCTTCCGGATGCGGCGCGCGTCCTCGATGCTCTTCAGCCCCGGCGCCCACTTCTCCCAGTCGCCGTGGCCGAAGTACGAGTGGCGCGCGCCCGGTGACAGGATGAGCCAGTCGTAGTGGATCGGTTCCGGTTCGCCGAGCACCCAGACCGCTCGTGAACGCCGGTCGATCCGGTCCACCGTGCCAAGGAGCGTCGTGACGTTC
>CAZIDS010000425.1:0-2098 GCA_964537945.1 uncultured Gemmatimonas sp. | reverse complement strand
AGCAGGCCCGATGCCGTGATGAAGAAGATCACGCCGGCGACCTGCTCGGCGATCGTGAGCCACGTCGCCGTGGAGCCGACCGCGTGGACGCCGTCGAGGCCGGTCGTCGTGAAGGTCGCGACGCTGAACGCGAGGGCGCGCAGGAAGGGATCCGAGAGCCCCATCGCGTCGGTGCCGGAGAGCGCGCCGGGCCCGATCGCGCGGTAGCCGAGCGCGAAGATGCCGTTGATGAGCAGGAGGATGCCGACGAGCCAGCCGAGGAAGCGCGGCCAGGGGGCGTTCAGCGCGTGGAGGTAGAAACGCTCGGTGCGCTGGGCCCCGAGGCCGTACTTCTGGCTGGTGGGGTTGCCGTCCTTGGCGACGAAGCGGCCACGAGTGGCGTTCGCCGCGACGCGGCCGTAGCCGAGGTCGGTGGGGGACTTCGGGTCGGGTTCCTGCTGCGACTCCGGGGGTACGGCGGGCTGCGGGGCAGGCGCGGTCATGCGTGCATTCTACGCCGCGCGACGCGCGGAGGGGAGGCGCCACGGACTGCCGGCGCCTCCCCCGCGACGGTTACGGCATCGCCGGCACCATCACGCTCGCCAGCGCATCCCCGAACAGGCTCGTGATCCGGCTGACCTTGAGCTGGTTGATCGTGATGAACGTGGATGGCACGATCCGCAGCCCGTCCTGCGCATCGAGCGCGAACCGGCTGCTGAGCACGTCACGGCCGCGGCGGTACTCGAAGGTCACCGTGCCGCTGATGCGCTGACCGGCCGACACCATCTCGATCCCGCCGAGCCCGGGCTTGAGGCTGAGCTTGAGATCGCCAGCGGCGGAGAAAGGGATCCCGTCCACCGTCATCCGCAGGTGGTCCCCGCCGACGCCGAGCCGGTTGTGCACCACCAGGCGGAACTTCTTGTCGTGCGTTCCCTTGACGGTCACCGACCGCAGCTGATTGCCGAGGTCGCGGACGTGGAAGCTGTGCTCCTCGCCGGCCGCGGCGTCCGCGGTGAGCAGGAACTGCGTGAGGCCCTGCTTGACGCCGTAGGTGAGCTCGCCGCGACGCACGCCACGGACGGTGTGGATGAAGTTCGGCGACACCTGCGGCTTCGGGCTCCCGTTCGGTGCGGGCTTCGCGGCCGCATCACCGATGATCCGCTGGATGCGACCATCCTTCAGGAGATGGAGCATCAGGCGGCCGTTGTTCGCGGCGACGAACTGCTTCTGCGCGGCGAACTTCTCGCGGACCTTCGCCGGCGCCATCAGGCAGAGGTACTCCTTGAGCGTCACGCGCGTCCAGTCCGTACCCTTGCCGCGCCGCGGCGGGACCTTCGGCGACAGCGTCCGCGGCTCGCAGCGCATGTGCACTTCGGACGTCATCGTGCCCTGCGGGCGAGGCTTGCGCGGCGGGGGCACCACGCGCGGCGGCCGCGCGGGGTCGCGCACGAGCGGCGCGCATTCGCGCACGTGCGTGAGCGGGGGCACCGCCGCTGCCGCAGCCGGCGCCACGCGCCGGCCGGGCTCCATCCCGCGGTCGAAGCCCTTCACGTGGACGAACTTGTTCGTCAGCGACTGCCCCGCCTGCAGGCGGCTCACCGAGTCCGGCCCGAACGCGTCGAGGTCCACGCCGTTCTCGTCCGTGAGGCTCGCGGTCTCCGCGTCGTCGGCGAGGATGAGGATCACGCCGCTGATGAGCAGCATCAGCGCCTCGAAGATCGGCGTGCGCGGCTGATCGTTCAGCAGCCAGTAGGGCATGTAGTGCAGCCGCCCGCCGCTCCACTCGCCGCCGTCGTAGGTGCGGCCCGCCCCCTGGTAATGGTAGGTGTTGTCGTCGGGGTTGATCGTGAGCTCGCGCGGCCCGGGGTCGTTCACGAGCTGCGACGGGAAGTTCGGGTCGCGGATCTGGATGCGCCACGGATTCGCGCTGCGGTCCCATCCCACGGGCAGGATGCAGTGCGGGCCGCCGCTGAAGTCCCAGTTCTGCGAGATGCAGAGCACGGGATCCGAATCGCAGTGGTGCCAGAGTTGGGTCTCGAGGAAGACCGCCACCGGGTTGTGCGTCCGGCCGGTCAGGAACTCGGAGACGAACCACCAGATCGCCGGTGCGCCCACCTGG
>CAZIDS010000424.1:0-2117 GCA_964537945.1 uncultured Gemmatimonas sp. | reverse complement strand
CGCTCTGCACCGCCTTGAAGGCCGCGCGCACCGCGATCTCGGTCTTGCCGTAGCCGACGTCGCCGACGAGGAGGCGGTCCATCGGCTTCGCCCCCTCCATGTCCTTCTTCACGTCGTCGGTCGCCTTGCGCTGGTCGGGCGTGTCCTCGAAGAGGAAGGAGCTCTCGAGCTGCTTCTGCCAGGCGCCGTCGGGATGATGCTGCGGCCGGTTCGCGATCCGCCGCGCGGCGTAGAGCTGCAGCAGCTCGGCCGTCATCTCGTGGATCGCCGAGCGCGTGCGCTCCTTCTGCGCGGTCCACTTCTTCCCCCCGAGCTTGTGGAGCTTGGGCGGCGGGAGGTCGTCCGAGACGTCGCCGGCGGCGCGGTACTTCTCCACCTGGTCCAGCCGGTAGAGCGGCACGTTGAGGCGGTCGCCGCCCTCGTACTCGATCACCGCGACCTCGATCGTCGCCTCGCCGTGGAAGACGGTCGTCATCCCGCGGTAGATGCCGACGCCGTGGTCGAGGTGCACGACGAAGTCGCCCGGCTTGAGCGCGGTGACCTGCTCGAGCGCGGTGCCGGTGGCGTACTTGCGGCTGCGCCGGATGCGGCGCTCGCGCCGGAAGATCTCGTGGTCGGTGAGGACGCGGAGTCCGGTCGGCTGGCCGCGCGGCGGGATGAGGAACCCGCCCGCGAGCACGCCGATGACGAGCGCCGCCGGCGACTTCCCCTCGCCCTTCGCGTCGAGCAGCTCCTCGAGGCGCTCGGCCTGGCCGGCGTTGTCGCAGAGGATGATCGTCGGCGTGCCGTCGCGCGTCATCGCCGAGAGGCGCGCGATGTCGCGCTCGATCGGCTCGGGATGCCGCAGCGGGAACTGCACCACCGCGTGCGCGCGGTCGCTCGTGCTGTTGGCCGGGATCACCTCGAGCGTCGGGAAGGACTCCAGCGCGCGCAGTGTCTCGTGCGGCGACTGCAGCAGCTCGTCGCGCGCAGGCACGTCCTCGCCCCGGCGGCGCGCGAGCAGCGCGTGGTGCTCGGCCTCGTCCCAGGTGCGCTTGAGCTCCGGCTGCAGCGCGACGCCGGCCGGCACGATCACGAGCGACCCGCCCGGCCACAGCTCGGCGAGCGTCGCGCGCTCGTACTGCTGCTCGGCCTGCTCCCCCTTCACCTCCACCGGGAGGATGAGCACGCTCTCCGCGCTCGCGAGCATCCGCTGCGTCGCGACGTCGAAGCGGCGGATCTCCGAGATCTCGTCGCCCCAGAACTCGAGACGCACCGGCTCGCTCATCCCGAAGCCGTAGACGTCGAGGATGCCGCCGCGCACGGAGTACTGCGCGACGTCCTCGACGAGCATCACGCGCTCGAAGCCGACGGCGTCGAGGTGGCTCGTGAGGTCCCCGAGCCGGCGGACGTCGCCGCGGCGGAGCTCGAGCCGCGCATCGGCGAGCGCGCGCGGGAGCCGCGTGCGTTCCTGCACCGCGCGCGCGGTGGTGACGAGCACGCGCACGCCGCCCCGCGCGAGCTTCTCGAGCGTCTCCACGCGCTCGCCCGCGACCTCGGCGTGCGGCTCCACCTCGCCGAAGCCCTCGCGCGGCGGATAGAGCGCGACGCCCTCGTCGCCGATCACCGACTGCAGGTCGGCGAGCCAGCGCTCGGCCTCAGGCAGCTGGTCGGCGACGACGACGAAGAGCCGGTTGGGCTGTGCGGTCTCGAGCGCCGCGAGCAGCACCGCGTCGGACGAACCGGCGAGGCCCGTGACGCCGACGTGTCCGCCCTGCTCCGGCAGGGCGCGAACGAGCGCGGTGAACGCGCTGAGCGCCGAGAGGCGCTCGACCAGCACCGGCAGCGCCATCAGTCCTCCTGCGTCGCCTGGCCGCGACGGGCCACGAAGGTCTCGGCGACGAGGAGCGCGAGCGCGATGAGCAGGAAGGTGCGGGCGAGGGCACGCGCGCCGCCGGCGGCGAACGCGGCGCGGCCCGCTGCGTCGGGCGCGACGCCGGCGGTGGCCGCGAGCAGCTGCGCCGCGAGCGCGTCGGCGTCGAGCCGCGCGAGGTCGCTCTCCCGCGCCTCGGCGTTCACCACGAGCGCGCCCACGCGCTCGGCGCCGCGCCGCCAGAAGTGCACGCCCGCGCTCCATG
>CAZIDS010000423.1:0-2125 GCA_964537945.1 uncultured Gemmatimonas sp. | reverse complement strand
CCCACCGCCGCTTCATCATCCCGCGCTGCGCCGCGCGGATGGCGATGAAGGCGGAGCGCAGGTTCGTCTCGAGCACCGCGTCCCAGTCCTCGTCCTTCATCCGCAGCATCAGGTTGTCCTTCGTGATGCCGGCGTTGTTGACGAGGATGTCGAGCGAACCGAAGGCGTCCTCGACGCTCTGGACGAGCATCGTGACGTCGGCGGGGACGCCGATGTCGCACTGGAAGCCGCGGGCTTCGCCGAGCTCCTCGGCGACCTGCTCGGCCTTCTTCAGGTCACGGCCGACGACGGCGACGCGGGCGCCGCTCGCGACGAGTTCCTGGGCGATCGCGCGGCCGATGCCTCTCGTGCTGCCTGTGACGAGGGCGACTTTGCCGGTCAGGTCGATCTTCATTGGGGCGATGAAGGTTGAATGATGAAGGATGAAAGCGGTGGATGCAGGCAACTTTCTGCCTTCATCCTTCAGCCTTCATCCACCCAACAGCGCTTCGACTTCCGAGACCGTTCCGCACGTGACCGTCTTGCAATCCGGCGCCAGCCGCTTGACCATCCCCGCCAGCACCGCCCCCGGTCCCATCTCCACGAACGTGGTCCCCGGATTCGCCGCGGCCGCGGCCTTCACGACCTCGACCCACCGCACGGGCGACGTGAGCTGCTTGAGCAGCAGGTCCCTCGCCGTCGCCGCATCCTTCACCGGCGCCGCCGTGACGTTGTTGTAGATCGGCACCCGCGGATCGCTCCACGACGCCTTGTTCAGCGCTTCGCCGAGCCCGGCCGCCGCCGGCTGCATCAGCGGGCTGTGGAACGCCCCGCTCACCTGCAGCCGCAGCGCGCGCTTCGCGCCCGCGGCCTTCGCAAGCTCCATCGCCGCCTCGACGGCCGCGACCTCGCCCGAGATGACGATCTGCTCCGTGGTGTTGTAGTTGGCAGGGACGCAGGCGCCCTTGGCGCTCGCTTCCTTGCAGATCTCCTCGATCGGCCGCTGCAGCTCGCCGAGGATCGCCGCCATCGCGCCGGGGACCTTCACTCCGGTCTCGTACATCAGCTCGCCACGGCGCCGGACGAGCTTCACGGCATCCTCGAGCGAGAGCGAACCGGCGGCGTGATAGGCCGAGAACTCGCCGAGCGAATGGCCGGCAGCTCCCTGCACCCTTGCTCCCACCTTCTCCCTTAGCACCGCCCACACTGCCGCGCCATGCGCGAGCAGCGCCGGCTGTGCGTTGTGCGTGAGCGTCAGCTCCTCGGCGGGACCCTCGAACATGAGCGTGCTGAGCTTGGTGCCGAGCGCGGCATCGGCGCGCTCGAGGGCTTCACGCGCCGCCGGGAAACGCTCGGCGAGATCCTTTGCCATGCCGGGCTTCTGGGAGCCCTGGCCGGGAAACAAGAGGAACATATGCGGGCAGATGAAGGCTGAAGGATGAAGGATGAAAGCTTTGAACCCGCAGGCGGCACGAGGATGACTTCAACCTTCATCCTTCAGCCTTCATCGTCTCTCTCTAGAACCTCACGACCATCGATCCCCAAGTGAACCCCGCCCCGAACGCCACGAACATCACCGTCGTCCCATCCTTGATCAGCCCCTTCTCCGTCGCCTCACTCAGCGCGATCGGGATCGACGCCGCCGACGTGTTCCCGTACCGGTCCACGTTCACGAACACCTTCTCCATCGGGATGTTCGCGTGCTTCGCGGTCGCCTCGATGATCCGGATGTTCGCCTGGTGCGGGATCAGCAGGTCGATGTCGTTCGCCGAGAGCTTGGCACCATCCAGCGCGCGGTCCGCCGCGTCGGCCATCGAGCGCACGGCGTTCTTGAACACCTCGCGCCCCGCCATCTGGATCCAGTGCGACCCCTCGATGATGATCTCGGGGGTGATCGGCGCGTTGCCGGCGCCCTTCGGGCGGTGCAGCAGGTCGGCGAGCGTGCCGTCGGAGCGCATGTACGCCGACAGGATCCCGCGGCCCTTCGTGCTCTTCTTCACGATCGTCGCGCCCGCGCCGTCGCCGAACAGCACGCAGGTGTTGCGGTCCTTCCAGTTGATGATCCGCGACAGCACTTCGCCGCCGATCACGAGGATCGTCTCGTACGCGCCCGTCGCGATGAGCCCTTCGGCCACCTGGATGCTGT
>CAZIDS010000422.1:0-2162 GCA_964537945.1 uncultured Gemmatimonas sp. | reverse complement strand
CGTCGTGCTGGAGGCCTCGCACCTGTGCATGATGATGCGCGGCGTCGAGAAGCAGAACTCGAAGACGATCACGTCGGCGCTGCGCGGGTCGTTCCGCGACGACGCCAAGACGCGCGACGAGTTCCTGCGTCTGGCCTACGGCTCGACCGGCAACCGCTGAGATGACGGCGCTCCCGCTCGAGGGCCGCAGCGCGCTCGTGACGGGAGCCTCGCGCGGCATTGGCGCGGCGACGGCGCGCGCGTTCGCTGCACTGGGTGCGCGGTGCGTGCTCGTGGCGCGCGGGCAGATCCGTCTCCGTACCATCGCGCGCGAGATCGGACTGAACGCGGTGGCGGTGCCGGTCGACCTCGCCGAGGCCGACGGTGCGGCGCGCGTCGCCGACGCCGCGATGGGGGCCCTCGGCGCAGCCCCCGACATCGTCGTGCATGCCGCGGGCAGCTTTCCGCTCTCGGCGCTCGAGGCGGTGACCGACGGCGAGCTCGACCTCGCCCTCTCGCTCAACGTGGCGGCGCCGCTGCGACTGACGCGCGCGCTGCTGCCGGCGATGCGTTCGCGCGCGGCAGGACACGTAGTGACGATCGGGTCGGTCGCCGACCGGCAGGTGTTCCCGTCGAACGCGGCCTACGCAGCGTCGAAGCACGCGGTGCGCGCGATCCGCGAGACGCTGCGCGCCGAGACGCGGGGGACGGGGATCCGTGCGACGTTGATCTCCCCCGCGGCGACTGATACGGCGCTGTGGGATCAGCACGATCCGGACTCCTCGGCGCAGCTCCCGTCGCGGAATCAGATGCTGCGGCCGGAAGATATTGCCGAGGCGGTGGCTTGGGCGTGCACGCGACCGCTGCATGTGGATGTCGAGGAGTTGCGGTTGGCGCGAAGTTAGGATCTGTCCACGCCCCGCTCTCTATTGTGGCGTCTGGATCGGCTCTTGGTCCCGATACTATTGATGGCAACTCGACCGCTCGTTGCGTCGCCGCCCGTTCCGCCACTAGGTTGATATCAAGCTCATGTGCGATCACACGAACGTCAGGATCGACCAGTGATGCGGCGCCTCGCGGCGGCGCTGGCGCTTGGCGTGCTCGCTTTCGGGAGCCTTGAGCCTCTTGCCGCCGATATCCATGATGGCGACGCGGCGCCAGCGTCCGCGGTCGCCGCTGCCTCGGCGGAAGACCCTGGTACCCAGTCCGAGCCCGCAGCCCCAGCGCACAAGATGCACCTCTGCCACTGCACACATGTGCACGGCGCGTCGACGCTCGCGTCCGCCGAGGTGCGTGTGGTCGTTTCGTTGGTGGACGAGACCGCACCTCGACGTCCGCTCCTGGCGCTCTCCAGCGTGACGCGCGACGGACTGATGCGCCCGCCGGCCGCCACACGCGGCTGAGCCGCCTCCCGGCCCTGCGCGCCCGCTGACGCGGTTCGCGCCCACTACCACAACTGAGAATCGCGATCCTCCGGCCCCGCATCCTGCGGGGTGCGGCAGCCTCGCAGGAGAATGTCCGTGTTGCTCACCGCATCCGGTGGGGACTCGTCGCGCCGCGCGCGACGGTCTCCTCTGCTCGACCATCCATCAGGTACGCCCGCCCGCCGCCGTATTCGCCTCGCTGCCGCGCTCGTGCTGTGCCTGTCATCCAGTTCGATCCTTCACGCGCAGGCCGCCACCGCACCGGCGAGTGCCGGGTCCGCAGTCGCGCTGGCGTCGGCGCTCGATTCGCTGCGCGCTGAGGTGGTGTCTCGACACCCTGCACTCCTTGCACTCCGGGGTCGAGTCGCCAGCGCTCGTGCGTTCGCTGGCGCGGCCGGTCTTCGCGGTCCGATGACACTTTCGACAGGGCTGTCGGAGGCGCCCGGATCAGCCCTCGATCAGGGGAACTTGCGAGTCGAGTTGGCGCGCGAGGTCGGCGCATCGGCACGACGGCGTGTTGAGCGCGCACGCGCCGAGGTCGAAGTGGCCGCAGCGGAGGCGGAACTCGAGGCTGCGACCCGCGCGATCGGACCCGATCTGTTGAGTGCTCTGCTCGGCGCAGCAGGCGCACGCCGGATCGCCGAACGCCTTGGCGCCGAGGACGCCTTGCTCGAGGACGCCGAGCAGGGGCTGCGGACTCGGTTCGCCGTCGGTGAGGCGCGATTCGTCGATGTGCTGCGTATGCGGACGGAGCGACTC
>CAZIDS010000421.1:0-2165 GCA_964537945.1 uncultured Gemmatimonas sp. | reverse complement strand
GCGCCGAGATCGCGCGGGTCGAGGGCTACCGGGAGGGGCGGGTGCCGCTCCACACCCTCCGCGCGGACATCGACTATTCGACCTCGACCGCGAAGACGACCTTCGGCACCATCGGTGTGAAGGTGTGGATCTTCAAGGGCGAGATCGTCGAGGGGCGTCGTGGCAACACGTACTCCTCGGACGCGTAAGGGAGGCCGCTGAGACATGCTCGCACCGAAGCGCGTCAAGTTCCGCAAGATGTTCAAGGGCCGCACGAAGGGTCTCGCCACGCGTGGCGCGACCGTGGCGTTCGGCACCTACGGCCTGCAGGCGCTGGAGCCCGGCTGGGTGACCGCGCGGCAGATCGAGGCCAGCCGCGTGGCGCTGACGCGCCACATCAAGCGCGGCGGCAAGGTCTGGATCCGGATCTTCCCGGACAAGCCGGTCACGAAGAAGCCGGCCGAGACCCGCATGGGCAAGGGCAAGGGATCGCCGGAGCTCTGGGTGGCGGTCGTGAAGCCGGGCCGCGTGCTGTTCGAGATCGAGGGCGTGACGAAGGAGATCGCCCAGAAGGCGCTCGGGCTGGCCTCGGCCAAGCTCGGCGTGAAGACGAAGTTCGTGGCGCGCGAGGAGGCGCACACCGATGAAGGCTAAGGACATCCGGGAACTCGGCGCGGACGAGATCAAGTCGCGCATCGCGGAGCTGGAGCGTGAGCGCTTCAACCTCCGGTTCCGTGGCGCCACCGAGCCGCTGAGCAACCCGCTCCGGCTGCGGACCATCCGCCGCGACATCGCGCGGCTCCAGACGGTGCTCGCCCAGAAGGCGCGCACGACGGAGGCCGCGCGCTGAGAGGCGCGCGAGGAGAACTGAATGGCTGAGACCGTGAAGAACGCCACCGCCGCTGGTTCCGCCAGCCGGGCCTCGCGCAAGGTGCGCCAGGGGCTCGTGGTGAGCGACAAGATGGACAAGACCGTGGTGGTGGCGATCGAACGCCGCGTGCCGCACCCCGTGTACGGCAAGATGGTGACGAAGACCAAGAAGCTGAAGGCGCACGACGAGGCCAACAGCGCGAAGGTCGGCGACACCGTCCGCATCGTGGAGACCCGCCCGTTGTCGAAGGACAAGCGGTGGCGGCTCCTCGAGATCGTCGAGCGCGCGCGCTAAGGGAGACGACCGATGATCCAACAGGAATCCGTGGTGAAGGTGGCGGACAACTCGGGCGCCAAGAAGGCGCTCGTGATCCGCGTGCTCGGCGGGACGCGCCGCCGCTACGCCGGCCTTGGCGACAAGGTCGTGGTGGCGGTGAAGGACGCGCTCCCGAACGGGACCGTGAAGAAGAGCGACGTGGCGAAGGCCGTCGTCGTCCGCACCGTGAAGGAGACCCGCCGCAAGGACGGGTCGTACATCCGCTTCGACGAGAACGCCGTCGTCATCATCGATGACAAGGGCGAGCCGAAGGCCACCCGCATCTTCGGGCCGGTCGCGCGCGAGCTGCGCGAGAAGCGGTACATGAAGATCGTGTCGCTGGCCCCCGAGGTGATCTGAGCATGCGCATCCTCAAGTACCGGAAGACCCGCGGCCAGAAGAACGTGCTCCGCCACGAGCGGAACGCGGCGCGCGTCGCCACGAGCATCACCAAGGGCGACACCGTCCGCGTGATGCGCGGCGAGAACAAGGACAAGGAAGGGAAGGTGATCAAGGTCGACCACAAGGCGGGGCGCGTGACCGTCGAGGGGTCGGGCTTCAAGATGCTGAAGAAGCACCGCCGCGCCCGCCGCGCCGAGGAGCAGTCGGGGATCATCGAGATGCCGCGCACCATCGCGCTCTCGAACGTGATGCTCCTCGACCCCAAGTCGGGGAAGCCGACGCGCACGCGCACCCGGATCGACATCGACCCGAAGACGAAGGAGCGCACGAAGGAACGGGTGAGCGCCAAGAGCGGCGAGCCCATCCTCCGCGCGCGATAGGAGACGACTGACCAATGGCGACGACCAAGCAGCAGGGCGGCAAGAAGGGCGGGCAGGGGGGCGAGAAGCGCTCCTCGATGCTGCCCAAGGACCACAAGGGCGCCGGCACGCCGGCCCCGACCCCGCGCCTGCACACCTACTACGTGAAGACCGTGCGTGACCGCCTGGCCAAGCAGTTCAGCCTGGCGAACAAGCACCAGATCCCGAACCTCACCAAG
>CAZIDS010000420.1:0-2173 GCA_964537945.1 uncultured Gemmatimonas sp. | reverse complement strand
TGGACACGACGAACGTGCTCGCGATCCTCGCCGCGGCCGCGACCGGCGTGCGAGTCGTGGTCTCCGAGCGCGTGGACCCGCGGATGTACCAGCCGGGCTTCCCGTGGCCGCTGCTCCGTGACCTGACTTACCCGCGCGCGGACGCGATCATCGTGCAGACCGAGGGCGTCGCCGCGGGCTGGGCCCGCCCGAGGTTCGGCGCCGAGCGCGTGCATGTCATCCCGAACCCGGTGACGCTTCCTGCGGCGGGAACGGTCACGGCGACGGACAGCGGCTTGCCCGTCGCCAGCGGCTTCCTCCTCGCCGTCGGGCGGCTTGACGTGCAGAAGGGCTTCGACCACCTGCTGCGGGCCTACGCCGCCGCGGTCGGCGAGGGACTCACGGTGCCGCTCGTCATCGTCGGGGAGGGCGACGCACGGCAGTCCCTCGAAGCGCTCGTCGCCGAGCTCGGCCTCGGCGGCCGCGTGACCCTGCCGGGGCGCAGCACACGGATCGAGGACTGGTATGCGCGTGCCCACGCGTTCGTGCTCTCGTCGCGCTACGAGGGATTCCCGAACGTGCTGCTCGAGGCCCTCGCGCACGGCCTTCCGTCCGTCGCGACCGACTGCCGCTCCGGTCCGGCGGACATCCTCGCGGGCGGCGCTGGCCTGCTCGTGCCCGTGGACGACGTCGGCGCCATGACGCGGGCCCTGCTCGCGGTGTGCACGGACCAGGGCCTTCGCACCCAGCTGCGCGCGAAGGCGCGGCCTGCCGCGGCACGATACGATGCGCCGGTCGTCATGCAGCAGTGGGACCGGGTCCTTGGCCTCGCCTGAGCGTCCCTCCACCCCCATCGGTTACCGAGAGTCACCGTGATCAAGCAGCTCGCGAAATCCGTCCTCCCATCGTCGGCGATCCAGGCCGCCCTCAGCATCCGCGACGCCTACCGGCTCGCGATGCAGCCGCGGCTGACCTTCGACCCCGCGTCCCTTCGCCGCAGCGCTGACGTCGACCTGGCCGCGATGCTGCAGCCCGACAGCGCGCTCGGGACCTGGAACGTGGATCATCGCGAGATCGCGACGGCATTCGGCGAGGACGACCGCTTCGGCGGCGTGAATCCCGGCGACCGGCGGGCGCTCTACTACCTGCTCCGTGCCCTGCGGCCGGCCCGCGTGCTCGAGGTGGGGACGCACATCGGCGCGTCGACGCGCCAGATCGCGCGCGCGCTGCGCGCGAACGGCAGCGGCTCGGTGACGACGGTCGACATCACCGACGTGAACGGTCCCGGCGGCGCGTGGAAGTCGGTCGGCCAGCGGATGTCCCCGGTCGAGTTCGCGCGCGCGCTTGGCTGCGACGACCGCATCGAGTTCGTCGTCGCGAACTCGCTCGAGTACCTCGCGACGACGCGCGAGCGCTACGATCTCATCTTTCTCGACGGCGACCACTCGGCGCGCACGGTCTACCTCGAGGTCGCGCAGAGCCTGCGCGCGCTCGCGCCCAACGGGCTCATCCTGCTGCACGACTACTATCCGGATGGCGCGGCGCTCTATCCCGACGGCGGCGTGATCCTCGGCCCCTACCGCGCCTTCGTCCGCATCGCGCGCGAGGAGCCGCGGATCGCGGTGCGGCCGCTCACGCCGCTGCCGTGGGAGACGAAGCAGGGCACGAAGGAAACGACGCTGGCGCTCGTCACGGCGCGTTAGCGCCAGCACCCGCACCCGCACCCGCACCCGCACCCGCACCAGCGCCAAGACCGGCGCTGGCGCGCGCCGCGACGAGCACGCGGCAGCCGAGCTTCGCGGCGAGCCACCGCTGCGTCGCGGCCGGGAGCCAGGAGACGAGGATCGCGCGCGCGCCGAGCCGCTGGCGCAGCCAGTCGTCGCCGTGCTGCGAGAGCACGCAGCCTTGGCGCTCGAACTCCGCCTCGATCTCCCGCATCGGTCGATAGTGGGTCCACTCGTCGAGCCAGCGGCAGAAATCCCGGCTCCATTGGAGGATCGTCTTGTCCCCCTTGAAGTGGCCGAGCCCGACCGCGCGCAGCGCGGCGGCGTAGAGGACGCGCGGACCGCTCCCCTTCGGGAACCAGTGGAGGAACGGGATCCCGCAGTGACCCTCGCGCCATGCGCCGCGGTCGGGGAAGAGGCAGAGGATCGCGCCGCCGCGGCGGAGCACCCGCACCATCTCGGCCACCGTG
>CAZIDS010000419.1:0-2200 GCA_964537945.1 uncultured Gemmatimonas sp. | reverse complement strand
GGACGCCTTCGCGACCTCGTCGTAGGCGACGTACTTCGTGTTGCCGAACTTGTCCGCCGAGATCTTGGTCAGGGCGGCCGTGGTGGTGGTCTTGCCGTGGTCGACGTGACCGATCGTGCCCACGTTCACGTGCGGCTTGGTCCGCTCGAACTTTGCCTTGGCCATTGGAAGCGTCCTGATGTGGTGTTGAGGGATTACTTCTGCTTGGAGATGATCTCTTCTGCCTTCGCCTTCGGGACTTCCTCGTAGTGCGAGAACTCCATCGAGTAGACCGCGCGCCCCTGCGTCATCGAGCGGAGCTTGGTCGAGTACCCGAACATCTCGCTCAGCGGCACGGTGGCGCCGATCACCTGCGCCTCGCCGCGCTGGGACATGCCGCCGATCTTGCCGCGGCGCGCCGACAGGTCGCCGAGCACGTCGCCGAAGAACTGGTCGGGGCTCACGACCTCGACCTTCATCATCGGCTCGAGGATGACCGGCGTGGCGCCGCGCGCCGCTTCCTTGATCGCCATCGAGCCGGCGATCTTGAACGCCATCTCGCTCGAGTCGACGTCGTGGTACGAGCCGTAGACCAGCTCGACCTTCACGTCGACCATCGGGTAGCCGGCGAGCACGCCGTTCTCGAGCGCCTCGCGGATCCCTTCCTCGACCGGCTTGATGTACTCACGCGGGATCACGCCGCCGACGATCTTGTCCTCGAAGACGTAGCCCTGGCCCGGCTCGGCCGGCATCGCGTTGATCACGACGTGGCCGTACTGGCCCTTGCCGCCCGACTGCCGGATGAACTTCCCCTCGACCTTGTCGACGCGCTTCTTGATCGTCTCGCGGTAGGCCACCTGCGGGCGGCCCACGTTCGCCTCGACCTTGAACTCGCGCAGCATGCGGTCGACGATGATCTCGAGGTGCAGCTCGCCCATGCCCGAGATGATCGTCTGGCCCGTCTCGGCGTCGGTATGGACGCGGAAGGTCGGGTCCTCCTCGGCGAGCTTGTTCAGCGCGATGCCCATCTTGTCCTGGTCGGCCTTGGTCTTCGGCTCGACCGCGACGTCGATGACGGGCGTCGGGAACTTCATCGCCTCGAGGATGATCGGCTTGTCCTCGTCCGACAGCGTGTCGCCGGTGCGCGTGTCCTTGAGGCCGATCGCGGCGGCGATGTCGCCGGCGCGCACTTCCTCGATCTCCTCGCGCTTGTTGGCGTGCATCTGCAGCAGGCGGCCGATGCGCTCGCGCTTGTCCTTCGTCGAGTTGTAGACGTGCGACCCGGCCTTCAGGACGCCCGAATAGACGCGGAAGAAGGTCAGGCGGCCGACGAACGGGTCGGTCGCGACCTTGAACGCGAGGGCGGCGAACGGCGCCTCGTCCGAGACGTCGCGCGTATCGGGGGTCGCGTCGTGGAGCGGCGCGTGGCCCTCGATCGCCGGCACGTCGATCGGCGACGGGAGGAAGTCGATGACGGCGTCGAGCAGCGCCTGGACGCCCTTGTTCTTGAACGAGGCGCCGCAGAGGATCGGGACGAACTTCATCTGGATCGTCGCCGCGCGGATCGCGTGGCGGATCTCGTCGTTCGTCAGCGTCTCGCCGGCGAGGTACTTCTCGATCAGCTGCTCGTCGTGCTCGACGACCATCTCGATCAGGTCGTGGCGCGCCTTCTCGACCGCGTCCGTGAACTCGGCCGGCACGTCGACGACGGTGAAGGTCTTGCCGAGCGTCTCGTTGTCGAAGATGTACTGCTTGCGCTCGATGATGTCGATGTGGCCCGTAAAGAGCTCGCCCGAGCCCACCGGCAGCTGGATCGGCAGGGCCGCCTTCGTGAGGCGGTCCTGGATCATCGCGACGCAGCGCTCGAAGTTCGCGCCGACGCGGTCCATCTTGTTCGAGAAGATCATGCGCGGGACCTTGTACCGGTCCGCCTGGCGCCACACCGTCTCGGTCTGCGGCTCCACGCCGGCCACCGAGTCGAGCAGCGTCACCGCGCCGTCGAGCACGCGGAGCGAGCGCTCCACCTCGACCGTGAAGTCGACGTGCCCGGGGGTGTCGATGATGTTGATGCGGAACTCCGGCCCCTCGCCCTTCTTGTCCGACTGGCCGTGGCGCATCCAGAAGCAGGTCGTCGCGGCCGACGTGATCGTGATGCCGCGCTCCTGCTCCTGCTCCATCCAGTCCATCGTGGCCGCGCCGTCATGGACCT
Source organism: uncultured Gemmatimonas sp. (assembly GCA_964537945.1). Classification (GTDB taxonomy): domain Bacteria; phylum Gemmatimonadota; class Gemmatimonadetes; order Gemmatimonadales; family Gemmatimonadaceae; genus Pseudogemmatithrix. Next base: position 12 of record CAZIDS010000419.1, on the reverse strand, counting down.
CGCCGATCTTGT
>CAZIDS010000418.1:0-2204 GCA_964537945.1 uncultured Gemmatimonas sp. | reverse complement strand
CCTCGCCGGAGTCGCGCACGACGAGGCGCACCTCGCCGTCCCGTGCCGCGACCTCGATGCCGAGCGTGCCCCCGCCCGGCATCGCGTCGCGCGCGTTCACGGCGAGGTTCATCACGACCTGCTCCAGCTGCGTCGGGTCGATGAGGATCCGCGACGCGTCCTTCGCGACGTCGAACCGCACCTCCACCGCGGGCCCGACGAGCGTGCGCAGCAGCCGCTCCATCCCCCGCACGCTGGCGCCGACGTCCACCTCCTGCGCCTGCACCTCGCGCAGGCGCGCGAAGGCGAGCAGCTGCTGCGTGAGCCCCGACGCCCGCCGCGCCGCGTTCTGGATCTCGATGGCGTCGGTCCGCCTCTCGTCCCCGTCCGGGAGCGAGCCGAGCAGCAGTTCGGCGTTGCCGAGGATCGCCGTCAGGATGTTGTTGAAGTCGTGCGCGACACCGCCAGCGAGGCGACCGAGACTCTCGAGCCGTCGCTGCTCCGCCTGTTCGACGTCGCGGCGACGGCGGTCGGAGATGCTGCGGATCACCTGCGAGGCGCCGACCACCACTCCGCGGGCATCGCGCACCGGCGCATAGCGGACCTCGAACTCCTCGCGTCCGCGCGCCGGATCGCCGAACGTGCGCTCGATGGTGAACGACTCGCCGGCCAGCGCGCGGCGCCAGTACCCCTCGCTGGTCTCGGCCTCGTCGGTGAGCGAGCCGTGCGCCTCGGCCACCGACATCCCCGGTACCACCTCCTGGCCGATGAGTCGGAGGAAGGTCGCGCGCCACGCGGGATTGACGGCGATGATCACGAGCTCGCGGTCGACGGCCGAGATCAGGTCGCCCGCGCCCTCGAACACCGCGTTGAGCTGGGCGAGCGCGTCGCGCGACCGTCGGGCCGCGGCGGCACGCTCCGCGAGCGCGACGGGGAAGATCATCCCGGGTCCGGCCAGCGAGGCGACGTAGACCCACGCGTACCGGAACCGCTCGACGTGGTCGCCCGCCACGCTCGCGAAGGGACCGACGTGCAGCCAGACCGCGCCCGTCACCCAGAGGATCAGGTGGAGCGCGCACAGCGCGTAGCCGCGTCGTCCGAACCGGAGGCCCGCCCAGACGAGGAACGGGAGCGAGGCCAGCGCGGGGTGTACGTGGCCGGACAGCGGCCCGACCTCCGCGATCGCGCTCGCGAGCGCCAGGTTGTGCACCGCCGCGAGCATCGCGAACTCCACCGCGCGCGGCGGCGTGAGCGGGCGCTGCTCGCGGAAGCGGCACGCGAGCGCGAGGTAAAGCCCCACGAGCGCCGCCGACGACGAGGCGGCGGCCGTCCACCACGCCCAGCCGGAGTAGTCCGTGCCCTGCAGGCCGCCCGAGAAGCGGAGCGCGAGGCTCGCGAGCCCGGTCGTCGGCAGCGCGGCGAGCACGACCGAGAGCAGCATCGTCGCGTACGCGGTCGCGCCGGAGAGCGGCGAGTCGCCGCCGGTCAGGCGCTGGTAGAGCAGCGTGATCGCCACCGCCTGCGCGATCAGCAGCGTGACGGCCGCGATGAGCCGCGCCGGCCCGCCCACGGGATTGAGCACGACGGCGACCGGCGCGAGCCCGAGCAGCAGCGCGACGGCGCAGGCGAGCGTGACGCGCGTGCGCAGGGCCGGGGGCGCGGCGAGCACGATCGCGGCAGTCAGGCCGTGCGCCGGCCACGGCACCAGCGCGCCCGGGAAATGCCCGAGCGCGGGCGAAGTGGCATACGCGAGCACGCCCAGCAGCGCAGCCGAGCCGTAGAGCACGCCTGCTGCCGGGGGGGCGATCGCGCGCAGCGGGAAGTCCTGTTCGGTCACGTGCGCTCGGCGGGAGCCACCCCCTTTCACGCGGCACCCGGGGCGGCGACGTTTCAAGGCCCCGTCGCAGTTGACGGGACCCCCCAAGTATGCATCCCGCTCCCTGAACCCCGTGAGTCCCCGGTGCGCGCACTGGTCAAGGCGACCGCAGCACCCGGTTTCGTCCTCAAGGACGTGCCGGTCCCCACGATCCGCGACGACGAGGTCCTGATCCGCGTGAAGGCCGCAGGTGTCTGCGGCACCGACGTCCACATCCACGAGTGGGACGCGTGGGCCCAGGGCCGCTGCAAGCCGCCGTTCACCGTCGGGCACGAATTCGCCGGCGTGGTCGAGCAGGCGGGAAAGCTCGTGACCGACGTGAAGGTCGGCGCACGGGTGACGGCGGAGG
>CAZIDS010000417.1:0-2205 GCA_964537945.1 uncultured Gemmatimonas sp. | reverse complement strand
CGCGGCACTCGTCGTCGAGCGCCTTCCCGTTCGCCGTGAAGTAGCTGCCCACGATCGGCTTGCCGCAGTTCACGCAGCGCACGCCGGCGCTCGCGCCGCCCACCGGGATCGCCGCCTCGAACGAGAGCGGCGCGGACTGCTGTTCGTCGGTCATGCCGGAAATTGGCGGAGCACCCTCCGCCGCGCCAATATCGGGGCCTATGCCAAGCCTCCGGATCGACCCGAGCGTCCTTCGTCGCGCCGCGACCGCCGCGGCGTTCTGCCTCCTCGCCGCCACCGCGCCCAAGCCGCTCGCCGCCCAGCGCGGCCGGCAGCCCGCGCGGCCGGCCGCGACGCCCGCGCCCGCCGCCTCCGCCGCGCCCGCCTACGACCCGACACTCTACTCCTCGCCCACCGCGACGAGCAGCGCCTTCAAGTCGCTCCGCTGGCGCTCGATCGGCCCCTACCGCGGCGGGCGCGTGGACGCCGTCGTCGGCGACCTCAGGAAGCCCTTCCTCTTCTACATGGGCTCGGTGAACGGCGGCGTCTGGCGCACACAGAACGGCGGCCAGACGTGGGAGAACCTCACCGACGGCAAGAGCGACATCTCCTCCGTCGGCGCGATCACCGTGGCGCCGAGCGACGCGAACGTCATCTACGTCGGCACCGGCGAGAGCCAGCTGCGCGAGGACCTCACCTTCGGCACCGGGATGTACCGCTCGACCGACGCCGGTGCGACCTGGCAGCACCTCGGCCTCGCCGAGGCGCAGCAGATCACCGACATCGTCGTCGACCCGCGCGATCCGGAGCGCTTCTACGTGAGCGCGATCGGCCACGCCTTCGGCCCCAACCCCGAGCGCGGCGTCTTCCGCACCGAGGACGGCGGCAGGTCGTGGAAGAAGATCCTCTTCCTCGACGACTCCACCGGCGCGCAGGACCTCGCGATCGACCCGTCGAACCCGCGCGTGCTCTACGCTGCGATGTACAAGTTCCAGCGGACGCCGTGGAGCATGAACGCCGGCGGCGGGAAGAGCGGGCTCTGGAAGACCACCGACGGCGGCGACACCTGGACCGAGATCTCGAAGAACCCCGGCATCCCCAAGGGCATCCTCGGCAAGATCGGCATCGACGTCGCCAGGTCGAATCCGCAGCGGCTGTATGCGAGCATCGAGGCGCCCGACTCGTCCGGCGGATTCTTCCGATCGGACGACGCCGGCGCGACCTGGAGCCGGATGAACGACGACGCGCGCCTCTGGGTGCGCAACTGGTACTACTCCGCCGTCACCGCCGACCCCAAGGACGAGAACACCGTCTACGTGATGAACCTCACCGTCCTCAAGTCGATCGACGGCGGAAAGAGCTTCACCGAGATGGACGTTCAGCACGGCGACACGCACATCCTGTGGATAGACCCCGAGCAACCGCAGCGGATGATCCTCGGTGACGACGGCGGTGCCACCGTCACCTTCGACGGCGGCAGGACATGGAGCTCTCAGCACAACCAGCCGACCGCGCAGTTCTACCACGTCAACGCCGACGACCAGTTCCCCTACCGCCTCTACGGCGCACAGCAGGACAACAGCGCGATCAGCATCGCCTCGCGCGGCGACGACGGCGGCATCGGCATGCGAGACTACTTCTCCGTCGCCGGCTGCGAGAACGCGACGCTCGCCTTCGACCCGCGCGACCCCAACATCACGTACGGCGGCTGCTACCTCGGCCAGCTCACGCGCTACGACCGCGCGCGGCGCCAGGAGCGCGACATCTCCGTCACCGACATCAACTGGGACGGCTACGCGGTGAAGGACGCGCCCGAGCGCTTCCAGTGGACCTTCCCCGTGCTCGTCTCGCGCCACGATCCGCGCACGCTCTACGTGACGTCGCAGCACGTCTGGCGTTCGCGCGACGAGGGCGCGAGCTGGGAGCGCATCTCCCCCGACCTCACCACGCACGACCCCGCCACGCTCGGCCGAACCGGCGGCCCGATCCACGGCGAGATGACCGGCGCCGAGTGGTACGCGACGATCTACGCGTTCGCCGAGTCGCCGAAGCAGCAGGGCGTGCTCTGGGCGGGCTCGGACGACGGAATGATCCACGTCTCGCGCGACGGCGGCGTCAGTTGGCAGAACGTGACGCCGCCGGGCTACGGGCGCCGGACGCGCACCGCGCACATCGACCCGTCGCCGCACGACGCCGGCACGGCCTACGTCGCCGCGAACCGCTACC
>CAZIDS010000416.1:0-2214 GCA_964537945.1 uncultured Gemmatimonas sp. | reverse complement strand
GGCGTGGGCGGTGGAGGATGCGCGGCGCAATGCGCGCACCGACCCGCTCACCGGGCTCGCGAACCGCCGTGGCTTCGACGAGCGCTACGCGACGGTGATCTCCGAGACCGACCGGTACGGCGGGCAGGCGGCGCTCATCCTGGTGGACGTGGACCACTTCAAGCGGGTCAACGACACGTATGGGCACGAGGCGGGGGATCTCGTGCTGGTCGCGATCGCCGGCGCGCTCGCGGACGGGCGGCGCACGGTGGACACGACGGCGCGCCTGGGCGGCGAGGCGCTCGCGGTGCTGCTGCCGCAGACGGACGTCGCGAACGCGAAGGAAGTCGCGGAGCGGATGCGGAAGCGGATCGAGGGGCTCGTCGTGCGGACGAACGTGGGCGAGGTGAAGGTGACGGCGAGCTTCGGGGTCGCGGCGTACAATGCGCGGGCGGGGAGGCCGGAGCGCGTGGTCGAGCGCGCGGATCAGGCGCTGTACGCGGCAAAGCGGAATGGCCGGAATCGGGTGGAGCTGGCTGACGGATGAAGGCACAAGGATGAAGGTGGAAGGCTTTCATCCGTCATCCTTGAGCCTTCATCGGCCCTCCGATTGAACCATTTCAGGCAAGCGAGTATTATTACAGCGTAGTCCCCGGGGGCGACCGGTTTCGATTGTGTCGGTGGCTCCGTGGCTGCGCGCCCAGGTCGTCGGGTCCCTGGTGAAACACTCGGCAAATTCTCAACTGCGAACAACAACTTCGCGCTTGCTGCGTAAGGCCTAGCCTTACCGTAGCAGTGCCTGAGAGGTAGCCCCGCCCGGGGCGGCACTCAGGTATCGAAAATCCGGGCTGGCTTGCTGGCGCGTCCACCGCCGGCCGGCGAGATCAAGATGGACTCATCCGTGCGACGGCGGCCTGCCGGCCAGCGCCCGGAGACACCAATCGGCGGGATACGCGCGTAGACGCTGCGGAAGATCTGGTGCAAGACGAGGGTTCGAATCCCTCCGCCTCCACCTGGAACGAGGAAGATCGAAGAGCGAGGGGAAGGGGAAGAATCGAGAGAGAGAGAGAGAAAGAATGAGAGGGGGAGGGGGCGCTCCGGCGACTCCTCCCCCTCTCGCGTGCGATGGATGCCGGACTGGCGCCCGACCGTCGCTCCTTCCTCTTCCGCTCATCTCTCTCCCTCTCACTCGCTCCTCGATCTTTGCGGTTCGTGCTACATTTCCCGCCGCCATGCGCGTGATCATCCTCGAGGCCGTCTACCTCATCGCCATCACCGGCGCGGTGGGCGTGCTTCTCGTCGCGCTCTTCGCCTGGTCGCCGCTCGGGCTGAAGTGGCGCCAGGACCGCAATCGCCGCGCCGCGGAGCGCGCGTCGCTCGGCGACGGCCTCAGCTGTGAACGGCACGGGCCGATCGCCGCCGGCGACCTCGTGCGACTGCCCACCGGCGAGACGATGTGCCCCCGCTGCTACCAGGAGACGCTGTGAGCAACCCCATGCGTGACGTGTTCGACAACGTGGGCCGCCGGTTCGACGGGCCCGAGGGCGGCCGCAAGCTGCTCCGCTGGATCGCGGTCGGCGCGTCGCTGATCGTCATCCTGTTCATCCTCCCGCAGTTCTTCGTCTACGTCGAACCGGGCCACGTCGGCATCCTCATCCACCGCGTCGGCGGCGGCGTGGACAACACGCCCCTCGGCCCGGGGCTGCACATGCGCAACCCGGTGCTGAGCCAGATCGAGGAATACCCCGTCTTCATGCAGACCTTGATCCTCACGCGCGACGCACGCGAGGGGTCGCAGGGGAACGACGAGATCAACGTCAACTCGATCGAGGGCCAGCCGATCTCGCTTGACGTCGCGATGTCGTTCGAGCTCGACGCCTCGAAGGTGCCGCAGCTCTACCAGACCTTCCGCACCGACATCTACACCATCCAGCACGGCTACGTGAAGCAGACCATCCGCCAGGCCCTGCAGGAGGTCGTCGGCGCCGAGGCGATCGCCGACATCATGGGGCCGAAGAAGGCCGAGACGGTCTCGCGCACGCAGGCACTCCTCGGCGAGCGGCTCTCGCAGTACGGCATCAACGTGAAGCAGTTCACGCTGAACGAGTTCCGCGCGCCGCAGTCGGTGATCGACGCGATCAACGCGAAGAACGTGATGCAGCAGCAGGCGCTGACCGCGCAGAACGAGCTGCAGAAGAACGAGTTCCAGGCGCGCGGCGACTCGATCAAGGCGGC
>CAZIDS010000415.1:0-2216 GCA_964537945.1 uncultured Gemmatimonas sp. | reverse complement strand
GGGATGTACCAGCGCGTGACCAGTACGCTCCGCCGCGCGCTCAAGACCGACACGCTCACGCAGGCCGCGGTGCGCGCCTACGCCGCGGCGAACCAGGAGGAGACGCAGGCCAAGACGATGTGGCTCCGGATGGCCGAGGCCGGCATCGACTCGAGCGCGCTCGCCGAGGCGCGCGGCCAGATCGTCGGCTCGAAGTTCCAGCTCGACACGATGTTCGACCCGCGTGCGCTGCCGCACGACGCGCGCGGCTCGTCCGACATCCAGGGCCCCGACGCCGGCCACGGCACGCACGTCGCCGGCATCATCGGCGCCGTCGCCGCCGCCGACTCCAAGGCGCTCGGCCTCGCGAACTTCGTCTCGATCATGGGCGTCCGCGCCGTGCCCGACGGCGACGAGCGCGACCCCGATGTCGCACGCGCGATCCGCTACGCCGTCGACAACGGCGCGCAGGTGATCAACATGTCGTTCGGCAAGGGCTATTCGCCCGGCAAGCCGGCGGTCGACTCCGCCGTCGCCTACGCGGCGTCGAAGGGCGTCCTGCTCGTGCACGCTGCCGGCAACGACGGCGCGGACAATGATTCCGTGCCCTCCTTCCCGACGCGCCGCTTCGCGGGCGGCGCGAGCGCGGCGAACTGGCTCGAGATCGGCGCCAACTCGTGGCGGACCGGCGCGTCGCTGCCGGCCGAGTTCTCGAACTACGGCAAGGAGATGGTGGACCTCTTCGCGCCCGGCGTCGACGTGCTCTCCACGATCCCCGGCGGCGGCACCGACGAGAACAGCGGCACGTCGATGGCGGCGCCCGTGGTCTCCGGCGTCGCCGCGCTTCTGCTGTCGTACTTCCCCGGCCTCACGCCGATCCAGGTGCGGCAGATCATCCTCGAGACGGCGCGCCCGGTGACGGGGGCCGACGTCACGCAGCCGGGCGGCGACGCGAAGGTCCCTTTCGCCTCGCTCTCGCGCACCGGCGGCGTGATCGATGCCTACGCGGCCGTCCGCAAGGCGATCGAGTTGAGCAAGCCGGTCCCGTAGCCGAGCGCCGCCGTGACCCTCCAGATCGACCGCCGCGACCTCGCGTTCCTCCTCTACGAGTTCCTGGACGCCGACCGCCTCGCCGGCCGGCCACGGCACGCGGGACAGGGGCGCGAGGTCTACGACGCCGTGCTCGACACGGCGCGCGGCGTCGCCGACGAGCACTACGCGCCATTCCGCAAGGCGAACGACCAGCAGGAGCCCGAACTCGTCGACGGCCGCGTCGTCACCAACCCGGGGCTGAAGCAGGGCTGGGACGCGGTCGCGGCCAGCGGCATCATCGCCGCGACGCAGGACGAGGCGCGCGGCGGGATGCAGCTCCCGCACGTGATTGCCTCGGCGGCGATCGCGCACCTCGAGGCCGCCAACATCGGCTCCGCATCGTACCCGATGCTCACGGCCGGCGCGGCGAACCTCATCGCCGCGTTCGGCACCGAGGAACAGAAGGCGCGCTGGCTCCCGCCCCTCCTCGAGGGCCGCTGGTCCGGGACGATGGCCCTCACCGAGCCCGACGCCGGGTCGATGCTCTCGGACCTCCGCACCAAGGCCGTGCCGCTCGACGACGGCAGCTATCGCATCGAAGGCACGAAGATCTGGATCTCGGGCGGCGACCACGAGCTCACCGAGAACATCGTGCACCTCGTGCTCGCGCGGATCGAGGGCGCGCCCGCGGGGACGAAGGGCATCTCGCTCTTCATCGTGCCCAAGCGGCGCGTCGGCGAGGACGGGCGCCCGGGCGCGACGAACCACGTCACGCTCGCGGGACTCATCCACAAGATGGGATGGCGCGGCACCACGTCCACGCTGCTGAACTTCGGCGAGCGCGGACCCTGCATCGGCTTCCTCGTCGGCGAGGCGCACCAGGGGCTCGCCTACATGTTCCACATGATGAACGAGGCGCGCATCGGCGTCGGACGCGCGGCGACGGCGATGGGCTACGCCGCCTTCCGCTACGCGGTCGAATACGCGCGCACCCGCCGCCAGGGACGGCACCCCGGCGAGAAGGACATGGCGAAGCCGCCGCTCGCGATCATCGAGCACGCCGACGTCCGCCGCATGCTGCTCGTCGCGAAGTGCGCCGCCGAGGGGTCGCTGGCACTGATCCTCGAATGTGCGCGGCTGGTGGACGAACAGGAGACCGCGCCCGGCGAGGAGGCGCGCCGCGAGGCGACGCTCCTGCTGGAGAT
>CAZIDS010000414.1:0-2236 GCA_964537945.1 uncultured Gemmatimonas sp. | reverse complement strand
CGGGAAAGCTCGTGACCGACGTGAAGGTCGGCGCACGGGTGACGGCGGAGGGACACATCGTCTGCGGCCACTGCCACCTCTGCCGCACGGGCAACGCGCACGTCTGCCCCAATACGAGGATCATCGGCGTGGACCGCGACGGCGCCTTCGCCGACTACATCGCGATGCCGGCGACGAACGTCTGGCCGCTCGACGACGACGTGCCGTTCGCGATCGGCGGCATCCACGACCCGATGGGGAACGCGTTCCACACGGCGCTGCACGGGACGAACCTTCCCGGCGCGACGGTGCTGGTGACGGGCTGCGGCCCGATCGGCATCTTCGCGGTGGGGATCGCGAAGGCCGCGGGCGCGTCGCACATCGTCGCGAGCGACGTGAACCCGACGCGCCTCGCGCTCGCGACGAAGATGGGCGCCCACTCGGCCGTCCACCCGAAGGACGCCGACGAGGCGGTGCGGAAGGCGACGCACGGGCTGGGGATGGACGTCGTGCTCGAGATGAGCGGTGTGCCGGCCGCGATCCACCAGGCGTTCAAGCTCGTGCGCGTCGGCGGCCGTGTGCAGATGCTCGGGATCCCGGCGAAGCCGATGGACGTGGACTTCGCGACCGAGGTCATCTTCAAGGGCATCGAGATCTACGGTGTCGTCGGCCGCCGGATGTACGACACGTGGATCCAGATGACGCAGTTCCTGCGCGCGAAGCAGTTCGACCCGACGCCGGTGATCACGCACCGATTCCCGCTCGAGCAGCACGCCGAGGCGATCGCGGCGATCAAGTCGGGCGAGGCGGGGAAGGTGGTCTTCGACATCGGATGAAGGTGGAAGGATGAAGGATGAAGGATGAAGGCTGGATGTCGCCCTTCACTTTCCACCTTCATCCTTCAACTTTCATCCCATGAACAAGTCCTTCGTCTCACAGCTCCAGGCCGGCCTCGACGACCTCGCCGCCAAGGGCACCTACAAGCGCCTGAACCACCTCGCTTCGCCGCAGTCGGCGCGCGTCCAGATGGAAGGGCGCGGCGAGGTGCTGATCCTCTCGTCGAACAACTATCTCGGCCTCTGCGACCAGCAGGAGGTCATCGACGCCGGCGTCTCCGCGCTCCACAAGTACGGCGCCGGCACCGCGAGCGTGCGCTTCATCTGCGGCACCTTCACCGTGCACCGCGAGCTCGAGGCCGCGCTGGCGCGGTTCGTCGGCACCGAGGCGGCGATGAGCTACGTCTCGGCCTGGAACGCGAACGAGGGGCTCACGGCGTCGATCGTCGAGGAGGGGGACTTCGTCATCTCCGACGCGCTCAACCACGCGTCGATCATCGACTCGGTCCGCCTCGCGAAGGCGATCACCAAGTGCGCCACCGCGGTCTACCAGCACTCCGACATGGACGACCTCGTCGCGAAGCTGAAGGCGAACGCGAAGGCGCGGCGGAAGGTGATCTGGACCGACGGCGTCTTCTCCATGGAAGGGAGCGTCGCGAAGCTGCCGCAGATCCTGCAGGTCGCCAAGGACCACGACGCGATCGTCGTCATGGATGACTCGCACGCGACCGGCGTGCTGGGCGCCACCGGCCGCGGCACGGCCGAGCACTTCGGCGTGATGGGCGAGGTGGACATCATCACGAGCACGCTCGGCAAGGCGCTCGGCGGGGCGGCGGGCGGCTTCGTCGCGGGTCCGCGCGCGGTGACGGAGACGCTCACGCAGCGCTCGCGCCCGCAGCTCTTCTCGAACGCGCTGCCGCCAACGGTGGCCGCGAGCTCGCTGGCCGCGGTGGAATACATCGAGGCGCATCCGGAACGCGTGACGACGCTGCGCGAGAATGCCGAGTACTTCCGCCAGGCGATCAAGGAGGCCGGCTTCAATCCGCTGCCCGGCGAAACGCCGATCGTGCCGATCATCATCGGCGAGACGGCGGACGCGATCCGGATGAGCGAGATGCTGCTCGAGGAAGGGATCTTCGTGACCGGGTTCGGCTTCCCGGTGGTGCCGCACGGGACGGCGCGGCTGCGCTGCCAGATCTCGGCGGCGCACACGCGGGACGACCTCGACTACGCGGTGCGCGCCATCCGAAAAGTCGGGCTTCAGGCGGGCGTCATCAGGTAGCGATTCCTCAAGGATCGAAGAGCGAGGGGGAGTGGAAGGAGCGAGGGTGAGGGGCGAGGCCTGAGAGTGAAGAGAGGGGCGGCCCGCCCACGCCGGTCGCCCCGCATCCGTAACCCCACCCCCCCCGCCGCAGACGCCC
>CAZIDS010000413.1:0-2238 GCA_964537945.1 uncultured Gemmatimonas sp. | reverse complement strand
CGACTACCCGAACCAGGTCAACAACGTCCTCGGCTTCCCGTTCATCTTCCGCGGCGCGCTCGATGCGCGGGCGACGGAGATCAACGAGGAGATGAAGATGGCGGCGACGCGCGCGCTCGCGGCGCTGGCCAAGGAGGACGTGCCCGACTCGCTCGCCGCGCTCTACGGCCTGACCAACGTGAAGTTCGGGCCCGAGTACCTGATCCCCTTCCCCTTCGACCCGCGCGCGCTGCTGACCGTCGCGCCGGCGGTCGCGTGGGCGGCGGTGGCGAGCGGCGTCGCGAAGGAGTTCATCGACCTCGACGAGTACCGCGACAAGCTCGAGGCGCGGCTCGGCCGTGCGCGCGGCATCATGCGCGGGCTCATCACGCGCGCCCAGCACGACCCCAAGCGCGTCGTCTTCCCCGAGGGGGAGGACCCGAAGATCCTGCGCGCGGCGCAGATCCTCGTCGACGAGCAGATCGCGCAGCCGATCCTCCTCGGCCGGCTCGACCGCGTGCGCGCGATGGCCGACGAGCTCGGCATCCCGCTCGACGGGATCGTGCTCGAGGAGCCGGGCGCGTCGAAGCTCCGCGACAAGTACGCGCAGATCCTCTGGCAGAAGCGGCAGCGCAAGGGGATGTCGCTCGGCGAGGCGAACCAGCGCATCACCCGCGCGATCACCTTCGGCTCGGTGATGGTCGCGGCCGGCGACGCCGACGCGCTCGTCGGCGGCATCGGCAAGCACTACCCGGAGACCGTCCGGCCGGCGCTCGAGGTGATCGGCGCGCACCGCGAGGTCGGGCTCGCCGCCGGCCTCTACATGCTCGTCTTCGAGAAGCACCTCGTGCTCTTCGGCGACACGACGGTCAACATCGACCCGACCGCGGACCAGCTCGCGACCATCGCGCGCTCGGCCGCCTGGCTCGCGCGCACCTTCGGCATCTCGCCGCGGATCGCGATGCTGAGCTTCTCGAACTTCGGCTCCGTGAAGCACCCCGAGGCGCAGAAGGTGGCCGAGGCGGTGCGGATCCTGCGGCAGCGCGACCCGTCGCTCGTGGTGGACGGCGAGATGCAGGCCGACACGGCCTTCAGCGAGGAAGTGCTGGCCGGGCGCTACCCGTTCAGCGCGCTGAAGGAGGCCGCGAACGTGCTGATCTTCCCCAACCTCAGCGCGGGGAACATCGCGTACAAGCTGCTCACCCAGCTGGGCGGGGCCACGGCGATCGGTCCCATCCTCGTCGGCATGCAGCACCCGGTGCACGTGCTCGAGCAGGGTGCCGACGTGCAGGAGATCGTCAACATGGCGGCCGTTGCCGTGATCGACGCGCAGCAGCGCGTCCGGCAGTCCGTCCCGGCGCGCGGCTGACCGCCGCGCTCCCTCAACCGACCAATCATTCCTTCCCGACCATGACCACTTCGTCCGCCCCGACGCGTGAGAGCTCCACCGGCCTGGCCGCCCAGGGGCTCGCGCCAAAGGGCACCGTCCGCTGGAACCTCGAGGCGCCCGACCTCGTGCAGGCCGCCGTCCGCAAGGGCGAGGGCGAGCTCGCCCACATGGGCCCGTTCGTCGCCGTCACCAAGCCGCACACCGGCCGCTCGCCGAACGACAAGTTCGTCGTGAAGGAGCCCGGCACCGAGAAGGACGTCGACTGGGGGAAGGTCAATCAGCCGCTCTCCGAGGCGCACTATGAGGCCCTCCTCGCCGACGTGAAGGCGCACCTCGACGCGCAGGGCGAGCTCTTCGTGCAGGACCTCTACTGCGGCGCCGACGCGAGCTACCGGCTCTCGTGCCGCTACGTCACGCCGAACGCGTGGCACGCGAACTTCGTCCGCAACATGTTCATCCGCCCCGCGCTCGCCGAGCTCGCGGGCTTCGTGCCGAACTTCTCGATCCTGCACGCGCCCGAGCTCCAGGCCGACCCGGCGAAGCACGGCACGCGCACGAGCACGTTCATCGTGCTCAACCTCGCCAAGCGCACGATCCTCATCGGCGGCACGCGCTACGCCGGCGAGCTCAAGAAGTCGATGTTCACCGTGATGAACTACCTCCTCCCCAAGCAGGGCGTGCTCTCGATGCACTGCTCGGCCAACATCGGGAAGGACGGCGACACGGCGCTCTTCTTCGGGCTCTCGGGCACCGGCAAGACCACCCTCTCGGCCGACCCCGAGCGCGGGCTGATCGGCGACGACGAGCACGGCTGGAGCGAGCACGGCACCTTCAACTTCGAGTGCGGCTGCTACGCGAAGGTCATCAAC
>CAZIDS010000412.1:0-2286 GCA_964537945.1 uncultured Gemmatimonas sp. | reverse complement strand
CCGGTCCGCGCCGAGATGCGCTGCTGGGCCGCCCACAGCGCCTCGAGCCGATCGAGGGCGAGGTGCATGCCGAGGCGGTGTGCGACGCCGAGTTCGAACTCGGCGCGCCGCACCGCCTCGAGTTCGGTGCGCGTCGGGGCCGGCGGCAGCCGTTCCTGGAGGTCGGCGACCCGCCGGTCGTACTCAGCGCCCGGGAGGCGCGGCCCATGGTCGAACGTGCGAGTCATCGCCCGCAAGATCGGTGACGGTGGGACCCGGCACAACACGGGGCGCCGATGGCTGCCGTCCGGGCGGCGCCCCGTGTCGCGGAATCCGTGGTACTCAGCGGTCCGTCAGCCGATCGTCTTCGTCCAGGTCTTGCACGACCATCCGCCGAAGAGCTTCCGCACGCACGCCGTGCCGGTGATCACGATGCGGCGCTTGGCGATGTCGACGCACACCTTCAGCGTGACCTTCACGACGCCGGCGTTCAGCGTCACCGAGTGGCACTTCTGCGTGAGCGAGAGGGTCTTCGTGAAGAGCGTCTTCTTGATCGGGCCGAAGTTGACGCTCGCCGTGACGGTGACCGAGGTGGCGCCGAACGTGTACTTGATGGTGAACGGCCCGATGCTGACCGACCCCGACATCGCGGTCGCCTGCTTCGAGTACTTCTTCAGCTGGACTTGGGCGGCCCTCGCCGCCTTGATCTCGCCTGCCTTGAGCGCGGCCATTCGTGTTCCTCCTGATCGGATGATGAGGCGGCGCGCCCGGACCGCCTCGGGTCGTGGACCAGGGCGCAGGTCAGTGCCTTACGAGAGCGTCTCGAGGATCGACGGGTCGGCGAGGACGATCTGCTCGCCGGGCGTCTGGCCGAGCAGCTGCTCGTAGTCGCCCGAACGCATCGCGCCGGCCAGGTCGGATTGGAGCTTGAGCGTGAGACGGTCGATCTCGCCCGCGTAGTCGGCGAGGCTCATCCCGTCCATGCGGCGATGCGTGGCCGCCGCGGCCTGCTTCTTCTCGATCGCGGCGCGGATGGAGGCGAGCTTCTTCTCGAGCGCGCGATCCATCCGGGGCCCGAGCCGGAACTCGCACATCGTCTTGAAGAGCACGCCGTGGAAGGCGGAGGCCGACGCGTTGAGCGCGCGCTGACGCGCCGCAGGCACGGCGGCGTCCTTCTGCGAGCGGGGCAGCTTGATCGACTCGGCCTCCTTGTAGAGCGCCAGCACGCGCGTCGAGTAGGCCCAGTCCCGCTCCTCGGCTGCCGAGACGGGATCCTCACGCGCTGGGGCGCCCGCGGGCGGGAGGCAGGCCGGCAGGTCGCCGGAGACGCCGGTCTTCCGATCGAACGGCGCGCTGCAGGGCCAGAAGCCCAGCCGTCCGTACAGCGTGAACATCGCCTCGGACACGCTGGCGCCGCGGGCGCCGCGCACGTTGATCCCGGCCGGCAGCAGGATGCGGTTCGCCGCCTGGTGGCAGACCCCGTTGATCAGGTAGCAGGTGATCCCGGCACGCTCCTTCGGTCCGGCGATCGCGTCGGCGCGCTTGGTCGAGCCCGTGCCGCGCCGCAGTTCCGTGCCGCCCGTCTTGCCGCCCCAGCAGCCCCACGCTTTCGCCCCCGTTCCGCACTTCACGTACGTGTGGTCGGCCAGCTTCGCGAAGAGCGTGGTCGGATACCGCATCACGATGAGCGTTCCCATGTGAATCCCGTTCCCGAGAGGCGTGGAGATCGGACCGTCGGTGAGCGGCGGCATCATTCACGCGCGCGAGGGAGGGGTCAATCCCTGTCAGAGATGCGAGGCCCGCCGCGCGTCATCGGACACGCGGCGGGCGGGGCGACTGCAGTGCGGTTGGAGGCTCGGTGGTGGCCGTTAACCGACCTTCAGCGGCGGATCGCTCTCCTTCGCCGCCGGCCGGCTCGTCGCGCCCTCCTCCACCGGCTCGGTGCGGCTCAGGCGCTCGACGTCGATCGCGATCGTGTCCTCGACCGAACTCGTGAAGATGCTCGCGAACTTCACGTCCCAGCGCGTCTCCTCGGCCGTGTACGAGGTCCGCTGCCGCACCCGCGTAGAGAAGGTGTCCTCGTGCGCACTCATCGAGATCACGATCTCCGCCTGCCGCTCGGCGAACTCCTGCGGCGTCACGTTCTTCAGCGGGCTCGTGGACGTGATCGGGTGGACCACCGTCCAGTGCAGGTTGAACAGTTCGACGGTGTCGCGCTCGAGCTCGAGCACGTGGAAGTTGCGCTCGCGCCCCGTGTCGAACTCCTCGAACCAGATGAGGATGACGCGCACGCGGACGTCGCTCAGC
>CAZIDS010000411.1:0-2290 GCA_964537945.1 uncultured Gemmatimonas sp. | reverse complement strand
TCGGTGTACGCCTGCTGCCAGAACGGCTCCTTCGACCGGCCGAACAGGTTGTTCAGCAGCGTCGCAATCGCGTAGGCCACCGCATAGGGATCGAGCTCGTTGTGCAGCGGGTTGTAGCACACGACGCCGTCGAGGCCGACTTCGACGTAGTCCGACTCCCGTTGGCTCCGGGCGAGGATGCCCTTCACCTGGCCGCAGAAGTCGCCCTTCACTTCCAGGATGAGGCCACCGAGTTTGCGGTCCGGGTCGTCGGCTTTCCAGCGCAGCAACTGCTCGACGTACGGGTACATGCACCCGGACGTCTTGCCGGTCCCCACGGCGCCCAGGACCATGATGCCGGTGTGCAGTCCCCGCTTCGGGATCTGCAGCCACTCCGGAGACGGCGCTCGTCCGGGCGTCGTCTGGAAGTGCGTTTCGCCGAGGACGAGCGACAGCGTGGACCGCGTGTCCGGACACGGATAGGGCGGCAACGGCCGGAACCGCACGCTCGGCGCCCGGCGATACACAGCGATCGCGAGGAGCGACAGACACAGGGACGCCATGTAGTACGGCGTCGAGAACCACAGTGCCGCGTATCCGTAGGACATGGTGCGGTGCACGTGCGGCGCATACGTGGCGATCATCTCGACGAACACGTCGTCGCGCGGCATCGGATAGGTCCTCGTGCCCCACAGTCCGATCGCAGCTGCAAGGCAGAGGGCCACGGGTGCACGCGCATCGATGAGAGTTCGTAGCACGGGCCAGCTCCGGACTACCGTGACGCCCCGGCTGCGGAATGCTCTCCGGTCGCGTGAGCGACCGGATGCATGCTGCGCTTGGTCGCGCCGTTGCGCCGACCATGCGACTTGCTCCCGGGCACGAACGAGCCGTCGTGCTCGGCCCGCCATTGAACGAACTCCTTGTCGCGGGCGAGCAAGGTGTCGATCAACTGGTTGAGCACGTACTCCGGCGATTCGCCGAGGAAGTGCGCGTACGCGTACAGGGTCTCGTTGTTCTCCCGGTCCAGCCTGGTCCTGTGCTTCACGAGCTGCTTGCCGCGGGTCCGCGGCTTGATCAGTGGCATGGCGCCCTCTCGTTCAGAGTGTTGACATCGGCGGCATGACCATCTCGAGGCGCGGAGCGCGACGAGCGGCGGCCCAGTTCTGAGTCGGGCACGGTGCCGGAACGACGACGCGTGCGACGGCCCATTTCATCCGGACGGCTGTGGACAGCAGCCGGGGCGTGAGCGACCCCCCGCGCCTCCGGCGCAGATCGGCAGTTTGACAACCGAAGGGGGGTCGCACACGCCCCGGCTGCTTCATCGCCTCGATCCGAGACGGCCACTTACCGGCAGCGCGGCACTAATCGCCGCGCTGACTACCTGTCCGTAAAGATCTCTGCAACAACAACTTCTCCTCGTAACTGCAAGTCGCCTCCTGCGACCTCCAGTCGGATAGCCAGAACGGCACTCAGTCGCCCAGGGGGGCCAAGCGATCACCACCCCTTTGGCCCCCCCTCCCGCGCCCAGCTCGGCCGGTCAGGCCGTTCCGACCAGCGGAGTGAGGTGCTGATACGGATGCGGCAAGACATGCGTGACAACCCGACCGGAACGGCGTTGGATTGCGTCGCCGAGAATGCGCGAGACCGTGGCGAAAATCAGACCGTCGCCCTCCTTCTTCCACAGCCGATACAGCGCTCGAAATCGCGGCGCGCGGAACGCTGCGGTGCATTCTGCGAAGCGACTCACGTCCTCGACTTCGCCGCCCAGTTCGAGTCGGTGGCGCTCGCGGAAGTACCAGCTCAGTTCGTCCCGTGCACCAAGCCCAAGAGGCCGAGCCAGTTCCTCCATCGCCGCGCTTCCAAAGACCGACCCGGTGCCATTGAAGTGCCTCGGTACCAGGATGCGCAGCTCCCACTCGGGCAGCGCCCGCAACAGCTCGGCATGACGCTGCAGGAACGTGCGGAACTCGACCGGCGACTTTCGCGTGACCAGGTAGAGGAACACGTGTGTCCGCCCGTCGCCATTGATGCCAATCGGTAGCTTGTACGGGAACCATCGGATGGTCTCATCCGGTGCCTCCCCGAACTTGAGCAACGGCAGCTCCGAAGGACGCAGCCGCGTCGCGCGAGTGAAGTACTCGACCTTCTCGGACTCGGTTCCCAGCCACTGAAGTGTGCGGTCGGCGAGAACTGCGTCGAGTACCATCAGCCGCTCGACGGCGCGAGCCAGCGAGATGGGCTTTCGATTGCGGTTGTCAGGCTCGCCGATGGTCCGATAGAGAGACTTCGCGCGAACGTGGTACAGCCTGGC
>CAZIDS010000410.1:0-2296 GCA_964537945.1 uncultured Gemmatimonas sp. | reverse complement strand
GCTCGATCGCGCCGCTCTCGCGATGCACGACCATCAGCCGCGACTCGTCGCGCCGCGCCGCCGGCTCCTGCGCGATCAGCGCGTCGGGGAGCTCGAAATCGTAGTCGGAGGTGCGGAGGCCGCGCACGCCGGGCACGGCCTCAGAACAGCTCGGGGTCGCGCGCGGGGGGCGAGAAACCGAGGTGCTTGTACGCCTGCGGCGTCGCGACGCGGCCGCGCGGCGTCCGCTGGAGGAAGCCGTTCTGCACGAGGAAGGGCTCGTAGACCTCCTCGAGGGTGTCGGCGTCCTCGCCGACGGCGGCGGCGATCGTGCCGACGCCGACCGGCCCGCCATCGAACTTCTCGATGATCGCGCGCAGCACGCGCACGTCCATCTCGTCGAGCCCGAACTCGTCGACGTCGAGCATCGCGAGCGCCTCGCGCGCGACGCCCTGCGAGATGTGCCCCTGCGCCTTCACCTGCGCGAAGTCGCGCACGCGGCGCAGCAGACGGTTCGCGACGCGCGGCGTGCCGCGGGCGCGGCGCGCGAGGTCGAGCGCACCGTCGGCGTCGATCCCCGCGCCGATCACCGCGGCGGTGCGGTGCACGATCTCCTCGACTTCCGCCGCCGGGTAGTAGTTCATCCGCAGCTCGATGCCGAAGCGCGCGCGCAGCGGCGCCGTGAGCATCCCGAGGCGCGTCGTCGCGCCGATGAGCGTGAAACGCTCGATCGGCATCGTGATCGTCTGCGCCTTCGGCCCCTCGGAGAGCCGGATGTCGATCTTCCAGTCCTCCATCGCGGGATAGAGGAACTCGTCGATCACCGGCCGCAGGCGGTGGATCTCGTCGATGAAGAGGATGTCGCCCGCGCGCAGGTTCGTCAGCGTGCCGACGAGGTCGCCCGGCTTCTCGAGCGCCGGCCCGCTCGTCGTGTGGATGTTCACGCCCATCTCTCTCGCGATCAGCTCGGCGAGCGTCGTCTTGCCGAGCCCCGGCGGGCCGAAGAGCAGCGCGTGGTCGAGCGGCTCGCGGCGGGCGCTCGCGGCGTCGATGTAGATCCGCAGCGAGTCCTTCACCTTCGCCTGGCCGATGAACTCGGCGAGCCGCTGCGGGCGCAGCGAGAGCTCGACGACCGACTCGTCGGCGACCATCTCGGGCGTGGTGATCTCGGGGCGGCTCATCGGGCGGAATCTACTTGGCGACCGACGCCAGCGACCGGCGGATCAGGTCGGCCGTGGACTCGCCCTTCGGCGCCTCGTCGAGCGCGCGCCGCACCGCCCGCTCGGCGTCGGCGGGAGCGTAGCCGAGCGCGACGAGCGCGCGGATGGCGTCGGCACCGGGGCCGGCGGGCATCGTGCCTTTGGGCGGCGGCGCGCCCTCGGGGTGCGCGCCGTCGAGCTTGTCGCGCAGCTCGAGCACGAGCCGCTCGGCGAGCTTCTTCCCCACGCGCGGCACCCGCGTGAGCGTCGCGAGGTCGCCGTCGCGGATCGCGCGCACGAGGCGGTCGCCGGTGAGCGTCGAGAGCAGGTTCATCGCGAGCGCGGGCCCGACGCCGGTCGTGCCCATCAGCCGCTGGAAGAGCCGGCGCTCGTCGGCGGTCGCGAAGCCGTAGAGGAGCCATGCGTCCTCGCGCACGACCATCGCCGTGTGCAGCGCGACCTCGCCGCCGGTGCGCGGCAGCGACTCGAGCACGCTGAGCGGCACGAGCACTTCGTAGGCGAGGCCGCCGGCGGTCATCACCTCGATCCGGTCGAGCGCGTGCGCGACCAGCGTCCCGTGCAGGCGGGCGATCATCGGGCTGCCCCGGCGCCGGCGCGCGCGACCGCGCGCGCGAGGGGGAGCCGCATCGCGCAGGTGAGCGCCGCGGCGACGCCGTCGGCGGCGTCGGCGGGCTGGGGCGCGCTCTTCAGCCGCAGGAGCTTCGTGACCATGTACTGGACCTGGACCTTGGTCGCGCTCCCCGCGCCGACGACCGCCTTCTTGATCTCGGACGGGGGATACTCGTGGATCAGGAGGCCGGCCTCCGCGCCGGCGAGGAGGATGACGCCCCGCGCATGCCCGAGGACGAGCGTGGTGCGGACGTTGCGCGCATAGAAGACATCCTCGACCGCGAGCGCGTCGGGCCGGTGCCGCGCGATGAGTTCGCGCACGCCGTCGCTGATGTCGCGCAGCCGCTCGGCGAGCGGACGGTCGGGCTTCGTGCGGATCACTCCGCACTCGACGAGCGCGTGCGTGCTGCCGGCGCGGACCACGCCGTAGCCGGTGACGGCGGTGCCGGGGTCGATGCCGAGGATCAGCATCTCGGGGCGCCGCCGTC
>CAZIDS010000409.1:0-2318 GCA_964537945.1 uncultured Gemmatimonas sp. | reverse complement strand
CGCACGTCGAGCGCGGCGGGGGACAGCGAACGGGTCGCGGCGAGCGCGGCCGCCGCGCCGGCGATCTGCCCGGTGACGAGGCAGCAGTACTGGCCGCGCGTCCACATGTCGGCGTCGTGCGTGACCGAGATCACGCGGCCGCCGACGGTCATGCCGTCGACGCCGTTGGGCACGAAGACTCCCCACGGGATCTCGAACCAGGTGAGGTCGGTCGTCGCGGTCCGGTAGACGGCGTCGGTCGGCGCGCCCTCCCCGCCGTCGGCCTTGTGCCAGTCGCGGCCGGCGGCCATGTGGCGCCAGATGCGGGCGACCGAATCGGGATAGGTCGTCTTCGCCTGCATCGCCGGCTGGTCGAGCACGGTGCGGCCGCGCACGCGCCGGGTCTCGCGCACGCCGACGGTCGGCGAGGAGTCGATCACGAACGCCTTCTCGAAGCCCGGGATGTACTTGCGCACGACCTTGTAGAGCATGCGGTTCTGCATTCGCGCCTCGGTATCGGCGCGCGAGATGTCCCACGCGTTCGTGCCGTCGACGCCGTAGACGCGCGAGTTGTTGACGGTGACGATGCCGCGTTCGACATCCACCCCTTCGAAACGCAGGTAATGGATCGGCTCGGGCAGCTCGCCGGCGGCGCGCGCGCGCTCCGCGATGTGGAAGAAGCCCGACATCCGCACGAGGCCCCGATCCGGATCGAGGATGTGGAAGTTCGGATCGGCGGTGAAGCACTCGGCCGGCTGGCTGCGGCAGTATTCGACCGCCCGGCGCACGTCGACGCCGCCAAGGCGGAAGAGCACGCTCATCGGACGCATCTTGTGGTCCTTCTCGCGGCCCTTGACGTACTCGGCACCGGCGGCGGCGGCGATGTCGGCGTCGCCGGTCGCATCGACGATCGTCTTCGCGAGGATCGCCTGACGTCCCGACTTGTTCTGGACGACCACGCCCCGGATGCGGCGGCCGTCCATCACCGGATCGACGACCCAGGTGTAGTTGAGGATCTCGACGTTCGCGGCGCGCAGGAGATCGACCGCGACCTCCTTGAACGCCTCGGGATCGAACGGGAACGTCGGTCCGGTCGTGTTGCCCGCCCCGCGCTCGGCCAGCGTCAGCGCGATCTCGCGCGCGACGCCGTTCATCTTGTGCACCGGCACGTTCCAGGTGTTCATGATGACCGCGGTCGCCGCGCCGCCGAGGAAGGCGTTGCGCTCGACGATCATCGTCCTCGCGCCCGCGCGCGCGGCACCGAGCGCCGCTCCGATGCCGGAGACGCCGCCGCCGCAGACGAGCACATCGACATCGCGCACGACCGGCGTGCGGCGCGGCGGCTCGACGATCGCGTCCGGCTCGATGCGTGCGGTGGACGGAGCGTTCGGGGAATGCGGGTCGGTCATCCTCAACCTCGGGCTTTGCGGGTCCGCGGCGACGGAACCTCGGGACGGGAGGGAATCGCGTCGGGCTTGCGGCGCAGGCTGCGCTTCGCGGGAGCTGCGCCCGGGACGTCGACGCCGGCGCCGAGCGCGGGCAGGGACCCGGCGAGCACCATCGCGAGCGCGCTCTCGTAGGTCGCGCGCACGTGATCGCGCGCCGCGCGCTCGGCGGCGTCGGGCGAACGCGCCGCGATCGCGTCGAGGATGGCGCGGTGCGCGCGTCGCGCGGCGTCGTGGCGCGTCTCGCCGGCCGACAGCACCGAGCGACGGGTCATCACGATCTGGGCGTTGAGCGCGTCGAGCGTGCGGGCGAGGCGCCGGTTGCGCGCCGCGGCGAGGATTCCGCGGTGGAACTCGGTGCCGATGCGCGTCCACGCGTCCAGGTCGCGGGCGCGATCGTACTTCTGGCACAGGCGCTCGAACTCGGCGATTTCGGCCGCGGTCGCGCGTACCGCCGCGCTGCGGGCCGCGAGACCTTCGAGGCTCTCGCGCAGGTCGAAGAGCTCGCGCAGGTCCTCGACCGACCCGCGCGGCACGACATAGCCGCGCGCGGCCTGCGCCTCGACGAAGCCGTCGCGCGCGAGCACGCGCAGCGCCTCGCGTACCGGCGTGCGGCTCATGCCCAGCCGCTCGGCGAGGCGCACCTCGAGCAACGCTTCGCCGGGCGCGAGCTCGCCGCTCACGATCGAGTCGCGCAGCCGGTCGTAGGCTTGCACGGCCAGGCCCTCGACGGGGGCGGAGTCCGGCATACGTTGTGTATACATTATGTCGACAAGACTAGGCGGATGGCTGCCGGGTGTCAAGGGTGCCCGCGTCGATCGCCCCTTTCGCCTCATCCGAACGTCCGATGGCGGAGCCGCGGGCGCCGCGGCGACACTGCGGGCATGGACACCC
>CAZIDS010000408.1:0-2333 GCA_964537945.1 uncultured Gemmatimonas sp. | reverse complement strand
ACCGTGCGATCGCGTCCGGGTCGGTGTTCATCCCCGGGTTCATCACCTTCAGCGCGCTCTTGCGGCCCATCTTCACGTGCTCGGCGAGGTAGACGGTGCCCATGCCGCCCTCGCCCAGCTTCTTCAGGATGTGGTAGCGGTCGGCGATCACCGAGCCGAGCAGGTCGGTCGTGTTCGACGAGCGGAGCGCCGTGCCGTCGCGCGGGCAGAAGCGCTCGCTCAGCGGGTATTCGGTGCCGCAGGTCGGGCAGACTTTCTGGTCGCTCACAAGCTCTCCACACGCAGGGTCTGGTCGCCGATCAGGATGCGCTGGCCGGGCTTCACCGGGCGCTCACCGCGCACCGCGATCGCGATGCCGTTCCGGCTCCCCAAGTCGATCACGATGAAGTCGAGGTCCTCGCTGCGGATCTCCGCGTGGCGCCCGCTCATCGTCTTGTCATACGCGAACACCCAGTCGCCCTCGCCCCGCCCGATCACCACGTTCCGGCTCGGCGAGAGATGGCAGGTGTCGCGCGCACTGCCGTCGGCGCGGAGCTGCTGCAGCACCGCGATGTCGGCGCTCGGCGTCGACGACCCGAGCCGCCGCGCCGCGTCGGCCTCGGCCGGCTGCGGGCCCGGGTAGCCGAGCCGCCGGAAGCGCAGCAGCTGCGAGCCCACGAGCACCGTGTCGCCGTCCTGCAGCTTGTACGGCTCGTTCGTGAAGAGCCAGGTGCCGTTCCGCGACCCGAGGTCACGCACGTAGAGCATGCCGTCGCGCAGCGAGAACTGCGCGTGCACCGGGCTCATGAAGGTGTCGTCGGGGAAGCGCAGGTCGCCGTCGTTGCGGCCGATCGTCGCCTCGGGGCCCGGCAGCGTCTCGTTCTTCTTCACGTTGCCGGTGCCGTCGAGCACGGCGAGCTTCGGCCCGCTGCCGCTCGAGGCGGCCGAGAAGACCGCGGTCCCGACCGCTGGCGTGGGTGGCGACACGGTCGCGGCGACGCGCGTGCCGCAGCGCGCGCAGAAGATGTCCACGCCCGGCGTGACGGGCGTGCCGCACGAGCCGCAGACCGCGCGCGACAGTGCCGGCTGCGGCGGCTCCTTCGCGATCCGGCCGCCGCACTTCGGGCAGAACGGGAGCGACGGGTCCACCGCGGTGCCGCAGGTCGGGCACGGCGCCTTCCCCGGCGGCACTTGCGAGAGCGGCGGGATCACCGGCGCGCCCTTGCCGGGCGATGTCGTCGCGGGCGATGCGCCCGGCGGGCTCGCCGAGACGCGCGTCGCCGGAACACCGAACTTCGCCTTGGGGTCCTGATGGTACACCCCGCCCACCGTCTCACCGAGTGCGGCCGAGACCGCACCACTCGGCGCGATCGGCTTGCCGCAATCGATGCAGAACTTCGAGGCCGGATCGTTCTCGCGGCCGCAGACGGCGCACCGTGTGGTCAAGAAAGATGGGGCTGGGGTATCCGGGCGAATATACGGTCAGCTTCCACGGGGCGGGAGCAGGAGCGCCGAGGATGCGACCACCACCTCCGAACGGTAGACTTGCCCCGTGCGATTCACCCGACCCGTCCGCCGCGCGCTCCGCTCGGCACTCTCGGCCGCCGCCGTCGCGGCCATCGCGGCCGCCCTCGGAGCCGCCGCGGCCCGGCCGCTCGCGGCGCAGGTGCGCCCTGACCTCCACTGGCGCACGCTCGGCACGGAGCACTTCCGGGTCCATTTCACCCCCGAGCTCGAAGCACTCGCGCGCCGCACCGCGGCCGACGCCGAGATCGCGTGGGCGCGCCTCTCGGAGGAGCTCGCGCCGCCGCGCGGGATCGTGGACATCGTCGTCGCCGACAACGTGGACTACGCGAACGGCTACGCCACGCCCTGGCCGTCGAACCGCATCGTGGTCTACGCGCGGCCGCCGGTGGAGGACATGCCGCTCCGCGCGCACGAGAACTGGAATCGGCTGCTCGTCACGCACGAGCTGACGCACATCTTCCACCTCGACCGCGTGCGCGGCTTCTGGGCCGGCGCGCAGCGCGTCTTCGGGCGCGCCTATCCGTTCTTTCCCGCCACCTACGCCCCGTCCTGGGTGCTCGAGGGGATGGCGGTGCACTACGAGACGCGCTTCGGCGGCGGCGGCCGGCTCGCCGGCACCGAGTTCCCCGCGTACGTGCGCGCGCAGGCGCTCCACGGGGAACTGCCGACGCTCGACGAGCTCTCGCTCGCGTCGCCGAGGTGGCCGGGCGGCGACGTCGCCTACATCTATGGAAGCTTCGCCGTCACCCGCGCCGACTCGGCGCGGATGGGACGGTTCGTCGAGGCGCAGGCCGCGCGCCTGATCCCCTGGCGCCTCGACGCCGATT
>CAZIDS010000407.1:0-2336 GCA_964537945.1 uncultured Gemmatimonas sp. | reverse complement strand
GCCGGCCTCGACTACCCGGGCGTCGGGCCCGAGCACGCGCACCTCAAGGACTCCGGCCGCGCCACCTACGTTGCGATCACCGACGACGAGGCGCTCCACGGCTTCGAGCTGCTGAGCCGGATGGAGGGGATCATCCCGGCGCTCGAGACGTCGCACGCGGTGGCGTGGATCGCGCAGCAGCGCGGTCGATGGGCGAAGGACGAACCGGTGCTCCTCTGCCTGAGCGGCCGCGGCGACAAGGATGTCGCGCAGGTGGCGCCGCTGCTCGAGGTGCGCGGGTGACGCAGCCGGCCGACACCACCGTCGAGCGGGAGGATCCGCCGTTCGCGCCCGCGATCGTCGAGGACATGTTCAAGCTCCTCGACAAGGCCGTGCGCGCGCACCAGCTGTACCTGCCGAACAACCCGACCTACCTGAAGGCGCTCGAGAACCTGAAGCGCGGCTTCGCGCCGCTGTGGGCCGAGACCGACGCGATCGTGATCACGGTGCACGAGACGTCGTTCACCTGGTACGGCGTGAAGGTGCATCACTCGCAGGAGAAGTCGGGGGACTCGATCCCGTGGCTCCTCTTCAAGGACGGGCTCCGCGAGTTCACCTGGACCACCGGGTTCGAGGACGGCGAGGTCGAGAAGCTCCTCGCGATCCTGCCGCGCGTGCGACGCGCCTCGCCCGAGCAGGACGACCTGCTGACGATGCTCTGGGAGCAGGACTTCCAGTGCATGCGCTACCGGTACGTCGAGCTGCACGACCAGTCGGCGCCGCTCGATCCGAGCGCGTCGCCGGGGCGCTACGAGTCGGACGGGACGCCGCCGGTGCCGCTGCAGCAGGCGATCGACGAGGCGCGCGAGGAGCAGGAGGAGGCGACGAGCGAGGGAGGCGCCGCCCCCGCGCCGCGCGCGTCGGGCGTCGTGCGGATGGAGGATTTCGACTCCACGCTCTACTTCCTCGACCAGAACGAGATCGAGTACCTGCGGCAGGAGACGTCGCGCGAGTACGGGCTCGACCTGCGCCGCCTCGTGCTCTGCTCGCTGCTCGACATCTTCGAGCTGCAGGTGGACCCGCTGGTGCGCACCGAGGTCGCGAACGACCTCGAGGCGCTCGTGCTGCACCTGCTGACCGCGGGCCAGTTCTCGTCGGTCGCGTTCCTGCTGCGCGAAGTGGGCGCGACGATGCAGCGCGCCCGCGAGCTGACGGCGCAGGACCGCGAGCGGCTCGGCCGCCTGGCCGACCGGCTCAGCCATCCGGAGGCGCTCGCGCAGATGCTGCAGGCGCTCGAGGAGGCCTCGCAGCTGCCGCCGAAGGACGACCTCGCCCAGCTCTTCGGCCAGCTGAAGCCGGGCGCCCTCGCGGTGGTGCTCGATTTCACCGACCGCACGCAGAACACCGGCCTGAAGCCGCTGCTCGAGGCGTCGGCCGAGCGGCTCGCGCAGTCGAACACCAGCGAGCTGGTCCGGCTCGTGCGTGACGCGAAGCCGGCGGTGGCGCGCGAGGCGATCCGCCGCGCCGGCGCGATGCGCACCGCCGCCGCGGTGCCGTCGCTGGGCGAGGTGCTCTCGAGCGGCGCCGAGCGGCCGCTGCGCGCGGTCGCGGTCGCGGCGCTCACCGAGATCGGCACGCCGGGCGCGATGTCGGCCCTCGAGGCCGCGCTGAGCGACGACGACCGCGACATCCGCATCTCGACCTATCGCGCGCTCACCGCGCGCACGCACCGGCCGGCCCTCGCGAAGGTGGACGCCCTCGTGAAGGGCAAGGGCGCGAAGGAGGCCGACCGCACCGAGCGGATCGCGCTCTTCGAGCTCTACGGCACGATCGCCGGTGACGCGGGCATCCCCTTCCTCGACGGGCTGCTCAACGCGAAGGGCGGGCTCTTCGCGCGGAAGGAGGACCCCGAGCTCCGCGCCTGCGCCGCGATCGCGCTCGGCCGCATCGGCACCGCCGCGTCGCGCACGGTGCTCGAGAAGGCGGTGGGCGAGAAGGAAGTGATCGTGAAGAGCGCCGTCTCGCGCGCGCTGAAGGGAGGGCCGGCGACGTGAGCGAACCGACCCCGCCCGCGGGCCGCGCGTCGGTCGCGCGCACGAGCCTGCCGCCCTCCACGGGCCTCGGCGAGGGGACCGTGCGCGCGATCGGGCGCCAGTGGGTGCTCGGGCTCTACGTCGCGCTGCGCAACCTGAAGATGTACCCGGTGGAGAACGCGGTCGTGCAGAAGGCGCTCGACGACCTGGCGAACCTCTCGGGGGAACTGCTGAAGGGCGACGGCGAGGTGGAGTTCCGGCTCGCGGGGGAATTCATCTTCCTGAACGCGACGCGGATGAAGCTCGACCTCGACAACTACACGA
>CAZIDS010000406.1:0-2352 GCA_964537945.1 uncultured Gemmatimonas sp. | reverse complement strand
CGCGCCCGAGCGAGTCGGTGCGCTCCGCGCCGCTCGTCGTGCCGCCATCGAGCGCTGCCCAGGTGAGCCGCACGCCGGCGAGCGCCGTGCCCGCGCTGTCGGTGAGCCGCACCCGCACCGGCTGCGCGAGCTCCTGCAGCACGGCACCGGTCGTGTCGCGTTCCATCACCTCGATCCGCGCATTGCGGGCGGCCGGATCCGCCTCGGCCCGCAGCACGAGTGCGCTATCCACGCCCGCGGCGCGCGCGAAGGCGCGCTGCAGGCCGGCCGTCGCGCCGAGCGTCCAGCTCGTGCGCACGCGTCCTGCGGCATCGGTCGTCGCGGCCGCGGGCGCGAGGTTGCCCTCACCGTTCTCGCTGGTGAACTCGACGCGCACGTTCGGCACCGGGATCCCCGAGCCCGTGCGCACCTGCAGCACGAGCGGCGACGCGAGCGCGCGTCCGGCGAGCGCACGCTGGTCGGCGCCGGCCTCGAGTGCGACGAGCGCCGGCGTGAGCGCGACCTCGACCCGCAGCGTGTCGCGCAGTTCGCCGAGCGACGCGACGACGAGCGTGCGGCCCGGCGCGAGCGTGCGGAGGACGCCGTTCGAATCGACGCGCGCGACGGCGCCGTCGAGCGCGTTCCACGCGGGGACCGCGCCGCGCACCGCGTGGCCGCGGGCGTCGAGCGCGATGCCCGCGAGCGGGAGCGAGTCGCCGTCCGCGACGCGCACCGCGCGGTCGCCCTCGATGCGGAGGTGTTCGGGCACCGGCCGCACGAGCACCGCCGCGGTCGCGACGACGTCGCGCACCTTCGCCTCGACGGTCGCGCGCCCGGGTCCGCGCGCGACGATGAGCCCGCTCGAATCCACCGACGCGACGGTCGTGTCGCTGCTCGTCCAGCGGAGCGTCGCGCCCGAGAGGGCGGCGCCGCGCGCGTCGGTGACCGTCGCGGTGATCACCGCCGGCTCGCCGACCGCGAGCAGCGTGTCGGCGCGCGGCATCAGCACGATCCGGTGCGCCGCGCGGTCGGCGATCGTGACGCTGAGGAATCCCGCGTACTCCGAGATCCCGAGGTTCTTGGCGTTGACCAGCAGCGCCATGAGGGCGGCGGCCATCGTCACGCCGCCGGTGATCCATTGCCGTGCGCCGCTGAGGACGCCAGCCGGGCGCTCTGCGCGCTTCGCCTGCTTTGCCATCGTGGGGATCCCCGCCGGGCGCGCCCCACGCGCGCGCCGGCAACGGGGGGACGAGCCGCGAGTGACGCGGCTTCGGCGCATCGTCACGTTGTGAGCGGGCGCGTCCGCCTCAGCGACAGGACGCCAGATGACAGCGCGCCACGCGAGGCGCGGGTGCGACGGCGTGCTAGAGCTGGTCGGGCCCCGGGACGCCCGGCACGCGCGTCGGCGTACGCACGATCACGCGGACCGCCAGCAGGTTCTGGTCGGCGCGGTGCATCGTGCTCATCAGGTTCTCGGCCGGCTGGCGCGACGCCCAGCCGAGCGAGAAGGGCACCGGCGCGGTGCGCAGCGCGGCGGCCTGCATGCGCTGCGCGACCATCATCGTCTGCGCCTCGCTCGCGCCGCGGAGCAGGATCACGAACTCGTCGCCGCCGACGCGGATCACCGGCTCCTCGGCGCGCACCTGGCGCATCAGGAAGCGGCTCATCCGGATGAGCGTGTTGTCGCCCATCGCGTGGCCGTGCGTGTCG
Organism: uncultured Gemmatimonas sp.; assembly: GCA_964537945.1. GTDB lineage: Bacteria > Gemmatimonadota > Gemmatimonadetes > Gemmatimonadales > Gemmatimonadaceae > Pseudogemmatithrix. Next base: position 663 of record CAZIDS010000406.1, on the reverse strand, counting down.
TTGTAGTGCTTGAAGTGGTCGATGTCGATGAAGAGGCAGCCCCACGTGCCGTCGCTGGGGCTCATCTCGTCGTCGCGCTCGGCGAGGTAGCGCCGGTTGTAGCAGCCCGTGAGCGGGTCGCGCATCGACTGCTGGCGGAGCTCCTCCTCCATCTTCTTGCGCCCCGTGATGTCGACCAGCATCCCGTGGAAGAGCGTCTCGCCCGACTCGGGATCGGCGACCGCGTACGCGGTATCGAGCACCGTGAGCGTCGTGCCGTCGGGGCGGAGGATCTGCAGCTCGAAGTCGCGCACCCAGCCGTCGCGCTCGATCTGCTCGAGTTGGGCGAGGCGGCGCACCGGATCGATCACGAGCTCATTCGCGCCGTAGTGCGCGAGGTCGGTGAGCGACCGGACGCCGATGAGCGAGAAGAAGGCGGGATTGCCGTCGAGGATGTCGCCGCGCGCGTTCGTGATGTAGATCGCCTCGCGCAGGTTCTGCACGAGCGATCCGAGCGTCTCGACGTCGGAGAGGGAGCGGAAGCGCCTGGTCACGACGGCGTCCCCGGTGCGGGCGGCGCCGCGGGCGCGCCCGGCGTCTCGCCTCCGGTCGGCGCGGCGGCGGCGGCGGCCGCGGGCGGCACCTCCGTCTTCTCGTCCACCACCGCGAAGCGCGATTCCCACG
>CAZIDS010000405.1:0-2370 GCA_964537945.1 uncultured Gemmatimonas sp. | reverse complement strand
CGTGACGGATCCCGAGGGGAACGCGATCGAGCTGCAGACGCGGCCGAGGTGACGCTGTGACGCCTCGGCCCGGGGCATAGGCCCTTCGCCCTATTCGCAGCCGCACGCACCGGCCCGATGCTGGTGCATGACCCTTCTCATCGACTACACGCTCTCGTCGCTGGCGCCGGCGAATCCCGACGCGTCGCGACCCGCCGCCGTCGCCGGTGGCGCGATCGGGGCGGGCCCCGGCGCGATCGCCGCCGGCAACTTCCCGCAGGCGATCGACTTCGGCGGCGGCGCCCGCCTCACCGTCGCGCTGCCGCGCGTCATCTGGAACGACGTGAAGTTCGCGGTGCGCGTCGTCTTCATGATCCCCGCGGCGGTCACCACCCGGCAGACACTCGTCGCGTCGAGCGCCGTCCCGCTCACGCTCGTGGCGGTGCCGGGCAGCGCGGGGAGCGCGTTCCATCTGGTTGCCTCGGTCACGACCGGCGCGACCGGCGCCGGCCGCGCCTCCACCGAGTTCCTCTTCCCGCTGCAGCTCGGGACCTGGTACACGGCGGACCTCGTCTACGACACCGACACGCTCGCGCTCTTCATCGACGACGCCGTGCAGTCCGTGCACGCCTTCCCCGCCGGCGCGATCGCCGCCGGCACCGACGACTGGCTCTTCGCCGGCACCGCGACCGACGGGATGACCGACCCGTTCCGCGGGAGCCTCGCCCTCCTGCAGGTGCAGGACGACATCCCGCTCGCGCTCGAGACGCAGCTCGACGAACGGCGCGCGCACCCGCAGTGGTTCCTCACGTACAAGCAGGAGGAGATCAAGGGGTCGCTCGCCTTCGGCGAACCCGCGGGCGAGTTCTACTACGACCTCGCCAGCACGTCGTGGATCCAGGACTTCCCCGGCGGTCGGATCATGTACCACGACGGGAACGGCCAGGCCTTCGAGATGCACGGCGCGATCCTCGCGGCCTATCGGGCCTACCCCAACCGTGTGCACTTCGGCTTCCCCATCTCCGACGAGATGCCGACCACGAAGGCCGGCGGCCGCAAGAACCTCTTCAGCAGCGGCGGCATCTACTGGTCGCAGGGCACGGGTGCCATCCCCGTGCTCGGACAGATCTGGGTGGACTACGAAGGGATGGGCGAGTCGGCGAAGCTGGGCATGCCGGTCGCGCTGCAGATGGGTGTGCCCGGAGGGCTCGAGCAGATCTTCCAGGTCTCGCGGATGTACCTGCGCAACGGGGCCTCGAAGGCCTTCGAGGTCCACGGCGCGATCCTCGGCAAGTACCTCTCGTCAGGCGGCACCGTGAAGTGGGGCATGCCACTGGCGAATGAGGAGGACCTCCTGAACGGCGCCGCGGTGATCGGCCGCGTCAGCGAGTTCGAGGGGACGACGATCTACTGGAGCAATCGCACGGGCGCCTTCGAGGTGCACGGCGACATCCGGAAGGCGTTCCGCGACGCGGGCGGTCCGGCGGGCAGGCTCGGCTTCCCCACCTCCGACGAAGGCGACATCCCCGGCGCCTCGGGCCCGGCGAAGTACAACACGTTCGAGCACGGCAGCATCACCTGGTTCGGCAGCGCCGCATCCACCTTCGTCTGCCTGCCGTTCAAGATCCACCTCGAGCGCGTCGACACCGACGAGTCCGAGCCGTGGTACAAGGGCGAGAACGACCTGTACATGCACGCGACCTTCCTGGACAACGGCCACGTCATCCACACGCAGCGGATCCCGCACAGCGGCGACTCGGACGGCCGCAACGTCTACAGCCCGAACGTGGACTTCACGTTCGGTGGCGGCGGCATCATCCCGAACCGGACCGACCGGACGATCACGTTCACGCTCGATGTCTGCGAAGCCGACTGGCCCGACGACGACGACCACATCGGCGTCTTCTCGCACACGCTCAGCATGGCGAACGCCTGGGGGCTGCGTGACAACGCGCTCGGCCTCTTCACGAGCGGCGCGGTGGACCACATCAACTCGGTCACCTGGTCGGTCCAGCCGATCGTGAACCTCGCGACGCTCACGAGCGCGGAGCGCTGGTGGGGCGTCGACAACCAGGGGACGCCCGTGCTGAGCTGGGACAAGTACACGGCCGCCTTCTCGGACGTGGACAGCAGCACCGAGTGGTGGGACCCCTCCGACTGGCTCGCCACGCTCTTCTACGATGCGGTGGTGAAGACGCTCGCCGCCGGCGGCAACTGCTTCGGCATGTCGCTGCTCGCGGTCTACGCCAAGAAGGCCCGCAGCCAGCTGAGCCTGCCGCTCGACCGGTTCCGCACGTGGGACCCGCAGGTCGAGACGGAGTTCAACATCAAGCACCAGTACCAGGTCGGCGCGCCGGCGATCACGCGGCCCTTGTCGATCTCGAAGATGCG
>CAZIDS010000404.1:0-2372 GCA_964537945.1 uncultured Gemmatimonas sp. | reverse complement strand
GGTCCTCGGCGGCCACGGCGACACGATGGTCCCGCTGATCTCGTACACCACGGTGTCGGGCATCCCGATCACGCAGTTGATGGACACGGCGACCCTCGACGCGATCGTCGACCGCACGCGGAACGGTGGCGCCGAGATCGTGAAGTTCCTCAAGACCGGCTCGGCCTACTATGCGCCGTCGTCGGGCGCGGTGCAGATGGTCGAGGCGATCGTGAACGACCAGAAGCGCATCCTCCCGTGCTCCGCCTGGCTGCAGGGCGAGTACGGGATGAAGGACCTCTTCCTCGGCGTGCCGGTGAAGCTCGGCCGCAAGGGCATCGAGAAGGTCCTCGAGGTCACCCTCACCGCGGACGAGAAGGCGGCGCTGGAGAAGAGCGCGCAGGCCGTGCGCGAGCCGATGTCGGTCGTGAAGCTCTGATCCCCATGGGCTGGCTCGTGAGGTTCTGGCAGTCCACCGTCGGCAAGAAGGCGGTGATGGCCGTGACGGGGATCGGCCTGCTCGGGTTCGTCTTCATCCACATGGCGGGCAACCTCCAGATGTTCCTGGGGGCCGATGCGATGCGGAAGTATGCGATGCTGCTGCGCACGAGCGAGGAGCTGCTCTGGGTGGCGCGCATCGGGCTGATCGGGATGGCGGTGCTGCACGTGATCGCCGCGTACCAGCTGACGATGCTCAACCGCGAGGCGCGCCCCGAGGGGTACGCGAAGCGCGAGCCGCAGGTGAGCACCCTCGCTTCGCGCACGATGCGCTGGGGCGGGGTGTTCCTGCTCGTCTTCATCGTCTATCACCTCGGCCACATGACGACGGGGTGGTTCAACAAGAGCCTCGTCCACCTGCAGCCGTACGGCAACGTGATCCTCGGTTTCCAGTCGCCGTGGGTCGTGCTCTTCTACGTGACCGCGATGGTGTTCCTGGGGCTGCATCTCTTCCACGGCGCGTGGGCGGGGTTCCGCACGCTGGGGCTCGCGAAGCGGAGCGCCGAGCCGCTGGTGCGGCAGTTCGCGCTCTGGTTCGCGATCATCTGCTGGGCGGGCTTCACGGTGATCCCGGTCGCCGTGTTCCTGGGCATCCTCAACTAGCGGCCGGGAGAACGACGACATGACGCTCAAGCTCGACGCGCGGATCCCCGGCGGGCCGCTCGCGCAGAAGTGGGACAAGCACAAGTTCGAGATGAAGCTCGTGAACCCGGCGAACAAGCGGAAATACTCCGTGATCGTCGTCGGGTCCGGCCTCGCCGGCGCCTCGGCCGCCGCGACGCTGAGCGAGCTCGGCTACCACGTCTCCTGCTTCTGCTACCAGGACTCGCCGCGGCGCGCGCACTCGATCGCGGCGCAGGGCGGCATCAACGCGGCGAAGAACTACCGCAACGACGGCGACTCGGTCCACCGCCTCTTCTATGACACGATCAAGGGCGGCGACTTCCGCGCCCGCGAGGCGAACGTCTACCGCCTCGCGCAGGTGTCGGTGAACATCATCGACCAGTGCGTCGCGCAGGGCGTGCCCTTCGCGCGCGAGTACGGCGGCCTGCTGGCCAACCGTTCGTTCGGCGGCGCGCAGGTCTCGCGCACCTTCTACGCCCGCGGGCAGACGGGGCAGCAGCTGCTGCTCGGCGCCTACCAGGCGCTGGAGAAGGAGATCGCCCGCGGCGGCGTGACGATGTACGAGCGGCACGAGATGCTCGAGCTCGTGGTCATCGAGGGGAAGGCGCGCGGCATCATCGTGCGCGACATGGTCACCGGCGAGATCGAGTCGCACGCGGCCGACGCGGTGATCCTCGCGACCGGCGGCTACGGCAACGTCTTCTACCTCTCGACCAACGCGAAGGGGTGCAACGTCACCGCGGCCTACCGCGCGCACAAGAAGGGCGCGGCCTTCGCGAATCCCTGCTTCACGCAGATCCACCCGACCTGCATCCCGGTCGCGGGAGACCATCAGTCGAAGCTCACGCTGATGTCGGAGTCGCTCCGCAACGACGGGCGCGTCTGGGTGCCGAAGCGCAAGGAGGACTGCGCGAAGGAGCCGTCGCAGATCGCCGAGGAGGACCGGGACTACTACCTCGAGCGGAAGTACCCGTCGTTCGGCAACCTCTCGCCCCGCGACATCGCGTCGCGCGCGGCGAAGGAGGCGTGCGACGACGGGCGCGGCGTCGGGCCCGGCGGGCGCGGCGTCTACCTCGACTTCGCCGACGCCATCAAGCGGCTCGGCCGGCAGGCGATCGAGGAGCGCTACGGCAATCTCTTCGAGATGTACCAGCGCATCACCGACGAGGACCCGTACACGCGGCCGATGCGCATCTATCCGGCCGTGCATTACACGATGGGCGGGCTCTGGGTGGACTACAACCTGATGAGCACCATCCCCGGGCTGCACG
>CAZIDS010000403.1:0-2414 GCA_964537945.1 uncultured Gemmatimonas sp. | reverse complement strand
GGTGCGGGATGTCATCGCCGCTGACGGCGGCCTGCTGCTCCTCGATGGACCGTCAAGCGAGCTCTGGCAGCTGGACCTCACTCGCACTCCCAGCGGAAGGCCCGCGCTGCGCCGCCTCTCCCGCCCGCGACAGTTCGGCCAGCGTGACGTGTTCGCGATGGCGGCGCACTCGGCAGGCGTGTCGGTCATCGGCATCGATGGCGCCCTGCGCGTGATGCAGCGCGAGGACGCTGACCGGCTCGCGTACACCATCCGCGCCTTCAGGCCGGTCCACCGGCCCATGGCACTCGGCGAATGGTCGTCCGGAGGCTGGGTGGCCGTGCACTCGATGGTGGTGTTGCAGGGCGCGCTCGTCGACAGCGTCATCGTGTCGGCGGTCGATTCCGCGGGGCGCGTCTCGCGCGTGCTGGGCCTCGAACGCAGCGGCCCCTCGCGACCCGATGCGTTCATGGTCGATCCCATCAGCGCCCGCGCGCTGCGGGACCGCGTGGTGCTGGTCGGGGCGGATCCCGCGCGCGTCATCACCGTGACGGCCACCAGCATGCGCGCCGACACACTCGTCGGCCCGCCCCGGCGCGAACTCAGCGCGGCGGAGCGGAACGGACTCGAGAAGCTGCTCGCCGGCCCACGAACGCCAGCGGCGATTCGCTCCTCACGTCGTCCGGAGCAGCGTCCCGCCGCGATCGCCGCCCTGCCGTTCGAAGGGGGCTATCTCGTCGTCGCGCAGGGCGGTGAGGAGGCGAAGGTCGTCGACCTCTACTGCGGTCGCACATACCGTCGGACGCTGATCGCCCGCGCCGGGCTGAACGACATGTTCGTTGTCGACGGTGGGATCGTCACCGTCGATGAGCCGCGCGATGAGGGGCCGGAAGCCCCGCAGATACTGTCGTTCTATCGGAGCCAGGACTTCCTCACCGAGTGTGGGAGATGAATGACGCCCTTGTCGTCGCGCGCGGTCTCGTCAAGACGTACGGTGCCGTCCGTGCCGTCGATGGGGTCGACCTCACGCTGGAGCGCGGTCGCGTGGTCGGTGTCGCCGGGCCGAACGGATCGGGGAAGTCGACGACGGCCCGGATGCTCCTCGGATTCTCCCTGCCCGACGACGGGAGCGCCACGGTCGCGGGTCTCACGCCGGTGGCGTACCGCGAGACACACGGCGTCGGTTTCGTGCGCGAGGACGGCGCACGCGGGTGGGATCGGCTGACGCCACGCCAGCTGCTCTCGCTCAGGGGGAACCCCCACGACGCGACGCTGCTGCAGGTGGGGGAGATCCTCAAGGTGGCACCGTTGATGGATCGACCCATCTCGGCGCTCTCGAAGGGACAATGGCGCACCTGCCAGCTCTGGTACGCACTCGCGTCGAACCCGCAGTTCCTGGTGCTCGACGAGCCCGAGGCCGGCCTCGATCCCGCGGCCCTCGACCGCCTCCGCGCCGTGGTGCGCGCCGCGGCGGATCGGGGGGCCGCGGTGCTGATGCTCAGCCATCACCTCGACGAGATGGCGCTCACGGCGGATACCGTGCTGTTCATGGCGCACGGCCGGGTGCGTGGCGCGGTCGATCCGCGCGGAAGGACAGCCACCGATCTGAGGGCCGACTACCGCCGGCTCGTGGAGGACTCGTGACCGCAAGGGAAGTGCTCGTCGTCTTCCGCGCTGCGCGGGACTGGCGCGGCGTCGTGTCGACGGTCCTGCTCGCCGCACTCGCGGCCGCCGCACTGGGAAGCGGCGGCGAGAGCATCATCGGCTTCGTCGGATATTACGGCCCGCCCGTCGTGGCGATCGCGGTGATCGGGCGGACCCTCGAGTATTCGCAGCGCTCGTCGGCGTGGGTCATGCTCGCCCAGCGGCCAGAGTCGGATGTGCGACGCTCGTGGTCGATCCTCGGCGTCGGGGCGGTGGTCTATCTCGCACTGAGTGCGATCCTGATGTCGGGGGCGATGGTCGGCATCCTTCGCAGCACCGACCTCCCGTCGACCGCGCTCCGCTCGCACCTGATCTCGATGCCCCTGTGGATCGTGATCGCCGGCTGCACGGTCGCCGTCGCAAGCACGGGCGCCCGCACCGGGACAGCGGGCCTCGCGGTCGGCTGGTTCCTGGCGCCGTTCCTCATCGCATTCCTCAAGTCGAGTCTCGGGTTCTCCGACCGGCTCGAGGGCGCCCTGCAGTTCCTCACTCCGCCGTTCGACGCCGTGCTCCTCATGCCGCGGGTGCTGCGCGGCGAGCTTCCGGGGCAGGCGGCGCTGCGAGTCGCGCAGCTCGTCTCCTTCCCGTTGCTGTGCCTCGTGCTGCTGCGCTGGCGACTGGGCGTCCTCGCCCGGCCGGACCGGGAGCGCACGGAGTAGTCGTTCAGTCGCGCACGACGTCGATCCAGCCGCCCTCGTTCGCCACGAACGCGAGCGCGCCGTCCGGGCTGA
>CAZIDS010000402.1:0-2425 GCA_964537945.1 uncultured Gemmatimonas sp. | reverse complement strand
CATTGCGCGGGGCCGCCGGGGCCGGGGCCGGCCCGCCCGGGGGCCCCGGGGGGCCGGCGGGGCCCCCCCCCGCTTCCGGGTGCGTGGCGCTCAGACCGCGGCGAGCGCCTTCCGCGCCAGCTTCACGGCGCCGCGTGCCGCCACGACCTCATCGCCGTGCAGGTGCGAGCCCGGGACCGCACTCTTCAGCCGGTGCTCGACGAGGCGGCGGAGGAAGGACCCGCGCTTCAGCATCCCGCCGGCGAGCGCGACCGGCACCGCCGCGCGCTCGTCCACGAAGAGCTGCCGCGCGAGCGTCCGCACGTGCAGCACGAGCTCCTCGGCCGCGAGCGTACAGATCGAGTTCGCGCGCAGGTCCCGCTCGGCCGCGAGGGCGACCACCGGGACGGCGAGCGCGGCGAGGTCGCGCGGCGACGCGGCGGCCGCCCACGGGATGATCGCCTCGACGTCCTCGAGCTCGAGGGCCGTGAGCACGGCGCCGACGAGGCGCGTCTCCGGCTCGCGGCCGTCGCTCGAGGCGGTGAGCACGCTGAGCGCGCGCCGCCCGATCCAGGCGCCGCTCCCCTCGTCGCCGCAGTTGGGGCCCCAGCCGCCGCAGCGCAGCATCGTGCCGGTAGGGCCGCGGCCGAAGGCCACCGAGCCGGTGCCTGAGACGAGGAGGATGCCCGGCCCGTCGCCGAACGCGTCCTCGACCGCGATCTCGGCGTCGGTCACGACCATCACCTCGTCGGCGAGCGACTCGCCTTCGAGGGCGCGCAGCAGCGCCTTGCGCTCCTTCTCGCGTCCCGCGCCGGCGACGCCGACGACGAGCGCGCGCGGGCGATCCTCGAGCTCCGCCGCCGCGAGCGCGTCGCGCACCGTCGCGCCGATCACCTCGGCCGAATGGAGCGCCTCGCCCGGGCGGATCGCGCTCGCGCCGCCGGTGAGCGACCCCAGCTCCTTGCCGCGCTGGTCGGCCACGATGACCTGCGTCTTGCTCCCCCCGCCATCCACCCCGACCACGAGATGCGACATGTCGTCCCTTAGTGCGATGCGTCGTGCGTCGCCGCGGCGGTCGCCGCGGGCGTGCGTGACGACAAGATACCCGTGCCGTCAGTCGACCACATAGGCCTCGATCGCGTTGTACTCGGCGAGGCCGAGCCGGTCGAGCAGGTCCGCGGTGCCGGTGTTGCGGGCCTCGACGCGCTGCCAGAACTCGCGGTCGTCCTGGCCGGGGAAGGGCGCGGAGTCCTTCTGGGACTGGTGCTTGAAGATCGCCTGGATCTTGAGCCGCAACTCCTCGCGCGAGAGCGGGACGAGCCAGGTCGCCTCGGCGACCGGCCACTCCTGCCACGCGCCGCGGTAGAGCCAGACCTCGGGCGAGAAGCGGCCGCCGTCGGTCTTCTCGGCGTACTCGGGCGGCGGGTCCTGCGCGCCGCGCGTGCGGGCCGGGTGCAGCTCGCGCAGCGCCGCGTCGATCGCGTCCTTGCACATCCGGTGCGTGCCGTGCGGGTCGCTGAGGTCGCCGGCGACGAAGACGTAGTGCGGCCGGTGCGCGGCGAGGAGCTCACGGACGATCCGCACGTCCGCCGGGCCGACCGGGGATTTCTCGATCCGCCCCGTCTGGTAGAAGGGGAGGTCGAGGAAGCGCGCGTGGCGCGCATCGAGGCCGAGCGTCTCGATGCCCGAGACCGCCTCGGCCTCGCGGATGATCCGCTTGAGGTCGGCGACGTCGGCGACGTCGGGCTCGCCGGGATGCTTCGCGTCGAGCGCCGCGCGGACACTGGCCGCGTACTTCGCCATCGGGCCCTGGTCGAACTGGCGCTCGCGCGCGACGCGTTCGACGACGTCGAGGTGCCGGCGGACGTCGTGGTCGAAGACGGCGATGTTGCCGCTCGTCATGTATGCGACGATGATGTCGTTCTCGTTCTGGACGAGCTTCCGCAGGATGCCGCCCATCGAGATGACGTCGTCGTCGGGGTGCGGCGAGAAGACGACGATGCGGCTGCGCTTGGGGAGGCGCGTCCGTCCGCGGATCCGGTCGGCGAGCGACCAGAAGATGCGGCCGTTGATCGTCCCGGCCTCGCCGTGCCGCGCGAGCAGGGAGCCGAGGTGATGCTCGGCGTAGTCGTGCTCGGCCAGCTTGAGCACGGCGCGCCCGGTCTTCTCGGAGAGCCAGATGACCGCGCGCACCTCGAGCGCGGGCGTCCAATGCACCTCGTCCACGATCCAGGGCGTCGCGATGCGCGTGAGCGCGGCGGCGGCCGAGGAATCGAGGTAGAAGGTGGCGGCCGGGTGCCGTTGCAGGAACGTCGCCGGCACGTTGTGGTCGACGTCGCCCTCCACCGAGCGCTGCACGATCGCCGCCTTGTGCTCGCCGGTGGCGAGGATCGCGACCTCGCGCGCCGCGAGGATCGTCGCGACACCCATCGTGAGCGCCTCGAGC
>CAZIDS010000401.1:0-2445 GCA_964537945.1 uncultured Gemmatimonas sp. | reverse complement strand
CCTCGCGGACCTGCTCCCGGCGCGCCGCTACTTCGCGTGGGCGGCGACGATGGCCGCCGTCGCGAACGCGGCGCTGGTGTGGGCACCGGACTACCCGGCGGCGCTCCTCGCGCGCGCCGCGACGGGGCTCTGCATGGCGGGCGTCTATCCGCCGGCGATGAAGATGGCCGCGACCTGGTTCAGGGCGCGGCGCGGGCTCGCCGTCGGCGCAGTGGTCGGCGCGCTCACCGTCGGCAAGGCGACGCCGTACCTGTTCCGGATTCTCGACGACGCGCCGGTCAGGCTGATCGCCGCGACGACGAGCTGGGCCGCGTTCATCGCGGCGGTCGGGATCGCGCTGAGCTGGAAGGACGGGCCCTTCGCCTTCCCGTCGCGCCCCTTCTCATGGGGGCTCGTCGGCGAAGTGTTCCGGACGCCCAAGTGGCGCCTCGCCACCGGCGGCTACCTCGGCCACATGTTCGAGCTCTATGCGTACTGGACCTGGATCCCGGCCTTCGTCGCCGCGAGCGCGGTGGCCTTCGCGGGCGAGAGCGCGCGGCACGCCCCGTGGGTCGGCGCGCTGAGCTTCGGCACCATCGCCGTCGGCGGGCTCGGCTGCCTCTGGGGCGGCATCGAGAGCGACAAGCTCGGGCGCGAACGCCTCGTGATCCTCGCGATGGCCGTCAGCGGCGCCTGCGCGCTCGCGATCGGCTTGGCGTTCGGGCGCACACCGTGGCTCCTCGCCCCGCTCGCGCTCGCCTGGGGCTTCTTCGTCATCGCCGATTCGGCGCAGTTCTCCGTGCTCGTCACCGAGTCCGTGCCGGCGCACGCCGTGGGGACCGCGCTCACCGTGCAGGTATGCCTCGGCTTCCTGCTCACGACGATCACCATCCAGATGATCCCGCCGCTCGTCGCGCGCTTCGGATGGCGGGCGGCCTTCGCGCTGCTGGCGATCGGCCCCATCCTCGGGATCGCCTCCATCCGGCGCCTCAGGCGCGTCTAGATTTCGCAGGTGCAAGAGAGCCAGCCCCCGCGCACGCGCGCCCTCGGCGCGATCGCGCTCGCGACCTTCCTCACGCTCGTCCCGATCACCCTGCTCGTCCCGGGGCTCGACGAGCTCGTCGTGCGGATGCACCAGGGGACGCGCTTCCAGGCGCACCTCTTCGTCTCGCTCAACCAGCTCGCCGGCGTGGTCGCCGTGCCGTTCGCGCTGCGGCTCTACCGTCGCTGGCCTGACACGCGCCAATGGATCGTCGCGCTGCTCGTGCTCGACGCGGTCTCGTTCCTCGGGATGGGCGCGGCGCAATCGCTCACGTCGCTCTTCGTCTGGCGCGCCGTGGACGGCATCGCGCACCTGCCGGCCGTCACCTTCCTGATGATCGCCGCCAACCGCGCCGGCGGCGCGCGCCGCGGCGCCTCGCTCGGCTTCGTCGCGTCGGCGCTGATGGTCGGCGTGGGCGTGGGCGCGCCGGTGGGCGGCATCCTGATCGACCGCGCGCCAGGCAGCGTCTACCCGGTCGGCGCTGTACTCCTCGCGGTCGCCGCACTTTCGGCGTTTCTCATCCCGCCCGCGGCGATCGACGGCACGCCCTCGCAGCGCTCGCGCTACGCGTGGGACCGCTCGAAGCTCGCGAGCTGGATGCCGCTCGCCTACGGCTTCGCCGACCGGTTCCTGATCGGCGTGTTCGTCTCGACCTTCACGCTCTTCCTCACCGAAGTGCACGGCGTGAACGCGGCGACGCGCGGGATGCTGATGTCGCTCTTCCTCCTCCCGTTCGCCCTGCTGTGCTGGCCCGCCGGTCGACTGGCCGACCGCACTGGCTGGTACGCGCCGATCGTCACCGCCAACATCGCGTTCGGCGTCGTCTACGCCTCGTACGGCCTGCTGCCGTTCTCCTGGCTCCCCGCCGCGATGATCGCGTCGGGGGTGCTGAGCGCCCTGATGTTCTCGCCGAGTCTCGTGCTCGTCTCCGAGTCGGCGCGCCGCGGCGCGGGCGAGGGGCTCTTCGGCGTCTTCCAGGTGGCCGGCAGCTTCGGCTTCCTCTTCGGGCCGTTCGTCGGCGGGCTGCTCGTCGAGCTCCTGCGGACGCCCGCCGGCCAGCCGCGGTGGGCGCTCATCTTCGGCGCGGTGGGCGCGTCGCTCGTCGCGCTCGGCCTCGTCAGCTGGCGCGTGCTCGGCGCGCTCTCCCGCGCCTGGGCGCGCGACGGCGTTTCTCCGACAGAGGTTGCGCGAAACCCCTGACGGAATCCCCTTCGCGCTGGCGCGAAGGTAGGATGTGCGGTTCCACACGATCATCGAGCCCTTCCGGATCAAGACCGTCGAACCGATCCGGCAGACGACCCGCGAGCAGCGCGTCGCCGCGATCGAGGCCGCCCACCTCAACGTCTTCCAGCTCGACGCCGAGGACGTCCTGATCGACCTCCTCACCGACTCCGGCACCGGAGCGATGTCGGTGCACCAGTGGG
>CAZIDS010000400.1:0-2451 GCA_964537945.1 uncultured Gemmatimonas sp. | reverse complement strand
CGACCAGGAGGGCTTCCTCCGCTCCGACCGCTCGCTCATCCAGACCGTCGGGAGGGCGGCGCGGCACGTCGACGGGCGCGCGATCTTCTACGCCGACAAGGTCACCGGCTCGATGCAGCGCTGCCTCGACGAGACTTCGCGGCGCCGCGCGCTGCAGCAGGCGTTCAACACCGAGCACGGCATCACGCCGGCGGGCGTCGTGAAGTCGGTCGACCAGGTGCGCATCGTCACCCGCGTCGCCGACGCGCGCGACGGCGCCGAGGAGCGCGAGGCCGAGCGCGCACGCGGCAAGAAGCAGAAGAAGGTCGCCGAGGCGCAGAAGGCGTGGGGCACGGACGACCTGCCCGGGCTGGTCCTGCGGCTCGAGGAGGAGATGCGCACCGCGGCGAAGAACCTCGACTTCGAGACCGCCGCGCGGCTGCGCGACGAGCTCTTCGAGTTGAAGGCCGCGATGGGTGACGGCGCGTCGAGGCCGCAGCGTGCCCGCCGTTGAGCTCGACGAACCGGGGCTCGTCGCCTGGGGCGAGCGGTTCGGGCGCGAGCTGCGCCTCCCCGCCTTCGTCACGCTGAGCGGCGACCTCGGGGCGGGGAAGACGACGCTCGTCCGCGCGATCGCGCGCGCGCAGGGCAGCCTCGAGCCCGTCACGTCGATGTCGTACGGCCTCGTGCGCGAGTACCTCTCGCCGCGCGGCCCGGTCGCGCACATCGACCTCTATCGACTCAACGGACCCGACGAGCTGCCGCAGCTCGGCTGGGAGGACTACCTGCGCCTCAAGGGGCTCGTGATGGTCGAGTGGCCCGAGCGCGCGATCGGCCACCTCCCGCCAGGCTTCATCGCGCTGCGCCTCGAGCACGTCGAGGGGAATCCCGCCCTGCGCCGCGTCTCGTGGTGAAGGGGCTCGTCCTCGCGCTCGACGCCGCCGCGGGCCCGGGCACCATCGCGTTGCTGCGCGACGGCGCCGTCGTCGCGGCGCGCGAGGTGGAGATGCGCAGCGCCGCCGAGGAACGATACTTCCCGGCGGTGCTGGAGACGCTCGCCGCCGCGGGCGTCGTGGTGCACGACCTCGCGGCCGTCGTCGCCGGTGCGGGGCCGGGGAGCTTCACCGCGCTGCGCGTCGTCGGCGCGGTCGCGAAGGGGCTGTGCGAGGGCGCGGCGCTGCCGCTGCACGGGGTCCCGTCGCTCGCGCTGATCGTCGCCGGCCACGACGGCACGCGCCGCGCCGGACGCTGGCTCGCGACGCTCGATGCGCTTCGCGGCGACCGCTACGCGGCGCTCGTCGCCACCGGCGCGGACGGCGCCATCGTCTCGCACGAATCGCTCGGCCTGATCCCCGCGTCCGACGTGCCGGAGCGCGCCGTCGCGCTCGCCGCGACGCCGATCGGCCCCGACGAGGCGCTCGCGGCCCACCCGCACGCGCGCGGCGTCGCGCGCGCGGCCGCGCTGGCCGCCGCCGGCGGGCCCGCCGACCTCGCCTCGTGGGAGCCGGTCTACGGCCGCCTCGCCGAGGCGCAGGTGAAGTGGGAGCTCGCGCACGGCCGTCCGCTCGAGGCCGCGCGGATCGCCACCTGATGCCGCTCCACCTGCGCCCGATCGAGGAGCGCGACCTCGCCGACATCGTCGCGATCGAGAAGGCCTCCTTCTCCGATCCCTGGAGCGCCGAGGCGTTCCGCTCGATGCTCGCGCATCCGCAGGCGATCGGCACCGTCGCCGACGAGGACGGCGCGGTGCTCGGCTACTCGGTGTCGTGGTCGATCGGCGACGAGGCCGAGCTCGCGAACCTCGCGGTGGCGCCCGCCCGGCGCGGCGAGGGGATCGGCGCGCGATTGCTCGACGGATTGCTCACCGTCCTCGATGCCGGCCCGGGCGCGACGGTGTATCTCGAGGTGCGTGCCTCGAACGAGGCGGCGCAGCGGCTCTACGCGAGCCGCGGCTTCGGGGTGGCGGGCCGGCGGAAGGCGTACTACCGGCGCCCGACCGAGGACGCGCTGGTGATGCGCCGCGAGCGCCGCGTCCGCTGAGCGGACGCTGAGCGGACGCTGGGCGGACGCCTTCGCGCGTCGGCGAGGGGCGCCGGACGCGATTAGATTCCGGGAGGAAGAATCCGATGCGAGCTCGACCGCCGATCCCCGGTATGGTGTGCGCGCGGACTGACCCATTCCAGGAGGCATTGTGAGCCGCAGCTTGAACAAGGTGACGCTCATCGGGAACCTCGGCGCCGATCCCGAGATCCGGACCACGTCCAACGGGAGCAAGGTCGCGCAGTTCTCCCTTGCGACCAGCCGCCAGTGGAACTCGGCCTCCGGCGAGAAGCAGGAGAAGACCGAATGGCACAAGTGCGTCGCGTGGAACTCCGGGCAGAAGGGCTCGGGCCTCGCCGACGTGATCGAGCGCTACGCGAAGAAGGGCGACAAGCTCTACGTCGAGGGGCGCATCGAATACCGGTCCTGGCA
>CAZIDS010000399.1:0-2464 GCA_964537945.1 uncultured Gemmatimonas sp. | reverse complement strand
GCGTAGGGCGCCATCGCCTCGAGCATCCCGCGCGTCGGCCCGTCGAGCGAGAGCGGGAACGGGTGCGCCTCGAGCGTCGCGATCGCGCGGCTCAGCGCGCCCACCGCCGTGCGCTCGGTCGGCATCGACGAGTGCCCGCCCTGCGCCCTCGCGGTCAGCCGCAGCGACAGGTACCCCTTCTCGGCGATCCCGACGATGGCCGAACGGCCTTCGATGCCTGGGAGCACGCCGCTCGCGAGGAAGCCGCCCTCGTCGATCACCAGCGCCGGCTTCACGCCGCGCTTCGCCAGCGTCTCGACGATCGCGCGCGCGCCGTACCGACCGCCGACCTCCTCGTCGTGACCGAAGGTTAGGTACACCGTGCGGGGCGGCGCGTAGCCACTCGCGACGAGCCCCTCCACCGCCTCGAGGACCGCGAGCACCGTCGTCTTGTCGTCGAGCGTGCCGCGGCCCCACACGTAGCCGTCGGCGATCGCGCCCGAGAACGGCGGATGCATCCACTCCTTCAGGTTCGGCTCCGGCACCGGCACGACGTCCATGTGCCCCATCAGCACGACCGGTGCGAGCGTCGTGTCCTTCCCCTTCCACGTGTAGATGAGCGAGAGCCCATTGACCGTCTCGCGCGCCAGCGCGGTGTGCGCCCTCGGGAAGGCCTTCGCGACGAAGGCGTGGAAGCCGAGGAAGGCGGCGGTGTCGATCGGCGCGCCGGACGCGAACGACACCGTCGGGAAGCGCACCGCATCAGCGAGGCGCTGCGCAGCGACCGCGGTGTCGATCCCCGCGGCGGCACCGGCCTGCGCGGCCGCGGGCGCGGCGGGCGCCGGCAGCATCGCGGCGCGGACCACCATCGCCGCGCAGAGGAGGAGGACCAGCGAGAACAGGACGGCGAGGATGCGCTTCATCGGATGCTTGGCGTGAGGGGTGCCCTAAGATGCATCACTTCCGGGCCGGGCACGCGAGCGCCGTCTCCAGCCTGCGATGCCAGGCCTCGGCCGCCGGCGAGAGTCGGCCCATCGAGCGCGACGCGGCGGAGAGACTGGTGATGTAACAGCGCGCCGCCTCGTCGGCGACGAGCGCGCGCGCCTTCGCCATCGCGCTGTCGGCGGCGGCGAAGTCGCCGAGCGCGGCGTGCGCCAGCGCGAGCTGGATCGGCACCTGCGCCTCGACCTCGCGGAACTCGTCGATCCGCCAGCTGGTGACGGCGCCGGTGGTGTCGGAAGGCGCGGTCGGCAGGTGCAGGAAGATCCGCACGCCCGGGCTCTCGCGCGCCTCCTTCGACGTGCGCTCCACCCGCTGCTGCGCGTCCGCGAGCAGCACGAGGGCCGTGTCGGCGCGCCCCGCCAGCCGCATCGTGTTCGCGGCGAGCACGATCACATCGAAGGGCGGCGACTTGGTGAGGGCCTGCCGCGCGAAGGTCATCGCGCGCGCCGGGTCGTGCGCGAGCAATGCCGACGTCGCGAGCGCATTGAGCGGCCCGGACTGCTCGGGCACCAGCGCCGCCGCGAGCTCGGCCTGGCGTCGCGCCTCGCCGCGGTCCCCGCGCGCGAAGGCCGCCGTGCGCAGCTCCATCCGCGAGACGGCGAGGTCGTTGAGCACGTCGGCCCGGCCCGGCCACTCCACGGTCATCGCGCGGTCGCCGACCAGCCGGATGAGCGTATCGGCCGCGGCGAGGCGCGCCGCGTCGTAGCCGAGCCGGTCGAGCGTGACGTTGTTGAGCCAGGTGCGGCCGCCCCAGACGACGTCGCGCGTGAGGTCGTAGTCGCGCCGCGCGAGGTCCGGGTCGGACGACAGGGTGGGCGGGCCGCTGATCCGTTCCGCCGCGCGCAGCCGCGCCAGGACCGCGCGCACGTCGGGCACCGCGGCGCGCGTGGTGTCGGTGAGCAGGAGGAGCGCGCCGTTGCCGTGGAAGCTGCCGGGTCCCTCGAGGTCCGAGACGTCGACAGACGCGCCCACCGCGAACGGTCGCTTCAGCGACCCGTCGAACGACTTCGCGAGCCAGTGGTTCAGCACGTCCACGCCCCACCACTCACCCTCGCTGTCCATCCGCGCGAGTTCCTTGTCGGTGAACGGCAGCGGCAGCGAGTCGCGTGCCGCGACGTCCCGCAGGTACGCCGCGAGCTCGAGCGCGTCGAACTGCACCACGGAGACGTCCGGCCGTAGCCCGCCGTGCTGCAGGAAGCGCAGCGTCATGTAGTCGAGCTCCTCATCGAGCACGAGCAGCGTGCGCGGCGCGAGTGACTCGAGCATCCAGCGCCCGAAGGCGAGCTGCGGCTCGGAGAAGAGCGGGTTCGCGGTGAGCTTGTCGAGTGCCGCGCGCTCCCCCGCCCGGTCACCGCGCCGCGCGGCCAGCCAGGCGGACGCGTACCAATTGTCATTCGACGCCGGCGCGCACGTCGCGAGCCGCTCCGCGTACGACGACGCGCGCTCGAGCTTCGCGCTGTCGTGCCGCGAGCGCAACGGGTCG
>CAZIDS010000398.1:0-2470 GCA_964537945.1 uncultured Gemmatimonas sp. | reverse complement strand
GGGTGGGGGCCGGGCGGCCGGGGTTTTTTCCGTTTGGTGGGTTGGGCTCACCCCCCTCGGGGGGCCGCCACAAACGCTCGCGCCCCGCCTTGTCTTCCCGCCTTCACGCTACTTCTTCGCGATCGGGATCGTCCGGCTCGCCGGGACCGACTTCTCCACCTTCGGCACCAGGACCTTCAGGATGCCGTTGGTGAACTCCGCGGTCACCTTCGCCTCGTTGATCGCCAGCGGGAAGCGGAACGTGCGCTGGAAGGCGCCGTAGTCGCGCTCCCAGAGGTGGAACGTCCGGTCCTTCGTGTGCTCCGCCCGGTCCTCCACCTTGTGCCCCTTCAGCGTCAGCACGCCGTCGCTCACCGCGACCTCGACGTTCTCGGGGCTGATGCCCGGAAGCTCGGCCGTGACCAGGTACTCCATCGGGGTCTCGGTCGCCTCCACGGCGGGCATCCACTGCAGCTGCTCGAACCGCTTGTCGTCGACCGGCATCCGCAGGTCGAGCCCGAACGGCTCATCGAAGAACCGCTGCAGCCGGTTCTTCATCCGGTTGAGGTCGCGCTCCAGCGCGACCGGGAACTCGCTCTTGACCAGTGTCATCGCAACCTCCAGTGGGTGGCACCTGCACGATGCCGCCCGCACTGACGTTCCGCAGTAGGGGCGCTCGCGGAATCGGTGTGCGGGATTCGCGTCCGCGCGCCCTCACACGCGCCGTCGGCGAACCCTGACGGATTTCCCCCACAGGGTGCATTTTCTCCCCCATGCAACAGACCAACTACGACGTCATCGTCGTCGGCTCCGGCGCCGGCGGAGGCATGGCCGCCTACCAGCTGGCGGTCGCCGGCCTCAAGGTCCTCGTCCTCGAGGCGGGCCGCAGCTACGACCCCGTCCGCGAGACGCCGATGTTCAAGCTCCCGCGCGAGGCGCCGCTGCGCGGCGCGGGCGGACGCGAGAAGCCTTTCGGGTTCTACGACGCCACCGTGGACGGCGGCTGGGAAGTCCCCGGCGAGCCGTACACCAACGCGCCCGGCACCGATTTCCGCTGGTGGCGCGCCCGCATGCTCGGCGGCCGCACGAACCACTGGGGCCGCATCTCCCTGCGGATGGGCGAATACGACTTCAAGCCCAAGACCCGTGACGGGCTCGGCGCCGACTGGCCGTTGACCTATCAGGACCTCGCGCCGTACTACGACAAGACCGAGATGCTGATCGGCGTCTACGGCGGCGACGACGACCTCGAGAACACGCCGCGCTCCTCGCCGGGCGTGCTCCATCCCGCGCCGGCGCCGCGCGCCGTGGAGCTGCTCGCGAAGAAGCACGCCACGCCGATGGGGATCCCCGTGATCCCGGCGCACCTCGCGATCATGACCCAGCGGCAGGACCACAACCGCCTGCCGCAGATCCTGCATCCGGGGAACGCGCTCGCGCAGCGCGTGCTCCGGCAGTCGATGCAGCAGCGTCAGGCCTGCTTCTACGCGACGCCCTGCGGCTGGGGCTGCTCCATCAAGGCGAACTTCCAGAGCACCACCGTGCTGCTGCCGCCCGCGCTCGCGACCGGCAACGTCGACATCGTCCCCGACGCGATGGTGCGCGAGGTGACCGTCGGTCCCGACGGCAAGGCGACCGGCGTGAGCTACATCGACAAGCGCACGCGCACCGACCGCAGCGTGAAGGCTCGAATCGTCGTGCTCGCGGCGAGTGCGGCCGAGACGGCGCGCATCCTGCTGAACTCGAAGAGCTCGCGCTTCCCGAACGGCCTCGCGAACTCGAGCGGCCTCGTCGGCAAGTACCTGATGGACACCGTGGGCGCGGGGATCGGCGGCCAGGTGCCGGCGCTCGAGAACCTGCCGCCGCACAACAACGACGGCGCGTCGGGCATGCACATGTACATGCCCTGGTGGCTCTACAAGGAGCAGCTCGCCGGCAAGCTCGGCTTCGCGCGCGGCTATCACGTCGAGTTCGGCGGCGGCCGCGGGATGCCGGGCGGCGGCACGTTCAACTTCCTCGAGGGGATGACGCAGGGCGCGTACGGCCAGCGCTTCAAGGAGGCCGCGCGGCGCTACTACGGGAGCTTCGTCTGGTTCGACGGCCGCGGCGAGATGATCCCCAACGAGGATTCGTTCTGCGAGATCGACCCCGAGGTGGTGGACCGCTGGGGCATCCCCGTGCTGCGCTTCCACTGGAAGTGGAGCGACCACGAGCTCAAGCAGGCCGTGCACATGCAGCAGACCTTCGCGCAGATCATCGAGGCGATGGGCGGCAAGGTGAACGGCACCGTGCAGACCGACGGCAACCGCGCGATCGCGCGCGGCGGGCAGATCATCCACGAGGTCGGCACCTGCCGCATGGGCGACGACGCGCGGACCTCGGTGCTCAACGCCAACTGCCAGGCGTGGGACGTGAAGAACCTCTTCGTGACCGACGGCGCGCCGTTCGTCTCGAACGCCGACAAGAACCCCACGCTGAGCATCCTCGCGCT
>CAZIDS010000397.1:0-2470 GCA_964537945.1 uncultured Gemmatimonas sp. | reverse complement strand
GCCACGCTTGAAGAGGACGGGGCGGCGCACGCGGCCGACCTCGCTGAGCAGCGCGAAGTTCTGCGCGTTGCGCGCGCCGATCTGCAGGATGTCGGCGTGCGCGGCGACGAGCTCGACCTGCCGCGGGTCCATCACCTCGGTGACGACGGGCATGCCGGTGAGCGCGCGCGCCTCGCTGAGCATCTCGAGCGCGGCGAGGCCGAGCCCGCGGAACTCGCGCGGCGAGGTGCGCGGCTTGAAGGCGCCGCCGCGGAGCACGCGCGCCCCGGCGCGCTGCACGGCGCGCGCCGTCTGCTGCAGCATCTCGCGTCCCTCGACCGAGCAGGGGCCGGCCATCAGGACGAGGTCGCTCCCGCCGATGACCGTGCGTGCGTGGTCACCGAGCGGGATGCGGTGTCGGGTGGGGAGCGGTGCGGCGTTCGGTTCGGGGTGCATCGGCGGATCCTCCTGGAGGAAGGGAGGACCGCGAGCGGCGACAGCCAGGCCCGGAACGACGCGAGGCCCGTGCTGTCGCACGGGCCTCGCGGTCGGTGGCACATCTGCGCGTCAGTCGCGCACTGCCCTCTCGCCGGATCCCGTGCGGGGCGGCATAAAGTAATGGAAGGCGGTGGCGAGGACGCGCGGGGTCACGGAGCGAAGGCTAGAGGGGCGCGCGTGGGGAGTCAACGGGGGCGAACGGCCGTGACCCAGCCGTGATGTCGTGGGTATACTGCGGCATGGTGAAGCTCCTTCTCTCGATCGGACTCGTCGCGCTGGTGGCCTGCGCCTCGCCGCTCGGCGACGGCACCGGCGGGGGCGGCACGGGGCAGGAGTTCCCGGTGCTCACGCTGCCGGCCGGGCTGTCGCAGCACGTGAGCGTGACGCCGGAGTCGCCGTTCGGCGGCGACGACATCGAAGTGCGGTCGATGATCCGCAACGACAGCACGGTCGCGCTCAACGTGAACTACCGGCCCTGCCAGCTGGTCTGGGGCGGCAACCTGCGGTTGAGTCTCGTGTCGCACGCGGTCTGCGGACTCGAGTCCGCGACGGTGTCGCTCGCGCCGGGCGATTCGGTGGTGACCAACGACATCTGGCGCGTGATGTCGGGGCCGGGGAACTACGTGCTCAACGTGGGCCACCTGTATTCGCCCGCGTACGGCCACCCGGTCCCGATGATCGTGCAGTAGCGAAGGAGCGCCCGCACGCGCGTCAGACATCCACGACGCGCAGCGCGCCGGGCACGCTCGCCACTTCGACCCTCGGCGCCGCCGCGCGCCGCAGCTCGCCATCGGCCTCGAACCAGGGCGCCTCGGCGAACTCGAGCGTCATCCGCTGCATGCGCTTGTGCGTGACGTGCGCGCTCCCGATGTGCCGGCCCGCGATCGCGCGCGCGAGCAGCGGCAGCCGTGCCGCCTTGGGCACGTCCTCGATCAGGATCGCGTCGAGGTGGCCGTCATCCACCGTCGCGTCGGGCGCGATCCTGAACGCGCCGCCGAACTCGCGGCCGTTGGAGAAGACGGCGAGCAGGTGGGACTTGAGCGGCGCGCCGTCCACGCCGATCGCGAGCCCGGGATAGCCGAAGATCCCCTGGAGCGCGCTGACGACGTAGACCACGGGTCCCTTGAGCCGCTTCCACGCGAGCCCGGCCTGCAGCACCGCCACGTCGAACCCGAAGCCGCCGACATTCAGGAAGTACGCGTCGTCCACGCGGCCCATGTCGACGCGCCGTTCCTTGAAGTCGCCCTCGGCGAGCCGCCGCGCGAGCACCGCCGGGTCGCGCGGATCGAGTCCGAGGTTCTTCGCGAAGTCGTTCCCCGTGCCCGCCGCGAGCAGCGCCATGCGCGCGGGCGAACCGGCCTTCGCGAGCGGGACGGCACAGTTGCTCCAGGTGCCGTCGCCGCCGGAGACGACGATCGTCTCGACGCCGTCGGCGATCGCCTCGCGGACGAGGCGCGCCTCGTCGCCGGCGTGCGTCGTGCCGCGGACGTCAGTGAAGCCGAAGCGCGCGAAGGCGTCGCGGATGGCCGGGATGGCGCGCGCGCCGCGGCCGCGGCCCGATGCAGGATTGTAGAGGATCCGAAGGCGCATCAACGGCGAAGACCGAGGAGCGAGTGAAAGGAGGCCGAGGATCCAAGCGTGAGGGAGAGGGTCGAGGGTCAAGCGGAGAGGGTGAGGGGTGAATCCACTCGTCCCTCCCGGACTTCAACCCTCTCTCTGATCCCGCGCCTCTCAGCTCCTTTCCCTCGCTCTTCGCTCCTCGGAGTTCAACGCCCGGCGAGCTGCCTCAGCACGTACTGCAGGATCCCGCCATGCCGGTAGTAGTTCATCTCCTCCGGCGTGTCGATCCGGCTGCGCACCTGGAAGCTCTTGCCCCCGGCCTTCACGGTGAGCGTCGCGCGCGGGGACATCGTCTCGCTCATCCCCTCGATCGTGATCTCCTCGAACCCCGTGAGCCCGAGCGACTGGCGCGTCTCGCCATTCACGAACTCGA
>CAZIDS010000396.1:0-2512 GCA_964537945.1 uncultured Gemmatimonas sp. | reverse complement strand
GCCGCGGGTGGTGGGGCGGGGGCGGTGGGGGGCGGGCCGTGGGCCGTGGGCCGTGGGTCGTGGGTCGTGTCACGCGGGGCGGGCGCTTTGCGCCCGCCCCGCTTCCTCTTCCCACTCACTCCTCAGCCTTCCCCCTCCGTTCCCTCAATTCTCCCTCCTCCCCTTCGCTCTTCGCTCCTCGCCGTTCACGGCGCGTATCCGGACGCCGCCAGGAACGCATCCGCATCCGTGATGCGAATGATCGCCCGCACCGCCGCCGCCTTGTCGACCGCGGCGTCGTAGTAGGCCTTGGCGATCCGATAGCCCATGAAGTAGCCAAGGTCGCCGGGGCGCGCCGGGGTCGCGGTGCCCTGGTTGTAGAGCCAGTCGCCCGTCGCGCGGGCGTGCATCTGCGCCTGAAACGCCGTCCACAGGGAATCCTCGCGCGGCAGGGCCCAGGCCTGCAGCCCCGCGTTGATGTTGCCGCCCGAGACGAGTTCGCCGATGAAGTCGGCCGAGCCTTCGGCGAGTGACTGCTCCAGCAGGTTCGGACTCGACTTCGAGACGAGCCCACCGTTCACGCGCGCCTGCAGCACATGCACGTGTTCGTGCGCGACGATGATCGGCAGGCTGTCCACGGGCCGCACGTTGTTGCGCTGGAAGGGCGTGATGTCGTCGAGCGGCGAGCCCGGCGCCTTCGTGTAGAACTCGGCGCCGATCAGGATCCCGTTCCGGCCGATCGTGCCGCCGGTGCTGAAGCGCCCCATCAGGAAGGTGACCGGCGCGAAGACCGCGTCCGGATAGAGCACCTTCATCTCCGCGTAGTTGTCGCGGATGGTGCGCAGGATGGTCGTGTCGGTCGTAAGCGACAGGCTGGTCGTGCGGATGCTCGCGTACCAGGTGGGCCAGGCCTGGATCGCGGTGCGCATGGTCTGGGGCGTGAGGCCGCGCTTGGACATGAACTCGCGGAGACCCGGCGAGGCGCGGCGCAGGTAGAGCGTGTCGAGCTTGCCCTGGGTGCCGCCGGCGTCCATCGCCTCCCAGAAGTGGACGAGGTCGGAAGTCTCGAACTCGGCGAGTTCAGGGTCGGTGGGGAGGTCTGCGGCGAGGCCGGTGGGGCCGTCGGAGCACGAGAGCGCGACGGCGAGGAGAAGGAGACTGGCGACGGCGCGGGGTCGGCTCATGGTGGGAACTACGGTCGAGTCGAGGTCACGGATTCGGCGGCGACGGGGATTCCGAGGAGCGAAGAGCGAGGGAGAGGGGGAGGAGTGAGTGAGAGGGGAGAGGGCTGAGCGGCGAATGAAACGGGGCGGGCGCTTTGCGCCCGCCCCGTTTCCCACTCTACCCTCAGCCTTCCCCCTCCGTTCCCTCAACCCTTCCCTTCACCCTCGCTCTTCGCTCCTCGCGCTCACGGCGCGATGAACTTCCAGTTCGCCCTGTAATCCCTCGTGAGCGCGCTGTTCATGAGCCGCGCCCGCACCATCTCGATCGGCATCCGTCCGCCCTGCAGGATGCTGTCGTGGAACTCTTTGTTCGTCATCCGCCCGCCGCCGACGAGCTCGCGATGCAGCGCCCGGATCTGCATCCCGCCGAGCATGTAGCCGGCCTGGTAGAGCGGCGAGTAGGTGCCGTTGAACGAGCGCCGCACCTCGGCCTCGGCGTTCGCGCGCTCGTGCCCCACGCGCGTGACGAGGAAGTCCACCGCCTCCTGCGGCGTCATCTGCCCGAGGTGCACCTTCAGCGAGAAGATGATCCGCGCGAGCCGGTGCGAGCGCCAGAAGAGCATCCCCATCCGGTCCTCCGGCGTCCTCGGGAAGCCCTGGTCCCAGAGCAGCATCTCCCACCAGAGCGACCAGCCCTCGGTCCAGAAGGGCGTGCCGAACGCGTTGCGGTGCGTGTTGTAGCGCGACGTCATGTACCCCTGGAGGTGGTGCCCCGGGATCAGCTCGTGGTGCACCGTCGCCATCGAGAAGTGCGGGTTGTTGCCGCGCATCGACATCAGCTTGTCGTCGTGCGCCATCGAGTCGGTCGGGTACGAGACCTGGATGATCTCGCCGCCGAGGAAGAAGGGCGACACGAGCTGCTGCCGCGGCGACATCATCTCCATCCGCCAGATCTCGTCCGAGAGCGGCGGCACGGTGACGAGGTCGCGCTCGGTGATGAACTGGACCGCCTCGCGCGCGAGGCGCCGGATGAGCTCCGGCTGCTCGCCGGGGGGCACGTACTCGGTCTTCACCTTCTCGAGCGCGCCCGCGACATCGTTGCCGAAGCCCATCTCGCGCGCCGCCTTCGCCTTCTCGGCGTCGATCCACGCGAACTCGCGCTCGGCGAGCGCGAGCAGCTCCTCGGGCGTGTAGGCGATCATCTCCGCCTCGAGGTCCTCGCGCAGTCCCTCGGCGCCGATCGGGTCGCCGATGATCGGCTCCTCCTGCCCCTCGCGCTGCCCGATGACGTTCTCGCGGATCGCGCGCTGGTAGGCGGTGAGCGCCGTGTTGGCGCGCCGCATCGGGTCCTCGGTCCACCAGGAGAAGAG
>CAZIDS010000395.1:0-2515 GCA_964537945.1 uncultured Gemmatimonas sp. | reverse complement strand
GGGGGAAGGATTCGAACCTTCGAAGGCATAAGCCGGCAGATTTACAGTCTGCTCCCGTTGGCCACTTGGGTACCCCACCCAATCCGCCCAGGCCGCCATCTCCCACACTCCAGAGCCGACGGCGAGACTCGAACTCGCGACCGCCCGATTACAAATCGGGTGCTCTACCAGCTGAGCTACGTCGGCGAAACG
Source organism: uncultured Gemmatimonas sp. (assembly GCA_964537945.1). Classification (GTDB taxonomy): domain Bacteria; phylum Gemmatimonadota; class Gemmatimonadetes; order Gemmatimonadales; family Gemmatimonadaceae; genus Pseudogemmatithrix. Next base: position 2,323 of record CAZIDS010000395.1, on the reverse strand, counting down.
ATGTCCTGCGCGAGCAGTGAACGATAGCGGCCCCCGGGAGGAGAATCAACGCCGCCCGCGGCGCGCGCCGCTCAGCGCAGCCGCTCAGCGCACGACCTTCCACCGTGTGCCGCCGGGCAAGTCCTCGATCGCGACGCCGCGCGCCTCGATCGCCTTCCGGATCTCGTCCGCCGAGCCGAAGTCGCGGCGCGCCCGGGCCTCGGCGCGCGCCTGCAGCTGCCCTTCCACCCAGGTCGAGAGGTCGTCGGCCACCATCGCGCGCTCCGGACGCAGGTCGAGGATCGAGTCGACCATCGTGAAGACCTCGCGCGCGCGGCTGATCGCGCCCGCGTCGGTGCCGCCGGCGTCGAGCTCCTTGTTCGCCGCCCGGATGAACTCGAACAGCGCCCCCATCGCGTTCGGCGCGTTGAGGTCGTCGAAGAGCGCCGCGCGCACCTCGTTCTCGAGCCGGTCCGCGGCGTCCTCGAGCGCGCGGGTGCCGCCCTTCGCCGCGGCCAGCCGCTCGGCGAAGTCGCCGACGCGCCGCACGGCCTCCATCGAACCCTCGAGCGCCTCGCCGGCGAGGTTGAGCTGCTTGCGGTAGTGCGTGCTGAACACGAAGTGCCGCACCGCCGCGCCGCTCACGCCGTTCGCGCGCAGGTCGGCGACGTTCTGCACGTTGCCCACCCGCTTCGCCATCTTCGCGCCGTCGGTCAGCAGGAACTCGCCATGGCACCAGCAGCGCGCGAACGGCTTGCCGGTGGCCGCCTCGCTCTGCGCGATCTCGTCCTCGTGGTGCGGGAAGACCAGGTCGATGCCGCCGGCGTGCAGGTCGAGCGTCTCGCCGAGCAGCGCCATCGCCATCGCCGAGCACTCGAGGTGCCAGCCGGGCCGGCCGCGGCCCCACGGCGAGTCCCACGCCGCGCCGCTCGCCTCGTCCTCGGGCTTCGCCGCCTTCCACAGCGCGAAGTCCTGCGCGTTCTCCTTCGAGTAATCGTCCTGCGCCACGCGCGCACCGCTCTGGATCTCGCGCGTGTCGAGCCGCGAGAGCCGGCCGTAGGAGGGGAACTTCCCGATCGCGAAGTAGACCGAGCCGTCCTCGGCCTGGTAGGCGACGCCGTTCCGCTCGAGGCGCTGCACCAGGTCGATCATCTCCTTGATGTAGGCCGTCGCGCGCGGATAGTGCTCGGCATCCTCGATTCGGAGGTACTTCCGGTCCTCGTGGAAGATCGTGACGATCGGGTCGGTGACCTGGGTGATCGTCTTCCCCTGCTCCGCCGCGCGCTTGATGATCTTGTCGTCCACGTCGGTCAGGTTCATCACCTGCACGACCTTCCATCCGCGCAGGCGCAGCACGCGCCGCATCAGGTCCTCGAAGAGGAAGGTGCGGAAGTTCCCGAGGTGCGCCGGGTTGTAGACCGTCGGTCCGCAGGTGTAGAGCTTGACGGTCTCGCCGTCGTGCGGGAGGAACGGTTCGACGGCGCGCGTGAGCGTGTTGAAGAGGCGGAACTCGGGCATCCCGAAAGCTACGGAGCGGCCTCCGAGCGGGGCAACGGCTCCTCGGCGACGCGCGAGCCGCGCACCTGCACGCCCGCGTCGCGGCAGAGGGCGAGGATCGCCTCGGGCGTCCGGTCGGCGAGCGGGACGCGGAGTCGCCGCCCGCGGCGCACGAGGCTCGGCAGGCGGCGCAGCAGCCGCATCATCGCCTCCTCGGGGCGCGGGACGGCGAGCTCGAGGACGGTGCGCGTGGCGGGGAGCGCGAGCGGCTCCTCGCGGAGCGCGCCGCGGTGCATCACGAAGCAGCGGTCGGCGAGCGCGAGCGGCGCGAGCGCGCGCAGGTCGCGCGCGGCGACGAGCACCGCGACGCCGCGCGCCGCGACGCCGCGCAGCAGCCGCGCCGCCTCGGCGCGCTCGTCGGGGCCGCAGAACGCGAACGGCTCCTCGCAGCAGAGCAGCCGCGGCGACGCGAGCAGCGCCTGCGCGACGACGACGCGCAGCCGGTCGAGCGCGGCGAGCTGGCCGAGGCGGGTGCGCGAGAGCCCGCGCAGCCCGACCTGCGCCATGAGCGGCACGAAGCGCGCGGGCGCGGGGAGCGCGGCATCGGCGAGCGCGAGCTGGTCGGCGTGGAACGCGAGCGCCTGGCGCACGGTGAGGAAGTTGTACTCCCACGGCCGCGCGCCGATGAGCTGCGGGCGCGCGTCGCCCGGTTCCTCGCGTCCTTCCCACAGCACCGTGCCCTGCTCCGGCGCGGCGCGGCCCGCCGCGAGCAGGAGCAGCGTGCTCTTCCCGGCGCCGGCGCCGCCGGTGACGACGCCGACCTCGCCGAGCTGCAGCGTGAAGGAGA
>CAZIDS010000394.1:0-2559 GCA_964537945.1 uncultured Gemmatimonas sp. | reverse complement strand
GAGAAGGGCGCGCGCGGCAGCCGCCACGCGCACTGCGCCGCGCTCCTCGCCGAGCTCACCGGCGCCGAGGACGCGATGGTCGTCAACAACTGCGCGTCGGCGCTCGTCCTCGCGCTGCAGGCGCTCGCCCACGGCAAGGAGACGATCGTCAGCCGCGGCGAGCTCGTCGAGATCGGCGGCTCGTTCCGCGTGCCCGACATCATGGCCGCGAGCGGCACGACGCTCGTCGAGGTCGGCACCACCAACCGCACCCACGCGCAGGACTACCGCAAGGCGATCGGCAAGCGCACGGGCGCGATCGTGAAGGTGCACCGCAGCAACTTCGCCGTCGCCGGCTTCGTGGCCGAGGCGACGGTCGAGGCCCTCGCCCCGATCGCGGCCGAAGCGGGCGTGCCCCTGCTCCACGACTTCGGCAGCGGCCTCATGATGGACCTCGCACCCTTCGGCCTCGCCGGCGAGCCGACCGCGCGTGAGGCGGTCGAGGACGGCGCGACCCTCGTCCTGATGAGCGGCGACAAGCTCCTCGGCGGCCCGCAGGCCGGGATCATCCTCGGCAAGCGCGACGCGATCGTCCGGCTGCGCCAGCACCCGATGGCGCGCGCGCTGCGCGTGGACAAGCTCACGCTCGCCGCCCTCGAGGCGACGCTGCAGCTCTACCGCGACCCGAGCCGCGCGCGCCGTGAGATCCCGACCCTCGCGATGCTGAGCACCGAGGAGAAGTGGGTGCGCCAGCGCGCCGCGGTGATCGCCGAGGCGATCTCGGCGCCCGCCGCCGCGACCGGACGCAAGGTGGACGTCGAGCAGACGGTGAGCACCGTCGGCGGCGGCGCCTTCCCCACCGCGAAGATCCATTCGTGGGCGGTCACGATCGGCGGCGAGGCCGTCGCGCTCGAGCAGAAGCTCCGCACCGGCGAGATTCCCGTGATCGGGCGGATCGAGGAGGCCTGGCTGCACCTCGACCTCCGCAGCGTGGACCCTTCCGACGACGCGACGCTCACCGCGCTGATCCGCGCCGCGCTCGAATGACCCTCGCCGACGACGGCCAGACCGGCGCCATCCCGCTCGCGCGGACGCCGAAGGGGCGCCGTGCCCTCTTCGCCGACCGCGACGGCACGCTGATCCACGACGCGCACTACCTGCGCGACGCGTCGCAGGTGGAGCTCCTGCCCGGCGCTGTCGAACTGCTGCAGGCCTTCGACGACGCGGGCTGGGCCCTCGTCGTCGTGACGAATCAGAGCGGCATCGCGCAGGGGATCGTGAGCGAGGACGACTACCGGGCCGTGACCGCGCGACTCGCCGAACTGCTCGCCGAGCGCGGCATCACGCTCGACCTCGTCAAGCACTGCCCGCACCACCCCGACGTGAGCGGCCCCTGCCGCTGCCGGAAGCCGGGCACCTTGCTGTACGAGGAGGCACGCGACGCGCTGCGGCTCGACGTCACCGCATCGGTCTACGTCGGCGACCGGTGGCGTGACGTCGCGCCCGCACTCGCGCTCGGCGGGCGCGGATTCCTCATCCGCAGCGCCGACACGCCCGAGGCCGACTGGGAGCGCGCCGGCCGCGAGGCCGAGCGCATCACCGCGCTCGGCGAGCTCGTCGAACGCGTGCTGCGATGACGACCCCTTTCACGCGGCGGTAGATTCCCCGGGTGACGGAACCACGCGCGCGCCTCGCCGTCCTCGCCTCGGGCGGCGGCAGCAACCTGCAGGCGATCCTCGACCACCTCGATGCGCATCCCGACGCGGGCGTGCGCTGTGTGCTCGTCCTGAGCGACCGGGAGAACGCGGGCGCACTCGACCGCGCCCGCGCGCGCGGCATCGAGGCGCTCTGGCTCCCGGCGCGGGAGAACGCGCGGATGCTCGCCGAACTGAGGGCCCGGCGCGTCACGCACGTGGCCCTCGCCGGCTACCTGCGGCTCGTGCCGGCCGAGGTGGTGCACGCATTCGACCAGCGGATGCTGAACGTGCACCCGGCACTCCTGCCGAAGTTCGGCGGCCCGGGGATGCACGGCCGCCACGTGCACGAGGCCGTGCTCGCCGCCGGCGAGACCGTCTCGGGTGCGACCGTGCATCTCGTCAGCGAACGATTCGACGAGGGCCTGATCCTCGCCCAGCGGGCGGTCGGCGTGATGCCCGACGACACGCCGGAGTCACTCGCCGCCCGTGTGCTCGAGGCCGAGCACCAGCTCTATCCGCGTACGCTCCTCGACCTGATCTGCGGCCGCATCAGGACCTGACGGCCGTCCCGCCCTCCGCGATCCGCCTTCCGCACTCTCCGCCCGACGCAGTCATGCCAACCGCCCTGCTCTCCGTCTCCGACAAGTCCGGCCTCGTCGAGTTCGCCACCGGACTCTCGACGCTCGGCTACCGTCTCCTCTCCACCGGCGGCACCGCGAAGGCGCTGCGCGCCGCCGGTCTCGCGGTCACCGACGTCGCAGACGTCACGCAGTTCCCCGAGATGCTCGACGGGCGCGTGAAGACGCTCCACCCGGCGGTGCACGGCGGCCTGCTCGCGCGCCGCGACCTCCCCGAGCACATGGCGGCGATCGCCGCGCACGGC
>CAZIDS010000393.1:0-2571 GCA_964537945.1 uncultured Gemmatimonas sp. | reverse complement strand
CGCACGCGAGCGGGTGGCCGCAGTAGGTGAGCCCGGTGGAAAGCATCTCGTGCTCGAGCCGATCGGCGACCTCGGCCGAGAGGATCACGGCGCCCAGCGGCACGTGCGCGCCGGTGAGTCCCTTCGCGAGCGTCATCAGGTCGGGGCGTCCCGCCTCGCCGTGCCGCTGCCAGGCGAACCACTCGCCGACGCGCCCGAAGCCGCTCATCACCTCGTCGGCGATGAGGTACGTGCCGTGCTCGCGCGTCGCCTCGCGGAGGGCGGGCCAGTACGAGGCGGGCGGCACGATTCCATTGGTGCCCGCGTCGGGCTCCATGATCACGGCGGCGACCTCGCGCGGCCCCTCGCGATTGATCAGCTCCTCGACGTGCGCCGCCGCCGCGCGGCCGCACGCCTCGGCCTCGGTCGTCCCGAACGGGCAGCGATAAGCGTACGGCGGGAGCGCGTGCACCACGCGGTGCGCGACCGGGTCGGAGAACTGCTGCGTGCGCGAGTCGCCCGAGAGCGCCATCGTCGCGTAGCTGGCGCCGTGGTAGGATCGGTCGCGCGAGATCACGATGCCGTGCGGCCGGCGCCGCGCCTGCCGCGCGAACTTCACCGCGTGCTCGTTCGCGTCGGCGCCGCCGAGCGTGAAGAAGACGCGCCCGCCGGCGAAGCCCGACTTCTCGAGCAGCCGCTCGGCGAGCCGCGCGCGCGGTTCGCTCCCCCACGCGTTCGCGATGTAGCAGAGCCGCTCGGCCTGTGCCCTGATCGCCGCGACCACCCGCGGGTGCTGGTGGCCGAGGTTGCTGCACTCCGACTGCGAGCAGAAGTCGAGGATGCGCCGGCCGTCCTCCGTGACGAAGTGCGCGCCGTCGCCGGCGACGATCGTCGGCGCGTCCCAGCGGTCCTGCACGGTCCAGCTGTGCAGGACGGTCTCGCGTTCGGGCTGGAAGCTCGTCACGGCCGGGAATATACGTCCCGCTACCACGCGCGCCGCGCCGGGCCTAGCTTCGGCTCATCCCCTGCGACGACCCGTGACCAGACTCCTCGCGCTCACGCGCGCCATCTCGCCGCGGCTCGCGGACTGCGAGCTCACGCACCTCGACCGCACGCCGATCAGCGTGGCGGACGCGGAGCGGCAGCACGCCGCGTACGAGGAGGCCCTGCGCGGGCTCGGTGTCGAGGTGCGTCGCGTGGACCCGGCGCCCGACCATCCCGACTCGGTCTTCATCGAGGACACGGCGGTGGTGTTCGACGAGGTCGCGGTGATCACGCGTCCCGGCGCGGAGAGCCGCCGCGAGGAGACGGTCGCGGTGGAGCGCGCGCTCGCGGCGATGCGGCCCATCGCGCGGATCGCCGCGCCGGGGACGCTCGACGGCGGCGACGTGCTGGTCGTCGGCCGGCGCGTGTTCGTCGGGCGCACCGGGCGGACGAACGACGCGGGCATCGCGCAGTTCCGCGCCATCCTCGCGCCGTTCGGCTACACGGTGGACGCCGTGGACGTCACCGGCTGCCTCCATCTCAAGACCGCGGTCACCGCGCTCGACGACCACTCCGTGCTCCTGAACCCGTCGTGGGTGCAGGCGTCGGCCTTCGCGCCGTTCGACGCGGTCGAGGTGGACCCCGCCGAGCCGATGGGCGCGAACGTCGTGCGCGCCGGCATCGCGCTGCTCTATGGCGCGGCCTACCCGCGCACGCTCGAACGGCTGCGCGCGCGCGGCCACGTCGTCACGACGGTGGACGCCTCGGAGCTCGCGAAGGCCGAGGGTGCGGTGACCTGCTGTTCGCTGATCCTCCGCCAGTGAATCCGGTCGAGGAGGTCCTCGAGCTCGCGCAGGACGGCCGCACGCGCGAGGCGCTCGCCGCGCTCGACGACGTGCTGACGCAGCATGACGACGGTGTCCTGCATGCGCTGAAGGCGTTCCTCCTCGCCGACGAGCGCCGCATCGTCGAGGCGCGCGAGTCCGCCGCGCGCGCCCACGAGCTCGATCCCGGGAATACCTACGTCCTCCACGCCGTGGGCCGCGTCGCGATCGACGCCGGCGAGCCCGACCGCGCGATCGCGGCCGCGCGGCAGCTGCTCGCCGAGGATCCGTATGACTCGAACGCGATCCTCCTCGAGGCGCGCGCCCGCGCGCTGCTCGGGCAGTGGGACGAGGTGAGGTCGCGCGCCGAGTTCGTGCTCGGCAACGACCCGCAGGACGTCGAGGCCGCGTTCCTCCGCATCGCGGCGATCGAGTCGAAGAAGAACCCGGGTGCGAAGCTCGACACCGCGGAGTGGGAGGCGCTCGCCGAGCGGTTCCCGCATGTGCCGGTGGCGCGCGCCGGGAAGGCGTGGACGCTGCTCAACCGCGGGCGCGCGCGGCAGGCGGAGCAGGAGTTCCGCGACGCGCTCACGCTCGACCCGACGAACCCGTGGGCCCGCGAGGGACTCCTGCTCTCGCTGAAGTCGCGCTATCCGGGGTACGGGCTGCTGCTGCGCTTCTTCACCTGGCTGCAGTCGCTGCCGCCGCGCACGCAGACGCTCGTGCTCGTGGGCGGCTTCGTCGGCTCGCGTGTCCTGCGGAGCATCGCCGAGCGGAACCCGGC
>CAZIDS010000392.1:0-2586 GCA_964537945.1 uncultured Gemmatimonas sp. | reverse complement strand
GGGCGGCGCGAACGCGGTGAACATGTACCTCGACCGCGACATCGACGACGTGATGGCGCGGACGCGACTGCGCCCGATCCCGAGCGGCCGGATGGACGCGCGGCTCGTGCTCGCGTTCGGCGTGCTGATCGCGACCGCGGCGACCTGGATGCTCGCGGTCTTCGTGAACGTGCTCACCGGCGCGCTCGCGCTCGCCGGCTTCTACTTCTACGTCTTCATCTACACGCGCTGGCTGAAGCGGAGCTCGCCGCAGAACATCGTCATCGGCGGCGCGGCGGGGGCCTTCCCGCCCCTCGTCGGCTGGGCCGCGGTGACGAACTCGCTCGACCTCACGGCGGCCTTCCTCTTCCTGATCGTGTTCTACTGGACGCCGCCGCACTTCTGGGCGCTCGCGCTCAACAAGCAGAAGGACTACGGCAACGCGCGCGTGCCGATGGCGCCGCTCGTGTGGGGCGTGCGCGAGACAATCGACCAGATGTGGTGGTACTCGGTGCTGCTCGTCGCGCTCACCGTGCTGCCGGTGGCGTGGGGCGCCTTCGGCGCGCCCTACCTCGTGATGGCGCTCGTGCTCGGCGGTCTGCTGCTGCGCGGCGTCTGGCGCGTGCGCACCGCGGACGACTACGTGCGGCCGGCCTGGTGGGTCTACGGCTATTCGCTGCTCTACCTCGCGCTGCTCTTCCTCGCGATGGTGATCGACCGGCACCTCGGGGACTGGCTCGGCGCTTGAGCGCCGGGCGTCAGACGACGACCAGGTCGCGCTGGATCTCGGCTGGCGTGATCACGAGCTTCCCCGCCGCGTCGACGTAGCCGTTCACCTCGGTGCGCATCCCGATCTCGCCCGCGAGGTAGATCCCGGGCTCGATCGAGAAGCCGACGCCCGGCACCAGCAGCCGCGTCTCGCGGGTCTCGAGGTTGTCGATGTTCGGCCCCATGCCGTGGAGTCCGCGCGCATCGATGCTGTGTCCGGTGCGGTGCGTGAAGTGCGGCCCGAAGCCACGCTGCACGATCACCGCACGCGCCGCGTCGTCGGCCTCGCCGCCGCGCACGGGCTCGCCGGCACCGAGCTTCCGTTCGAGCAGCGCGATCGCCGCGTCGCGCGCGTCGCGGATGGCGGTCCACACCTCGAGGGCGCGCGTCGACGGCGCGCCGATGCTCGCCATCCAGGTCTGGTCGGCCCACATCCCCTTCCCGCCGGGGGCCGTCGCGAAGAGGTCGATCAGCGCGATGTCCCCCTCGCGGAAGGCGCGCGGGTGGTCGGCCGACGGGTGGTAGTGCGGGTTCGCGCCGTTCTCGGTCGCGCAGACGATCGGGCCGTGGTCGGCTTCCATCCCGTGCGCGGCGAAGGAGCCGAGGATCCAGTCGGCGACCTCGTGCTCGTGCAGCGGCCTCCCGCTGCGCGCGGCCTTGCCGATCCGCTGGAAGGCCTCGAGCGCGATGGTGCGGAGCGCCTCGGCGTTCCTCCGGTGCGAGGCGACCTCCGCCTCGCTCCACACGGCGAAGAAGCGCGTGACCAGCTCGGCGCTCGTGACCACCTCGGCGCCGCGCGCGCGGACGAGCTCGAGCACGCCCGCGGGCACACGGTCCACGACCGGCACCGCGTCGCCCGGCGAATACTCCATCGCGATCCGCTTCCCCCTCACGAGGCGCGGGAGCGCCTCCTCCATCGTCGTCCAGGCCGAGTACACGACCTTCTCCCACTCGCGCGGCCATTCGGCCCACGGCGCCTGTTCGATGGCGTGCGTGATGGCGACCGGCGTCCCCGTCGCGGGGAGCCAGCAAAAGATCCGGCGTGTCACCATCCCCTGCATGCCGAGCAGCGAGCCGGCCACGGGGTTGAGCCCGCGGAAGTCGAAGAGGAGCCAGCCGTCGAGGCCGGCGTCGGCGAGGGCGCGCTGCAGCGCGGGAAGCGACTTCGGGGTGAGCATCGATGGACCCTCGGGGCCTAGCGGATGCCGCGCCACTCGGCGCGCCACTCGCAGGTCTTCTCGCCGCGCGACGCGCAGCGCACGTGCTCCACGGCGCCGACGCCACCGACGAGCAGCTGCATCAGTTCGCGCAGGATCGCCTCGTAGAAGGCGCAGCCGGCCTGGCGCGGCGCGGCGTCGCGCGTGACCGAATCGGGGACGTCGAGCAGGATCGTCGCGCCGACGCGGCGGATGTCGCCGTTCAGGTAGCGGCGCCCGATCCGGCGCACGTGTCGCAGCGCGAGCGGACGCGCGAGCAGCGTCGGGAGCGTGCGCACGAGCGCGCGCGTCGGGCCGGGGATGCGGCCGTACGTCTGCCGCGCGAGTCCGCGCCCCGCCTCGCGGAAGACCGCCTCGGCCTCGGGGCGCCGACCGATCAAGCGCGCGATGCCGGCCGCCTCGTCCGCCGGCAGCCGCTGGCCGCGCTTCACCGCGTCATTGTAGCGGCGGATCTGCGCGAGGACGGTGTCACTGAGGCCGAAGCGCTTCGTGCGGAGTTCGTCCACGAACTCGGCCTCCAACTCGCCGTCGGGCATGTCCACCGAACGGACGGCCTCGAGGAGCACCAGCGGGACGAGCGGATCGACGGTCGCGGACATTCCGGTGGGCGGGGTGGGAGGAA
>CAZIDS010000391.1:0-2609 GCA_964537945.1 uncultured Gemmatimonas sp. | reverse complement strand
TCCTTGTTCCCGACGCCGGTGTCGATCAGCACCAGGCCGTCGGGGTGCTCGACCAACACGCAGCGCATGCCGAGCGGGATGCGGTTGCGCTCGTCGGCGGGGATGCGCTTCTGCCAGAGCGCTTTCGGCACGACGCCGAACATCGCGCCGCCATCGAGCATCTGGCCGCCGGCCTGCAGGGCGTGGATGCGCGTGCGGCCGAGGAGGCGAGTCTCGTGGAGCGGGGTCGGGGCGGGCATGGCGCGGAATCTAGCGCGGCGACGCTTCGCGCAGTTCAGCGTCGCGTTCGATGGGACTACGCCCCGTCCGCCCCGTCCGACGATGACGGCAGCGCTCTCCGCCGCCGGCGCGACCGCCCCGTCCGCGCGCCGAGCAGCTCGTCGAGGTCGTCCCACGTGTGCACGCCGCGCTTCGAGGCATCGCGCAGCAGCCCCTTCAGCACCTCGGCCGTCGCCATCGCATCGCCCGCAGCGCGGTGCCGGTCGGCGATCTCGACGCCGTAGTGGTGCGAGACCGCGTCGAGGTTCCGGCGCGGCAGGAAGGGGAGGAGCTTTCGTGCCAAGCGCACGGTGCACACCTGCCCGATGAGCAGGTCGCCGAGCGGGACCGGCGCGACTCGCGCGAACTCGGCGGAGAGGAAACCGAAGTCGAAGCGCGCATTGTGCGCGACGAAGACGCGACCGACGAGGCTTGACGCGAACTCGCCCGCGATCTCGTCGAAGGTCGGGGCATCCCTGACCATTCCGTCGTCGATCCCGGTCAGGCGGGTGATGATCCACGGGATCGGCCGCTGCGGATTCACGAGCGAGTGGTACGCCAGCTCGACACGGGTGCCGTCGACGTGCACGGCGGCGACCTCCGTGACGCGGTCGACGCTGCCCGGCTGTCCGCCCGTCGTTTCGACGTCCACGACCACGAACGGCAGGGTATGCAGATCCATGGGCGGCAAGCTAACACGCCCCATTGAGTGCGCCGCCCGGACACGCTAGTTTGTGAATGATTTCACAAGCCGCCTCCAGACCGACCGTGAAGCACATCGCCGAATCGACCGTCCGCCGTCTCTCCCTCTATCTCCGCTTCCTCGAGGAGTTCGAGAGCCACGGGCACACCACGATCTCGAGCGGCGAACTCGCCGCCTCGGGCGGGACGACGTCAGCGCAGGTGCGGAAGGACCTCTCCTTCTTCGGGTCGTTCGGCAAGCGCGGGCTCGGCTACTCCGTCCGGGACCTCATCGCCGCGATCCGCGAGATCCTCGGGCTGCAGCGCCCGTGGAACGTCGTGATCATCGGCGCCGGGAAGATCGGCGCCGCGCTCGCGCAGTACCGCGGTTTCGCGACGCGCGGCTTCAAGGTCGTCGGCGTTTACGACTCCGACCCGGCGCGCGTCGGCCTCAAGCTCGACGGCGTGGTCGTGCGCGCCGATGCGGACCTCGAGAAGGACGTTGCGAAGCTCAAGCCGCAGATCGCGGTGCTCTGCGTGCCCGCCGAGGCCGCACAGCCGCTGGTCGATCGGGTGACGAAGGCGGGCGTGAAGGCCGTGCTGAACTTCGCCCCGGCCCCGCTCACCGTCCCGGCGGGCGTGACGCTCCGCGCGGTGAACATGGCGACCGAGCTCGAGATCCTCGCCTTCTCGCTGACCAACAAGCTCGCCGGCTGATCGCCGGCGCCGCGCGTCGCGCCTCAGCGCGACCGCAGCAGCCGCGCGAACTCCCCTGCCCCGAGCACTTCGGGGCGCGCATCGCCGTCGAGCCGGGCCCGTGCGAGGATCGCGTCGGCTCCCGCGGCATCGAGCGACCAGAGCGTGCGCACCACGCGCCGCAACTGCTTCCGCCGCAGGCCGAACGCGCCCTGCACGAGCAGCCGGAACGGCTCCTCCTCCGCTTCCGTGACCACGGGATCGGGCCGCGGCGTGATGCGCACCACGGCCGACTCGACCTTCGGCGCCGGCGTGAAGGCGCGCGCCGGCACGCCGAAGAGGAACTCGGCCGTCGCGAGCGCCTGCACGTTCACGGAGAGCGCACCGTAGTCGTCGCTGCCCGGGGCGGCCACGATCCGGTCGGCGACCTCGCGCTGCACCAGGTACACGGCGCGCGCCGGCCGCGGCCGCGTCATCGCGTGGAAGAGGATCGGCGTGGTGATGTTGTACGGCACGTTGCCGGCGAGCAGGTACGGCCCGCCCGCCAGGTCGCCGAGCCGCTGCTCCAGCACGTCCCCCTCGACGATCGAGAACCGCGGCTCGTCCTTCCACCGCTCGCGCAGCATCGGCGCGAGTTCGCGGTCGAGCTCGATCGCGATCACGCGGCCGGCGCGCTCGAGCAGCGGGACGGTCAGCGCCCCGCGGCCCGGCCCGATCTCGATCACGGTGTCGTCGGGCGACGCGCCGAGCGCGTCGGCGATGCGGGCGAGCAGGCGCGGGTCGGTGAGGAAGTGCTGGCCGAGCCGCTTCTTCGCTCGCGGGAGCTGCGCCACGGCGGCCGCGCCTAGGCGCTGCGGAGCACGACGACCGCCTGGTCGTCGTGCGGGCGCATCCGCCCCATGTGCCCCTCGACGAGCGCGAAGACGCCGTCGATGATCCGCGACGGCACTTCGCGCCGCCGCGCCCGCAGCACG
>CAZIDS010000390.1:0-2612 GCA_964537945.1 uncultured Gemmatimonas sp. | reverse complement strand
GGCACGCGCCTCTCGGGCGGCCAGCGCCAGCGGCTCGCGATCGCGCGCGCGCTGCTCACCGACCCGCCGATCCTGATCCTCGACGAGGCCACCTCGGCGCTCGACACCGAGAGCGAGCGGCTCGTGCAGGAGGCGATCGACCGCCTGCTCGCGGGCCGCACGGTGTTCGTGATCGCGCACCGCCTCTCCACGGTGGTGAACGCGACGCAGATCCTCGTGCTCGAGAAGGGGCGCGTGGTCGAGCGTGGCACGCACGCGCAGCTCCTCGCGGCGGAGGGGGCGTACGCGCGCCTGCACGCGATGCAGCAGCGCGGCGGCCTCGTGCAGCGCTCGCCCGAGCCGGAACCCGAGCCGGAGCTCGAGCCGGACCCGCCGATCGATGACGAGGGCGACGAGGACGACGGCGATGCCTGACGCCGCCGCGGCCGCCGCGCCGCGGCCGACGCTCTCGCAGCGCGCCGAGTACGCCGCCCTCCGGACCATCGCGACGCTGCTGCGGCCCTTCGGCTGGCGCACGGCGTCGTCGGTGGGCGCGGCGGTCGGCGGGCTCGGATGGTGGCCTCTCCGGATCCGCGCCGCGCAGGTCGAGCGCACCATCCGCGCCTGCTTCCCCGAGCTCGACGACGCGCGCGTGCGCGAGATCGCGCGCGAGCGCGACCGCGGCCTCGGCCGCGTCGCGATCGAGAGCATCATCCTCTCGCGCGCCGAACGCGAGGACGTGCTGGCCGCGTTCGCCGGCGCGAGGGACTTCGACGTCCTCGAGCGCGCCTTCGCGCACGGGAAGGGCGTCATCCTCGTCGCCGGCCACCTCGGCAACTGGGAACTGAGCGCGGCCTACATGACCGCGCGCGGGCTGCCGATCGACGCGATCGCGATGCACATGGCGAACCCGCTCAGCGACGCCTTCTTCAAGCGGACGCGCGAGCGGTTCGGGATGCGCGTGCTCTTCGCCGACGAGTCGGTGCGCGCGATCCCGAAGGCGCTGCGCGACGGCCGCGGCGTCGGCTTCCTCAGCGACCAGAGCGCGAAGGGGCTCGCGAGCATCTTCATCCCGTTCTTCGGGCGGCCGGCGCGCACGCCGCGCGGCGCGGCGGTCTTCGCGCTGCGCAACGACATCCCGATGGTCTTCGTCGCCGCGCTGCGGCAGCCCGACGGCCGGTACGTCGCGCACTTCGAGGACGTGCCGCTCGTGCGCACCGGCGACAAGGAGGCGGACATCGACGCGACCGTCCGCCGCTACACCGAGGTGCTCGAGCGGCTCGTGCGCGAGCACCCCGAGCAGTACTTCTGGCAGCACCGCCGCTGGAAGGGCCAGCCGAAGGACACGCCCCCCGAGCTGCGGATGCCCTGACCATGCCTTTCCGCGACCGACCGAGATGAGCTACGACGTCCACGCGCTCCGCGCGAGCCAGTTCCCGTGGGAGCCCGCCGAGGCGATCCACTTCGACCACGCCGCCGTCGGCCCGCTGCCGCAGCGCACGCGCGACGCGCTCGACGCCTACGGGCTCAAGCGCGCCGAGCCGCACCGGCTGGGCGCGCAGGACTTCTTCCCCGTGCTCGATCGCGGACGCGAGCTCATCGCGCGGATGATCGGCGCGAACGCGGGCGAGATCGTGCTGACGACGAACACGAGCTGGGGCGTGAATCTGGCGGCATACGCCCTGCCGCTCGGCCCGGGCGACATCGTCCTCGGCAGCGAGGGTGAGTTCCCGGCGAACATCTATCCGTGGATGGCCGCGGCGAAGGCGCGCGGCTTCACCTTCGAGCGCCTCCCGCTCGCGGGCACCGCGACCGACGAGGAGGCCGTGCTCCGCCGCATCGCGTCGGACCCGCGGGTGAAGGGCGTCGCGTTGAGCTGGGTCTCGTTCTGGAGCGGCTGCCGGATCGACCTCGCGCGGATCGGGAGCGCGTGCCGCTCGCGCGGCATCTGGTTCGCCGTCGACGCGATCCAGGGCCTCGGCCCGCTCACGCTCGACCTGCGCACGACGCCGGTGGACATCCTGAGCAGCGGCGCGCAGAAGTGGCTCTGCTCGCCGTGGGGGAGCGGATTCGCGTACGTGCGCGAGGAGCTCTGCCGCACACTCGAACCGCCGGCCGTCGGCTGGCTCGCGCAGGCCAGCTCGGGGGACTTCAGCCGCTTCCTCGACTACGACGACACCTGGCACGCCGACTCGCGCAAGTTCGAGGTCGGCACCATCCCCTACCAGGACATCGTCGGGATGAACGCGACGCTCGAGCTGATGCTGGAGCTCGGCCTTCCCGCGATCGAGGCGCACGTCCGCGCGCTGACGACCCGGCTCGTCGAATGGGCCGGCGGGGCGCGCGGCGTGCACCTCGTCACGCCGGAGGCGGCGAGCCGCCGCGCCGGCATCGTCGCGATCTCGACGCCCGACCTCGACGGCGACTCGAAGCGGCTCCGCGCCGCGCAGGTGACGCACTCGGTACGGGAGGGCGCGATCCGGCTCTCGCCGCACTTCCATAATACGATGGACGACGTCGAGACCGTCATCCGCGCGATCGGCCGATGACGCTCGACGCCCTCATCGCCCGGCGCCGGACCTTCGCGATCATCTCGCACCCCGACGCCGGCAAGACGACGCTCACCGAGAAGC
>CAZIDS010000389.1:0-2613 GCA_964537945.1 uncultured Gemmatimonas sp. | reverse complement strand
GCCTCGGCGAGCAGCACGTTCATGTGCCCCGGCATGCGGCCGGCGACCGGATGGATCGCGAAGACGACGTCGACGCCGCGGTTCACGAGCTCGTTCGCCATCGTCTGCACCTCGCGCTGCGCCTGGGCGACGGCGAGGCCGTACCCGGGGATGATCGCGACGCGCCGGGCGTAGGCGAGCGAGACCGCGAGGTCCTCGACGGTGATCGTCTTCGGGTCCGACTTGGGGCCGCCGGAGGCGCTGGAGGCTGCCGCAGCGCCGAACCCGCTGAAGAGCACGTTCGCGATCGAGCGGTTCATCGCCTTGCTCATCAGGAGCGTGAGCAGCGTGCCCGACGCGCCGACGAGCATCCCGGCGACGATGAGCATCTCGTTGTTGAGCACGAGGCCCGTGATCGCCGTCGCGAGGCCGGTGAGCGAGTTGAGGATCGCGATGATGACCGGCATGTCGCCGCCGCCGATCGGCAGCGTGCCGGTGGCGCCGAGCAGGAGCCCGAGCGCCAGCACGATCCAGAGCTGCGGCAGGTTGCCGTCGCCCATCACGAGCGGGATGCTGATGCCGACCAGCGCGAGCACGACGAGCACGTTCGCGACGCGCATCAGCCGCGGCTGGAACGGCGCCGAGCTCATCAGCTCCTGCAGCTTCGCGAACGCGACGAGCGAGCCGGTGAACGAGACGGCGCCGATCGCGGTGCCGAGGATGACCGACACGGTCATCGTCGCCGGCACCGGGCCGGCGCGCATCACGTTGATGTACTCGGCGACCGAGACGAGCGCGGCGGTCGCGCCGCCGGCGCCATTGAACAGGGCGACCATCTGGGGCATCGCCGTCATCGCGACCTTCCGCGCCGACCAGACGCCGAAGATCGCGCCGAGCGGCAGCGCGACGAGGATGATCCAGAGCGACTGGCCCCAGAGGTGGACCATCGTCGCGACGAGCGCGACGAACATGCCGATGGCGGCACCGCGGTTCCCCTCGCGCGCCGTGCGCGGCGACGAGAGCTGGCGGAGCCCGACGATGAAGAGGTAGGTCGCGACGATGTAGGCGAGGGCGACGACCGTCTCGCGCAGGTTCTCCGGGATCACTTCTTCTCCCCCGGGTCCTTCTTGAAGAGGTCGAGCATCCGGTCGGTGACCGCGAAGCCGCCGAACACGTTCGCCGCGCCGAGGAAGACGGAGACGAAGGCGATCCCCTGCAGCAGGGGCGTGTCGGCATGGCCGGCGACGATCATCGCGCCGAGGAGCACGATGCCGTGGATGGCGTTGGTGGCCGACATCAGCGGCGTGTGGAGGACCGCCGGCACGCGGGCGATGACCTCGAAGCCGACGAAGATCGCCAGCAGGAAGACGTACAGGGCGAGTACGAGTTCGCGACTCATCGGGGGCTTACGGGAGGGGCGAGGGGAGCGTTGACCGCGCCGCGCGCGCCGAACGGCGCGCGGCGACCGGGGGTTAAAATGACGCTAAAACGGCGCCGCGCAACTGGATGCGGGGTACGGACGGGCGGATTTTCCTGACAGCACCGCCCTTCCCCTCATCCGTACGTGGAGGCCTCTTGGCTGGTTCGCTCTTCCGGACGAAGTCGATCGACCGTCTGATCGCCGACGGCGCCGAGACCGGCGCGCAGACCCTCAAGCGTACGCTGGGTCCCTGGTCGCTCGTCGCGCTCGGCATCGGCGCGATCATCGGCGCCGGCCTCTTCGTGCGCACGGCGGCGGCGATCGCCGACCGCGCGGGCCCGTCGGTGGTGATCGCCTTCATCGTCGCCGGCATCGCCTGCGCCTTCGCGGGACTCTGTTACGCCGAGTTCGCGAGCATGATCCCGATCGCGGGCAGCGCGTACACGTACTCGTATGCGACGATGGGCGAGCTGATCGCGTGGATCATCGGCTGGGACCTCGTGCTCGAGTACGCGGTCGCCGCGGCCACCGTCGCGATCTCGTGGTCGGAGTACTTCAACAAGGTGCTCGGCTTCGTCGGGCTGAACATACCGTACCAGTGGTACCACTCGCCGTTCGAGAAGTCCGCCGAGGGCGTCCACGGCCTCATGAACGTCCCGGCGGTGGCGATCCTGGCGATCCTCTCGCTCGTGCTGATCCGCGGCACGAAGGAGTCGGCGCTGCTGAACGGCATCATCGTCATCGTGAAGATGGCGATCGTGATGCTCGTGATCGCGATCGGTTGGGGCTTCATCAACCCGGCGAACCACACGCCGTTCATCCCCGAGCCGACGCTCTACCACTCGGCGAGCGGCATCACGCACAACTACGGCGGCATCACCGGCATCCTCGGCGCGGCCGGCGTCGTCTTCTTCGCCTTCATCGGCTTCGACGCGGTCTCGACCGCGGCGCAGGAGGCCAAGAACCCGAAGCGCGACATGCCGATCGGCATCCTGGGGTCGCTGGTGGTCTGCACCATCCTCTACGTGCTCTTCTCGTACGTGCTCTCGGGCGTCGCGACGGTCGAGGACTTCCGTACGCAGGGCCGCGAGGCGTCGGTCGCCTACGCGATCACGACGTACATGCCCGGCTACGACTGGCTCGCGAAGTTCGTGTCGGTCGCCATCCTCGCCGGCTTCTCGTCGGTGATCCTGGTGATGCTGCTCGGCCAGTCG
>CAZIDS010000388.1:0-2631 GCA_964537945.1 uncultured Gemmatimonas sp. | reverse complement strand
CAGATGCCGGCCGCCGACTACGAGAAGGAGCTCGAGCGCATCGTGCTCGCGATCGCCGAGAAGTCGGCGGCCATCCGGGCGCTCGGGGGACAGCCGTGAGCGCGCGCCTGCTCGCCGCGCTCCGGGCCGGCCTCGCGCCGGTCGCGCTCGTCGCCTCCGCCGCGGGCGCGCTGCCAGCGCAAGGCACCGCGAACGACCGCACGGCCCGCGTCGCGGCCGCCGAGCGGATGCTGCTCCGCGGCGAGCGCGCTGCCGCCGAGCGCGAGGGCCGCGCGCTCGTCGCCGAGTACGTGAGCGCGGGCGGCGGATGGAGTGCGCGCGACAAGCTCGCCGCCGGCCGCGCCTACCTCGTCATCTCGGCCTCCGACGCCGGCGCGGTGCGCAGCGCGCTGCGCGCCTTCGATGCTGCGACCGCCGCCGACAGCACGAACGTCGAGGGCGAACTCCGCGCGAGCGACCTCCTGCTCGACAAGTACAACGCGCCCGACGCCGCGCAGGGCTACGAGAAGGTGCTGCGCCGCGACCGACGCAACGCGTGGGCGCTGCTCGGCCAGGCGCGCATCGTCGCGTTCTCCGGCCGCGGCGACGCGCTCGCGAAGGCGTCCGAGGCCCTGGCGGCCGACCCGCGCTTCGCGCCGGCGCTCGTCTTCGTCGCGCAACGGCACCTCGAGGCCGAGCGCGGCGACTCGGCAGCGGCCGCCGCGCGCCGCGCCCTCGCGATCGACCCGCAGGCGCTGGACGCCTGGGCGGTCATCGGCGCGGCGGCGTGGGTCGCCGGCGACTCGGCCGGCTTCCGCGACGCGCGCGCCCAGGCGGCGCGCGTCTCGCCGAAGCCCGCCGCCTTCTACGTCGCGCTCGGCGAGGCGGCGGCGCGCAATCGCCGCTACACCGAGGCGCAGGCCTTCGCGAAGCAGGCGCTCGCGCTCGACTCGCTCTCGGTCGCCGCGCTCGGCTCCCTCGGCACCAATGCGCTGCGCACCGGCGACATCGCCGCGGGACGCGGCTACATCGAGCGCGCGTTCGCGATCGATCCGTTCAACCTCTGGCACAAGAACACGCTCGACCTCCTCGACGTGCTCGGCAGCTTCCGGACGGTGCGGATGGGCCGCTTCGAGTTCGTGACGAACGCGCGCGAGACCGACGTGCTGCTGCCGTACCTCTCGCCGCTGCTGGAGGAGGCGTACGACAAGCTCGCGGCGCGGTACGACTACCGTCCGCCGACTCCGATCCGGCTCGAGATCTACGCGAACCACGCCGACTTCTCGGTGCGCACCGTCGGCCTCACCGGGCTCGGCGCGCTCGGCGTGAGCTTCGGGCGGCTGCTCGCCATCGACGCGCCGTCCGCGCGCGACCCGGGCACGTTCAACTGGGGCTCGACCTCCTGGCACGAGCTGACGCACACCTTCACGCTCGGCCTGAGCGAGAACCGCGTGCCGCGCTGGTTCTCCGAGGGCGTGTCGGTGTTCGAGGAACGGCGCGCGCGCCCGGGCTGGGGCGCGCAGGCGAACCCGGTCTATCTCGGCGCGCTGAAGGCGAACTTCCTCCGCCCCGTGAGCCAGCTCAACGACGGGTTCGTGCGGCCGCGGAACCCGCACGAGGTCGTGCTGAGCTACTACCACGCCTCGCTCGTCGCCGAGATGATCGAGTCGGAGTTCGGCCCGCGCGCGATCGGCGAGATGCTGCGCGGGTGGCGCGACGGGCTGTCGACGGCCGAGGTCGTGCAGCGCACGCTCGAGCTCGACGAGGCCGCGCTCGACCGGCGATTCGATGCGTGGGTGCGCGCGCGATTCGCACCCCAGCTCGCGTCCGCGCGCGCCGGCATGCCGGGCGACTCGGTGCCGGCGGAGGACTCCGACTTCGAGCCGATCCGTGCCGAGGCGGAGCGGGCCGCGGCCGCGGGCAACGACAGCGGCGTGGTGGACGCGCTCGAGCGCGCGATCTGGATCTGGCCCTATGACGCCGCGCTGCACGCGAGGCTCGCCGACGCGGCGCTGCGTGCGGGGATGCCGGGGAAGGCGGTGCGTTCGCGGCGCACGATCATCGCGCTCGGGCCGTCGGACATGATGGGTGCGCGCACCGAGTTCGCGCGGGCGCTGCTCGCGGCCGGCGACCGCGCGACCGCGCGGCGCGAGCTGCTGGGCGTGCTCGAGCAGGCACCGACCTACGAGAAGGCTCAGCTGCTCCTGCTCCAGATCCGCAACGGCCCGCCGGAGACCCGATGAGACTCCAGCGCCTGCTCCTGCTGCTCCTGCTCCTCTGCGTCGAGCCGCTCGCCGCGCAGCGCGGGCGCGGCCGGCGCTACGTCGACCCCGGCGACAACCCGCCGTACGACGGGCGGTGGACCTTCGCGCGTATCAGGTACACGACCGGCCTCACCGGCTTCGAGCAGTTCGGTCGCGGTGGCGGCGAGCCGCCCTGGCACCACGACTACCCGGACGGCGAGCACAACCTCGCGAAGATCCTCGGCGAGCTGACGACGGTGCGCGTGCGCCCTGAGCAGAGCGTGGTGCTCTCGCTCAACGACCCCGAGCTCTTCAAGTACCCGATCGCGTACATGGCGGAGCCGGGCTTCTGGAACCCGAACGACGCCGAGGTCGCGGGGCTGCGCGCGTACCTGCTGAAGGGCGGCTT
>CAZIDS010000387.1:0-2637 GCA_964537945.1 uncultured Gemmatimonas sp. | reverse complement strand
GGGCTCGGCACGGTCGGCGTGGTGGACGTGCCGGGGCACGAGGCATTCGTGCGCACGATGCTCGCCGGTGCGACGGGCGTGGATTGCGCGCTGCTCGTCATCGCCGCCGACGAAGGCGTGATGCCGCAGACGCGCGAACATCTCGCGATCCTCACGCTGCTCGGCGTGCGGGGCGGCGTGGTCGCGCTCACCAAGTCCGACCTCGTGGAGCCGGAACTGCTCGCGCTCGCGGCCGAGGAGGTGCGCACCGCGCTCGCAGGCTCGGTGCTCGCCGGCGCACCGATCGTGCCCGTCTCCGCGACGACCGGGGCAGGCCTCGACGCGCTGCGTCAGGCGATCGCGGGCGCGCTGCGAGCCGCGCCCGCCCGCAACCAGGACGAGCCGTGGCGGATGCCGGTGGACCGCGTCTTCTCCGTCGCGGGCGCGGGGACCGTCGTGACCGGCACCGCGTGGAGCGGCGCGATCGCGCGAGACGCGACGGTGCGCGTGCTCCCGCTCGACCGCACGGCGCGCGTACGCAGCGTGGAGTCGCACGGGACGGCCGTGGACCGCGGCGGGGCGGGGACGCGCGTCGCGCTCGCGCTCGTCGGCCTCTCGCGCGACGACATCGCGCCGGAGGCCGTCCTCGTGCGCGAGGGGGATCCGTGGTGGCCGAGCCGCGTGATGCGGGCCGATGTCTCGCTGCTGCCACACGCGCCGCCGGTAGGTGCGCGCCGGTGGGTGCGCTTCCACCTCGGGACCTCGGACGTGGGGGCACGGCTCATCGCCACGGGCGGCGCGGTGGACTCGAGCGACGTGCGCGCGGTGCGTCTGATCCTCGACGCGCCCGTCGTCGCCCGGTCGGGGGACCGGTTCGTCCTGCGCACGGGCGGCGCCGAAGGGACGATCGGCGGCGGGATCGTCACCGACCCGCTCCCGCCCAGCGCCCGCGCGAAGCCGTGGCCGCGCGTGCGCGCGACCGACGCCGAACGGCTCGGATGGATGCTCGACGAGACGGGCGCGGCCGGGCTCGACACTCGCGCGCTCGGTCCGCGACTCGGACTGCGCGAGGCGCAGGTCGAGCGGCTGGTGAAGGAGCTGGAGAAGGTCGCGCGCGTCGAGGATCGCCTCGTGCGGCTCGAGGTCCTCGGGGCCATGCGCGAGCGGCTTCTCGAGGCCGTGGACCGCACCCACGCCGAGCAGCCGCTCGCGCCCGGGCTCGACCGGCAGGTCGCCCGCGCGGCCCTCACATCGCACGCCGCGCTGGCCGACGAGGTGATCCGCCGCGCCGAACGCGCGGGGCTGATCGCCGTGGAGGGGGCCTTCGTGCGGCGCGTGGGCTTCAGCGCCGGATCTAGCGCCGGTGCGACGTCCGCGCGGGACCGCCTGCTCGCGCGCATCCGCGCGGCCGGCGTCGAGGCCCTCTCGGTCGCCGAACTCACGGCGGAGCTCGGGAGCGAGGTGCCGGCGCTGCTCAAGCTGCTCGAGAAGGAGCGCGCAACGGTCGCCGTCGCGCTCGACCGCCCGTTCGCGGCCGAGGCCGTGCGCGAACTGCTGCGCCGCCTCAAGGGCCACGTGCAGCCCGGCCGGACCTACACCCCCTCGGAACTGCGCGAGGTCCTCGGGCTCACGCGGAAATGGCTGATCCCGTTCCTCGAATGGTGCGACCGTCGCCGCATCTCGCTTCGCCGCGCCGATGGCCGCACCTTTGGTCCCATCCCCGACGAGCCCTGAGCCGCCGGGCGAATCGGCGGGCGGGGATGCCGTTCCCGACACCGCCCCCGCCGATTCGGCGTAGTTCGGGAGGTCCCAGCCTTGCGAAGAGATGTGAGAGCGCCGTTCGCCCTTTCCTGCGTCTCCCATCTCCCATCTCACATCTGCCCTTTAGATGCTCAGCCCCGACCGCCTCACGGTAAAGAGCCAGGACGCCATCACCGACGCGATCGCCCACGCGCGCCGGAACGGCAACCCGCTCGTCCACGACACCCACCTGCTCGTCGCGCTGATCGGGCAGGAGGTCGGGATCGTCGTGCCCATCCTGCAGAAGCTGGGGGTGCAGGTGCCGGCGCTGGGCGAGGCGCTCGAGAAGGAGATCGCGCGCTATCCCAAGCAGACCAACGCGCAGCCGAACCTCTCGCGCGAGCTGTCGCAGGTGCTCGATGTCGCCGAGGCCGAGGCCCAGGCGCTGACCGACGAGTACGTCAGCACGGAGCACCTCCTGCTCGCGCTCGCCGACGTGAAGGGCGCCGAGACGGCGAAGCTGCTGAAGGCGCAGGGGGTCACCAAGAAGGAGATCGGCGAGGCGCTGACCGCGATCCGCGGGTCGCACCGCGTCACCGACCAGAGCCCGGAGAACCAGTACCAGGCGCTGCAGCGCTTCACGCGCGACCTCACCGAGGCGGCGCGGCGCGGCAAGCTCGACCCCGTGATCGGCCGCGACGAGGAGATCCGCCGCGTGGTGCAGGTCCTCTCGCGCCGCACCAAGAACAACCCCGTGCTGATCGGCGAGCCGGGCGTCGGCAAGACCGCGATCGCCGAGGGGCTGGCCCAGCGCATCGTGAACGGCGACGTCCCCGAGTCGCTCCGCAACAAGCGCCTCGTCTCGCTCGACCTCGGCGCCCTCATCGCCGGCGCGAAGTTCCGCGGCGAGTTCGAGGA
>CAZIDS010000386.1:0-2672 GCA_964537945.1 uncultured Gemmatimonas sp. | reverse complement strand
GCTACGCCGACATGCTGCAGATCGGCGCGCGCAACATGCAGAACTTCGCGCTCCTCTCCGAGGTCGGCAGCGTGCAGCGGCCGGTGCTGCTGAAGCGCGGACTCTCGGCGACGATCAAGGAGCTGCTGATGGCCGCCGAGTACATCATGGCGCGCGGCAACCGCGACGTCGTGCTCTGCGAGCGCGGCATCCGCACCTACGAGACCGCGACGCGCAACACGCTCGATGTCGCGGCGATCCCGGTGCTCAAGCGCGAGACGCACCTGCCGGTGATCGTCGACCCGAGCCACGCCGGCGGCCGCGCCGACCTCGTCGCTCCGCTCTCGTTCGCCGCGATCGCCGCCGGCGCCGACGGGCTCATCGTCGAGGTGCACCCGTGCCCGTCGGAGGCGCTCTCCGACGGCGACCAGTCGCTGACGCTCGACGGCTTCGCCGACCTGATGAAGGCGATCCGGCCGTTCGCGACCGCGGCCGGTCGCACGCTCGGCACCACCGCGCCCACCGGGACCGTCGCGGCATGACCGCGCCCGACCCGCAGGCCGAGCTCGCGCGGATCCGCGACGAGATCGAGCGCGTGGACCGCGCGCTCGTCGAGCTCGTCGCCAGGCGGGTGCAGCTCGCGCGCGAGGTCGGCGCGGTGAAGCGCGCGGCGGGACTGCCGGTGCTCGACCCGCCGCGCGAGGCCGCCGTCGTGCGCCGCGCGGGCACGCTCGCGCGCGAGGCCGGGATCGACGACGACGAGGTGCGCTACCTCTTCTGGCACCTGATCGGCCTCTCGCGCCGAGCCCAGCTCGAGACGTGAAGACCCAGCACGGGACCGCGTCCTGATGCTCGATCGGACGGTCGCGGTGATCGGGGTCGGGCTGATCGGCGGATCGCTCGCGCGCGACCTCGCGTCGCAGGGGGTGCGCGTGCTCGGCCATGATGAGGACGCCGCCCGCGTCGAGCGGGCGCGCGGCGAGGGGATCCTCGCCGGCGTGCTCGACGAGGGGTTCGCCGGTCTGGCCGCGGCGGAGATCGTCGTGATCGCGACGCCGGTGGACCGCGCGCCGGCGACGCTCGTCCGCATCGCGCCGCACCTCGGGCCGAAGGCGGTCGTGACCGACGTCGGGTCGACGAAGGCATCGATCGTCGCCGAGGCCGAGCGGCTCGGGCTCGCGGCGCGGTTCATCGGCTCGCACCCCGTCGCCGGGGACCATCGCGCCGGATGGGAGGCGTCGCGGTTCGGGCTCTTCCGCGGAGCGCTCGTGCACCTCTGCCCGCCGGCGGGGGGGAGCGAGGATGCGCGGCGGGTCGTCGAGGCGATGTGGGCCTCGGCCGGGGCGCGCTGCGTCGTGACCGATGCGCGGGCGCACGACGAGCTGATGGCGTGGGTGAGCGCCCTGCCGCAGGTGGTGGCGTCCGCGGTGGCGGGCGCGCTCGCGGCGTCGGGCACGCGTCCTGCAGACCTCGGTCCGGGCGGCCGGGACGTCACGCGGCTCGCCGCGAGCAGCCCCGCGATGTGGGTGCCGATCTGCCTCGAGAACTCGGAGGCGGTGCTCGCGGCGGTCCGGGCGGCGCAGGGCCGGCTCGCCGAGTTCGAGTCGGCGCTGGCGTCGCGCGACGCGGCGGCGCTCACCCGTTTCTTCGAGTCGGGACGCGCGTGGCGCGTTTAGCCCGTCCTCATCACCCCGAGTATCTTTAGAGAATGTGCGGATTCGCGGCCCTGGTGGCGCTTGGCGAGGCGGCGCCCCCGACTGAAGCCGAACTGACGGCGATGATCCGGGCCGTCGAACACCGCGGTCCGGACGGGCTGAGCACCCTCGTCGAGGGGCGAGTCGGGCTCGCGCACGCACGCCTGTCAATCATCGACCTCGCGGGCGGCTGGCAGCCGATCCACAACGAGGACCAGTCGGTCTGGGTGGTCTTCAACGGCGAGATCTTCAACTACGTCGAGCTGCGCCGCGACCTCGAGGCGCAGGGGCACGTGTTCTACACGCACTCGGACACCGAGTGCATCGTGCACCTGTACGACCAGTACGGCGACGGGTTCGTGAAGCACCTGAACGGGCAGTTCGCGATCGCGCTGCACGACCGGAAGCGGCGGCGGCTGGTGGTCGCGCGCGACCGCGTCGGGATCCGGCCGGTCTTCTGGACGATGGCCGGCGGCCGCTTCGCCGTGGCGTCGGAAGTGAAGGCGCTCTTCACGCTCCCGGCGGTGCCGCGCGCGCTCGACCCGCGTGCGCTGAGTGAGATCTTCACGTTCTGGAGCCCGCTGCCGCCGCGCACGGCCTTCACGAACGTGTGGCAGCTCCCGGCCGGCCACCTGCTCACGCTCGACCTCGAGGCGCGCGGCGCCCAGCCGGTCGTCACGAAGTACTGGGACTGGTGCTTCCCCGAGGAGGCGCCGGCGAACCGCAGCGAGGAAGCGTGCGCCGAGGAGCTGCACGCGCTGATGGTGGACGCGGTGCGGCTGCAGCTGCGCGCCGACGTGCCGGTGGGCGCGTACCTCAGCGGCGGCCTCGATTCGTCGATCATCACGACGATCATCAAGAAGTACACCGAGACACCGCTGCGCACCTTCTCGCTCACGTTCGAGGACGCCGAGTTCGACGAGAGCGCGCACCAGCAGGCGATGGTGGACTACCTCGGCACGCAGCACACCTCGATCCGCGCGAGCCGGGCCGACATCG
>CAZIDS010000385.1:0-2697 GCA_964537945.1 uncultured Gemmatimonas sp. | reverse complement strand
AGGACGGGGCGCTTCACGGCACTCTTGCGGCGGCTCATTTACTTCTTCCCTCCAGCCGGGGCACCCGCCTTCGGCTTCTTGGTCCCGTACTTGGAGCGGCTGCGATTGCGCCCGTTGACGCCGGAGGCGTCGAGCTTGCCGCGCACGATGTGGTAGCGAACGCCCGGCAGGTCCTTCACGCGGCCACCGCGGATGAGCACGATCGAGTGCTCCTGCAGGTTGTGGCCCTCGCCCGGGATGTAGGCGGTGACTTCGAAGCCGTTGACGAGGCGCACACGCGCGACCTTGCGCAGCGCGGAGTTCGGCTTCTTGGGGGTGGTGGTGTACACGCGCGTGCACACGCCACGCTTGAACGGATTCATCTTCAGAGCCGGCGCCTTGTCCTTCTTGAGGACTTCGCGGCGGCTCTGCCGGACGAGCTGATTGATCGTCGGCATCGTACCCTATGGTTGTTCGACCATCTGCCACTACGTGGATCGCCCGGTCGGGCGGCACGGAACAGAGCCCCCAAAGCTAGCCCGGACAGGGGGTTCCGGTCAACGGGGACCCCCTGGCGGCCGTCGGCGCCGGCGCGCCGGGCGATAGAACCCCGCCGGCTGTGACCTCCCTCACCCCGCGGCCGGGCGCGTCGTGCCATCTTTCGCGTCGGATCCAGCGACGACTGTGGTCGAGGAGTGCAAGTTGAGCGACGAGGCGGTCGAACGAAGCCGGCGCGAGATCGGGCAGATGGTCCGCCGGATGCTGATGGCACAGAAGGTCGCGTTCTCCCCCATCGAGTGGGTGGACGCGCGGAAGGGCGCGGAGTGGGTCCTCACGGTCCCGACCGAGAAGGGGACGCTGAAGGTGAAGTTCCGGCGCGACGAACTGCTCGACATGAACGGGCAGCCGGCGACGTGGAAGCTCATCGAGACGCGGCTCGAGCTCGGCTGGAAGGAGGCGCTCGCGCGCGGGAAGGTGCCGATGCGGCGGAGCTCGAAGATCTCGCGCTGGCCGGACTAGAGCGCGGTCATTGAGCTGGCGACCTCGGTCTCAATAGAAGACCGGAGGGGGCAGCAGCTTCGACACGATGTAGAAGCCCGAGATGGCGACCACGCCGATGAGCGCCACCGTCTTGAACTCGTCCAGCTGCAGGGACTCGACGCGCTGGATCCTCGCGAACGGAACCTTCACCCGCGTCCCGTCGGTCCGGTCTCCCACGACGGTGTCGGCGGCGAGGCTGGTCTGGAAGAGGCGAAGCCGTTCGCCGCCGTCGAGATGCAGCCGAACCGTGCGTGGAAATGGCTGCGGCCCCGTGGTCCCGGCGGGCCAGCCGGGATGCCGCGCCGGCGCGAAGGACCGGCACGAAACGCAGAGGATCGTGAGCGCCAGGAGCACGGGCAGGCGAAGCCGCATCGCAGTCTCATTGTCGAGGTCATCGTGCGGTACCCGCCGGAGCGCGGCGTCGTCACTGCCCTCACGACGCCACCAGCGTGTCTGCCGGTAGCGCGTCACGCGCCCGCACCTGCGCCTCCCACTCGCCACAGAGGTGCGCAATCCCGTTGGCGTAGTAGCTGATCAGCTCGCGCCCACGCGGGAGGATCACGTACGCGTCCCCTTCCTTCGCGAGGACGCGCCGCATCGAGAGCATCCGGAACGCCCGCTCGAAGGTCTCGGCGGCCTCGCGCTCCGGATCCACGACCTCGGCCCCCTGCTCCACCAGTGCGTCGCGCAACTGCTCGATCCGGTCGAAGAGCCGCGCCGCCGGGATGTACTCGGCGTCGAAGGTCTGCAGCGCGGCGCAGGTGAGCGGCACCGCGGTGACGGGGATGATCGCGCCGATGCGCGCCATCATCCCGTCGGTGAAGCGCTGCACCGCCTCGAGTCGCTCGTGCCGCTCGCGCGCGAAGACCGGGCCGCCGGCGCGAGACTCGGCTTCGAGCCAGGGCGCGAGCGGCACCGGCTCGCCGACGACGACGGCGGCGCGGCCGTAGCGCTTCCATCGCCCGGTGGAGAGCCGGCCGAAGCTCGCCACCATGTAGTTGAGCACCTCGCGGAACTGCTGCATCCGCGACGGCCGCGGCGCACCCTCGCTCGTGCGCAGTTCGCGGAGCAGCGTGCGGTCCTCGAGCACGCGGTCGTAGTTGATCGCGACCGGCACGACGTAGAGCCGCTCGGCGAAGCCCGGCTCGCGCGCGGTGCCGATCATGTAGTCGAGGAGCCCGATCTTCGCCGGCCGCAGCCGCCCGTCGCGCGTGAGGCCGCCCTCCGGGAAGAGCCCCTGCGTGACGCCGTTGCGCGTGACGAGCTGCACGTAGCGCTCGAGCACCGTGTGGTAGAGCGGCTCGCGGTAGCGCCGGCGGATGAAATACGAGCCGAAGGCCTTGAAGAGGTACTCGAGCGGGAAGACGCGGGCCCACTCGCCGACCGCGTACGAGATCGCCACCTGGCCCGCGAGCGCGTAGCCCGCGAGGACGTAGTCCGCGTTCGAGCGGTGGTTCATCACGTAGATGACGATGCTCTCGCGCGGGAGCCGGTCGAACGCGGCCTGGTCGCGCACCTTGACCGTCGTCTTGTAGAAGAGGTTCAGCGCCGCCTTCGAGGCCGCGTAGCCGAACCGGTAGTACATGAGGAGGTTGAACGCCGGGACGATCTCGTCGATGTACGCCCACAACGCTGGGCCGCTCACGACCCACAGGCCCAAGCTCAGAGCCGCACCCG
>CAZIDS010000384.1:0-2721 GCA_964537945.1 uncultured Gemmatimonas sp. | reverse complement strand
GTCCACGGTGACGGGCGGCGCGGGGACCGCGGGAGGCGCGGGCGCCGCGGCGCGTTGCGCGAGGGCGCGCGCCGCGAGGGCGGCGGCGAGGAGCAGGGCGCTGGGGAGGCGCGTCATCGGGGGGCTGCGGGGTCAGGTACCAACCTGGCCGCCTTCGCGACGGATCGCGATCCAGCGCACGACGCCGACCACCGCGCCCGCGAGCAGGCCCGGGAACGCCACGGTCACCGCGACGAGCGCGAACGGCCCGACGCCCATCGCGCTTCCGACCGAGTCCATCACGCTCCCGCCCGGCGCCGCCGCGGCGACCACCACGAGCAGCGTGGTCCACGCGAGCATGCCCGCGAGCGCGGCCGAGAGCGGCGCCGCGGCGTCGTGGCGGCGCAGCCATCCCCACACGAGCGCGACGGCCGGCACCGCCCACCAGCTCACCATCCACGTGCCGAGCGCCATCGCGCCGACGGCGCCGAGGAACCACGCGGCGCGCGTCATCGTGCGCCTCCCACGGGCGTGAGCCGCAGCTCGCTCGTCAGCGTGGCATCCTTCAGTTCGGAGGCGGTGCGCGGGAAGCGGAGCGGCGCGAGCTGGCCCGTGCGCCACAGCTCGAGGCGGTCCGCGTAGCGCGACGAGACGGGGTTGCCGGACTGGCCGCCGGGGTACGTCCCCCACGCCTGCACCTCGTCGCCCATCTCGACGACGAAGCGCCACGAGGCGCCGTGCGTGCCGCTGCCGTCGCTCGGGCTCAGTGTGCCGGGGCCAGCCTGCACGGCGAGCGAGTCGCGCCCGAATCCGGGCAACTGCAGCAGGTGCCGTATCGACGCGAAGCGCTGGTCGCCCCAGCGCCACGCCTTCGGGTCCGCGCCGCGCCGTTCTCGCACCGCACGCCACGCGTCGGCGAGGCTCGCGCGCAGGATCGCGTCGCGCTGCTCCGTCTCCACGGTCGCGCGGTCGTCCCACCAGGCACTCGCGGGGTCGTCGAGGAGGCGCACGAGCATCATCGAGTTCGGCGTGGTCACGCGGCGGTTGTCGCCCGGCAGCCCGAACTCGTCCCACGTATGCCGATTCACCTGCGCGAGCACCTCAGCGAAGAGCACCGCACCCGCGCTCTGAAGGTCGAAGCGGGCGTCCCAGCCGTCCAGCAGCGCGAGCGCCGCCTTCTCGTCGGCGCCCGCATCGCGCGCGCGCTGCACGGCGGCGCGCACGGCGCTCCGCAGCGGCTCGGTGAGCGCACTGCGCGGGTCGGTCTGCGCGAGGCGCATCTTCTCCGGCGTCATCGCGCTGTCGCCGCGCAGGATCTCGTTGATGCGGATGGCCCGCCACGGCGTCGGCCAGTCCCAGCCGAGATATCCCGGGTGCGCGAGGGGATCGACGGGCTGCTGGTTGTTGCTCGCGAGGAAGCCCTGCGCCGGTCGCAGCGCCTGCGGGTACCGCGCCACCGGCCAGTCGCCGGTCCAGTCGTTCTTGCTGGTGCTGCCGTCCACGATCCGGTCGCCGCGACCGTTGCCGGGGCGGATCGGATAGCGGCCCGTGCTGCGGATGCCGATGCTGCCGCGCCGGTCGGCGACGAGGAAGTTCTGCGCCGGCGCGCGGTAGGGCTCCATCGCCGCGTACCACTCCTCGGCGCTGCGTGCGCGCATCGCGGCTCGGAACGCGGTCGCCTCGTCACTCGCCTCGAGCGCGGTCCAGCGCATCGAGACCCAGCCTTCGGCCGTGCGCATCAACGGACCGCGGTGCGTGCGCCGCAGCGTGTCCACCGCGAGCACTTCGCCCCGCTTGCCGCGGTAGACCTCTTCCCGCTGCACGAGCGCGCGCCAGGCGCCGTCGAGCTTGTAGCGGGTCGGCGACGCGGAGTCGTCCACCGTCTCGCGATAGAAGTCGAGCACGTCGGCGCCCGTGTTCGTCGCCGTCCACGCGACGTCGCGGTTGAAGCCGATCGGCACCGTCGGCCCGAGCGGGAAGGTGACGCCATAGACATCGAGTTCGCCGGGCACGACCAGGTGCACCTCGTACCAGATGCTCGGCAGCGAGAGCTGGAGGTGCGGGTCGCCCGAGAGGAGGGCGTGACCGGACGCCGAGCGCTGCGGCGCGACGGCCCAGTTGTTCGAGCCGACGACCGCCTCGCCGCGCGTGAGCGACTCCACCGCGCGCTGCGCGTCGGCGACCGCGCCGCCAGGTCCATCGGCCGCCGCGTAGGCCGGCCCGCCGGCGACCCGGCGCGCGGCCTCGTCCATCCGACGCGCGGCGGCCAAGGCGCGCGCATCCGGCTTGCGCGGGGCGGGGAACCGCGTCGCGACGTAGCGCGGCGCGCGCCGCCCGGCCACGGGCTCGATCGGCTCCTGGATCGGCGCGTTCACCGGGAAGAGCGCGTCGGTCGCCTCGGCGCCGATCAGCTCCTCCACGGCCGCGCGCTCGAGTTCCGTGCTCTGCCACGCGAGCACCTGGCTCATCTCGGCCAGCAGCTTGTAGACGTCGGAGGACTGGAAGACCCGCGGCCGGGCGCCGAGCAGCTTGTACTCGACCGGCAGGTCCGCGTCGCCGGCGTCGCGCACCCACTGGTTGATCCCCTCGACGTAGGCCCCGATGAGTGCGCGCGCCGGCGACTCGGGCGCGAGCGCGGTCCAGCGCATCTCCCCCGCCTGCGCGAGCCCGCGCTCGCGCGCGTGGCGCTCGAGCGGCAGCGCGCGCCGGCCGGCGAGCTCGCTCAGCGTGCCCTCGACCTTG
>CAZIDS010000383.1:0-2722 GCA_964537945.1 uncultured Gemmatimonas sp. | reverse complement strand
CCTGCGCGTAGTGCGCGCAGAGCGCCTGCACGGCCTCCTCGCGTTCGACCTCGAGCGTCATCGCTGGAACCCGCCGTAGGAGCCACGGAAGTAGACGAGCGGCTCGCCGTCGGCCAGCTCCGCCTCGAGCACCTCGGCGACGACGATCACGTGGTCGCCCCCCGGGTGGCGCTCGACGATCCGGCATTGCAGCCGCGCGATCCACCCCTCGAGCAGCGGCACGTCGCCGGCGCCGCGCGTCACCGCGAGGCCGGTGAAGCGGTCCGACTCCGTGCCGGCGAATCGGCGCGAGAGCGGCTCACCCGCGCCGTCGAGCAGGTGCACGGCGACGTGCGTCGCGTGCTCCAGCGGCGACGCCATCGACGCGGTGCGGTCCACGCAGGCCAGCACGAGCGGCGGTTCGAGCGAGACCGACGCGAAAGCCGTCGCCGTCATCCCGAGGTCCCGCCCGTCATCGGTGCGCGTGGTGAGCACGGTGACGCCGGACGCGAAGCGCGAAAGGGCGGAGCGGAAGGTCGCGGGATCCACGGAGGTGAGGGTCATGCCGGCGCGGCCGCCAGTGCGAACGCGACACCCGCGCCGATCGCGGTCGCGACGAGGTTCACCGTGTCGTTCGTCATCCAACGTAATCCTCCCGCATGCTGCGTGCGGTACTGGCAGGTGTGTACGCGCCGTTCCGTCCAGGCGCGGCACTGCTTGCACCAGCGCCGCGACTGCAGCGTCGCGCCGATCAGGCTGTCGGCGAGCATCCCGGCGATCCCCGCCCACAGCACCGCGATCCCCGCCGCGCGCCCCTGCGGCAGGATCCAGGTGGCGGTCGCGCCGAGCAGCGCGGCCGCCACGACGCCCGCGAGCGTCCCCGCGGCCGTGATCCCGCCCGACGTGCCTGGTTCCACGCGGGCGAATCCGGTCACGCGGCGCGGCGTTCCTCCCCAGAGCGTGCCGATCTCGGTCGCCCACGTGTCGGCGGCCGCGGCCGCGAGCGCGCCGACGGCGGCGGCGAGGAGCGCCGGCCGGTCGGTCGCCGCGCCGAGGACGACGAGCAGCGCGTAGACGGCGCCGTTCGCCAGCACCTGCACCGCGTTGCGGGCCGACGCGTCGGGGAGCACCGAGACGGTCCGCGCCGCCTTCTCGGCCGCCCCGAATCGCGTGAGCGCGGACGACACCACGAAGAACGCGATGAGGAGGATCGCCCACGTCCATCCCGCCGCGGCGACGACGCTGCCGAGCAGGAACGCGGCCCACTGGCCGCGCGGCGTCAGGCTCCCCGCGCGCCGTGCGGCCCACGCGACCGCGCCCGCGACGAGGGCGCCGAGCAGTCCGCGGATGATGAGCGTGTCGGGCATCGGAGTGCGCGAATCTTCAGGGTGCCCTCGGGGACGCGCAAGCGCGTGCCTTCGCGGGCGCGCGCGGTGACGTGCACTGCTCCCCGCGCGCGATTACCTTGCTTCGCGTTCCTCCCACCCCGCCCACCGGAATGTCCGCGACCGTCGATCCGCTCGTCCCGCTCGTCCTGCTCGAAGCCGTCCGCTCGGTCGACATGCCCGATGGGGACCTCGAGGCCGAGTTCGTCGACGAGCTGCGCACCAAGCGGCTCGGGCTGAGCGATACCGTGCTCGCGCAGATCCGCCGCTACAACGATGCGGTGAAGCGCGGCCAGCGCCTCCCGTTCGACGAGGCGGTCGGCATCGCCCGGCTCATCGGCCGGCGGCCCGACGCCGAGGCGGTCTTCCGCGAGGCGGGTCGTGGGCTCGCGCGCCAGACCTACGCGCGGATCCCGGGACCGATCCGGACGCTCGTGCGCTCGCTCCCCACGCTGCTCGCGCGCCCGCTCGCACTGCGCCACCTGCGCCGGATCGGTTCGCGCTACCTCGGTGGCACGGTCCGCCGCGTCGGCGCGTCGGTCATGCTCGACGTGCCGGCCTCGGTCACGCGCGATGCCGCGCCGCGCCAGGGCGGCTGCGCGTTCTACGAATCGATCCTCCGTGAACTGATGCAGCTGCTGGTCGGCGGCGTCGGCGCGGTGGAACACGTGCGCTGCGCCTCGCGCGGCGAGAAGACCTGCGAGTGGCGCGCCGAGTGGCGCGGAATCCGATAGGGGGCCCGATGCTCACGCCCGCCAAGCTCCCCGCGCTGCAGCAGGCGCTCGCCGATGCCGGCCTCGACGGCTGGCTGCTCTACGATTTCCGCGGGCTCAACCCGGTCACCGCCTCGCTGCTAGGAATGCACGGCATGGTGACGCGCCGGATCTTCTGCTGGCTCCCGCGCACCGGGACGCCGGTCGCGATCACGCACGCGATCGAGCAGGGTCCCTGGGCCGACTGGCCGCGCGATTGGGAGAAGATCGTCTACAGCTCCTGGCAGGCGCTCGAGGAGTCGCTGCCGCGCCTCGTGAAGGGGAAGCGCGTCGCGATGGAGTATTCGCCGGGCGACGCGGTGCCGGTGATCGACCGGGTCCCGGCCGGCGTGCTCGAGATGGTGCGGGCGAGCGGCGCCGACGTGGTCACCAGCGCCGAGCTGGTGTCGCGTTTCTTCGCGGTCTGGAGTGAAGCCGAGATCGCGTCGCACCGGAAGCATGCCGAATCGCTCCGCGCGATCGCGCTCGAGGCGTTCGAGCGGATCGGCAAGGCGGCGCGCGGCGGCAAGCCGCTCCACGAGCACGAGGTGCAGGCGAGCATCCAGGAGGCGTTCAAGCGCCACGGCATGGAAGCCGACCATGGCC
>CAZIDS010000382.1:0-2763 GCA_964537945.1 uncultured Gemmatimonas sp. | reverse complement strand
AGAAGTCCTCCTGGTCCCACCAGCCGGCGACGTTGAGCGTCGGCACGGTCACGCGCGTGAGGTTCGACCGCATCGCCTGCCGCTGCCAGAACTCGTCGTAGTCGGGGTGCTGCGTGAAATCCGTCCAGGTCGGGAGGTGCCGTTCCTTCAGCACGTTCTTCTGGATGTTCGCGAGCGGGCCGACGTTCAGGTACCACTCGTAGGTGTCATAGCGGTCGAACGCGAAGTCGGCGTTCTCGCGCGAGCTCTCGGTGAGCCAGGCGTACTCGAAGCCGTAGCTGAGCCGGAAGGCGCCGTTGTGATGGAAATCGTCGCCGATCCACATGTCGGCCGGCGAGGCCTGCGGGCTCACGGCGCGCAGCGCGGAATGGCCGCCGAGCATCCCCATCGCGCTCGTCCAGCCGTCGTAGGAGACGCCGAGCATGCCGACGCGGCCGTTGTTGTTCGTCTGCGTGCGCAGCAGCCAATCGATGGAATCGTTGGTATCGGTGCTCTCGTCGATCGCCTCGCGCGGGGCGTCCACGGGCTTCGGCGGGCGCTGCATCACGAAGGTGCCGCCGCTCTTGTAGCGGCCGCGGATGTCCTGGAAGACGAAGATGTAGCCCTCCTCGGCGAGCTCCTTGTACGATCCGGTGAGCCGGCCGCCGGCGCCGCCGACGCCGTAGGGCGTGCGCTGAAGGAGGAACGGCAGCGGCGCCGACGGTTCGCTCGGGCGGTAGATCTCGACGTGCAGGGTGACACCGTCGCGCATGGGGATGTCGGCGCTGGTGTGCACGTACTTCGACGGATCGAACCCCGAATCCCTTGGGGCCGAGGGAGCGGGCTGCTGGCCGGCGAGCGGCGCGGCGGCGAACGCGAAAGCCGCGACGAACGCGCTGCGGCGAAGGGACCTGAGCATCGACTCTCCCGGACGGTGGAGTGCGCACAAGGTGCCGCTTCGCGCCGGGAACGGCAACGGCGTTCAGCTCACGGCTTGGCGGAACGCCGCTCCTCGATCCACATCCACGCCACGAAGCAGACGAGCGCCACGAGCGCCGCCAGCACGAGCAGCACGGCGGCGAGGTTCACGATGCCGTCGCCGAGCGGGCGCCAGTCGCGGCGGCCGACCTCCCCGATCTGCAGCGACCGTCCGAGGGCGAGGCCGCGCCAGACGCTCAGCGGGATCCAGGTCGCGAGGAAGACTGCCAGCGACCACCTCGCTGCCTGCCGGAGACTCACGACGTGAGCGCCGCGCCGGTCCGGGGCTCGCGGAGGCGCATCAGCCCTTCCTGCGTCATCGAGGCGACCATCGTCCCGTCCTGGCGGAAGACGCTCCCCCGCACGAAGCCGCGCGCGCCGTACGCCGACGGGCTGTCGCTCACGTAGAGCAGCCACTCGTCGGCGCGGAAGGGGCGGTGGAACCAGACCGCGTGGTCGAGCGACGCCATGAAGAGCCGCGGGTCGCGGAACGTGATCCCGTGCGGCAGCAGCGCGGTGGGGAGGAAGCCGTAGTCGGAGGCGTACGCGAGCACCGCCTGGTGCAGCATCGGCGAATCCGAGATGCGTTCCTTCACGCGGAACCAGACGATGCGGCGCGCCTCCTCCACCGACTGCTGCTCGATCCGGCTCCACGGATCCTTCGGCAGCACCGGGCGGAAGTCGAGCGGCCTATCCTGCGTGACGATCGCGCGGATGTGCTCGGGGAACCTGTCGGCGCGGGCGCGCACCAGTTCGAGCTCCGACGGCAGCGACTCGGGGTCGGGCACGCTCGGCATCCGCACCTGGTGGTCGACGCCGTCCTCCTGGATGTGGAAGGAGGCCGACAGGTGGAAGATCGCCTCGCCGTGCTGGATGGCCGTGACGCGGCGACTGGTGAAGGAGCGACCGTCGCGCGGGCGGTCCACGAAGTAGACGATCGGCGCCTTGAGGTCCCCTTCGCGGAGGAAGTAGCCGTGCACCGAGTGCGCCTCGCGCTCCTCGGCCACGGTACGCCGCGCGGCGACCAGCGCCTGCGCGATGACCTGGCCGCCGAAGACGCGGCCGGTGGCGACGTCGCGGTTCTGGCCGCGGTAGATGTTCACCTCGAGCGGCTCGAGCTCGAGCAGGGAGAGCAGGTCGTGGACGACGGTCATGGTCGAAAGCTAAGCGGGGGGATCAGCCGATCGTGGGCAGCGGCGAGCCCGAGGGCGCCTCGGGCTGATTGCGCATGTGGTCGGCCAGGCGCTGCAGGCGCACCCAGAGGAAAGCGCGCACCTCGGCCGGCACCGAATCGTGGCCGAGCGCGCGCTCCATGCACCAGAGCCACTGGTCGCGTTCGCGCGCACCGATCCTGAAGGGCAGGTGTCGCGCGCGGAGCATCGGGTGTCCGTACTTCTCCTCGTACCGGGGAGGGCCGCCGGTCCAGCCGCAGAGGAAGTCGTAGAGCTTCTCGCGACTGCGCTTGAGCGAGGCGGCGTGGAGGCGGCGGACGTCCACGGCCTCGGGCGCGCGGTCCATCAGGTCGTAGAAGCGGTCGACCAGGGCCTGCACGCCGGCGTCGCCGCCGAGGAGTTCGAAGGGGGTCGTGGGCGGTTCAGTCATCTGGACAGGAATTCTAACGTGGCCAGCGACGCTCCCGGCCGTCCGGAGGTATATCTGGGACGTTCCGCCCTTCACGTCCTCCCGAGGCATCGATGCGACTCCGCTCCCTGGCTCTCGTCGCCGCCGGCCTGCTGGCCGCCGCGGCGCCCACCCTGCGCGCGCAGGAGTACGGTCCGGCGCCGTCGGCCGCCGTGCGGGCCGAGA
>CAZIDS010000381.1:0-2868 GCA_964537945.1 uncultured Gemmatimonas sp. | reverse complement strand
GGCCGACCAGCGTCGCGATGTTGGCCGCCGGCGGCAGCGCGCCGATGCGGTCGAGCGCCGCGCGGATCGTGCCGCTGCCGTCCCCCTCGTCGCCGCGGCTCGGCGCGCGCGACGAACCGTCGCACCCGACGACGATCGTCGTCACGCCCTGCCGTACCGGGCCTTCCATCAGCGGGTCGTCGAAGACCGTGCCGTCGCCGTGCGAGTGCACGTCGACGAACCCGGGGGCGACGATGAGGCCACGGCAGTCGACGTCGAGGTGCGCGGTCTCGCGGACGTCGCGCGCGATCCGCGTGATGCGGTCGCCGGTGACCGCAAGGTCGGCGATGAAGCGCGCTCGCCCCGTGCCGTCGACGATCGTCCCGCCGCGCAGGATGATGCTGTGCTCGCGGCGGCCGAGGCCGGCGACGGCGGGGGCGCCGAGGACGGCCGCGCCCGCGGCCGCGGCACCGCGGAGGAACGAACGTCGCTTCATAGCGTGATGCTCACGGGACAATGGTCGCTTCCGAGCACGTCGGCGTGGATCTCGGCCTTCTTCACCTGCTTGCGCAGCGCGGCCGAGACGAGGACGTAGTCGATCCGCCAG
Organism: uncultured Gemmatimonas sp.; assembly: GCA_964537945.1. Classification (GTDB taxonomy): domain Bacteria; phylum Gemmatimonadota; class Gemmatimonadetes; order Gemmatimonadales; family Gemmatimonadaceae; genus Pseudogemmatithrix. The sequence goes on along the minus strand of CAZIDS010000381.1, from coordinate 2,282 downwards.
CCGACGTTCCGCGCGCGCGCGCCGGCGAAGAGGCTCCACCAGGTGTAGTGGCCGTTCCCGTCCTTGAACAGGCGCAGCGTGTCCACGAAGCCGGCGTCGATGAAGGACTGGAAGCCGGCGCGCTCCTCGGTGGTGAAGCCCTTCTTCCCCTTGTTCGGCTTGGGGTTCGCGAGGTCGAGCTCGGTGTGCGCGACATTGAGGTCGCCGCAGAAGATGACGGGCTTCTTCTTCTCGAGCGCCTTGCAGTGCGCGAGGAAGGCGGGGTCCCAGTGCTTGTGGCGGAGCCTGAGGCGGCTGAGGTCGTCCTTCGCGTTCGGCGTGTAGACGGTGACGACGAAGAACTTCGCATACTCGGCCGTGATCACGCGGCCCTCGGCGGCGCTGTCGCGCCCCTCGGCGTCCTTGAAGCGCCACTTCTTCGCGAACGCCTTCGGGAAGCCGTTCACGACCGAGAGCGGCTCGGTGCGCGAGAGGATCGCGGTGCCTGAGTATCCCTTCGTCGCCGCGGCGTTCCACGAGACGTGGTACCCGCGGAGGTCCGCGTCCACCTCGTCGCGTTCGGCCTTGGTCTCCTGCAGGCAGAGGACGTCGGGCTTGTGTTGCTTGATGAACCTCTGCAGCGCGCCCTTCTTGAGCACGGCGCGCACGCCGTTGACGTTCCACGAGCAGATCCGCACGCCCGGCCTCCCGGAAGAGCGGGAAAGATAGCGCGAGGCAGGCGCGCCCGGCCCGCGCTCAGGGCATCGTCGCGGAGAATGTGAGGCCCGTGCCATTCACGAGGCGCTCCGCGAGCCCGAAGTCGGCGGCGGTGGCGGTCCAGGTGTGATCCGGCAGCAGTTGGATCACGATCGCCTGGTTGCCCTGCGTCGAGTTGTAGAGGAAGGTCACCGTCTTCGCGCTCTGCCAGAGCGCCTCGAAGGCCGCCGAGTCCGCGGGACTCAGTTCGGACGGTCGGCGGGGGCGCAGCGAGCCCACGCCCTCCGGCGCATTCGCCGGCGCGGCGAAGAACGGCGCCGCCGAACTCACACCGTTGTCGTACGTCACGCTCACGAGGGTCGCGTTGCCGAGCGCGCCGCTGGCGTGGTGGGTGAAGTCGATCACGCCGAGGATCTCGGCCGACGCGGGCGTGAAGGTGACGCCGGCCTTCGTCGGGGTGATGGTGAAGGAGCCGAGGCGCACGGCCGGGATCGTGAACGCGCCGCCGGCCTGGGAGAGCACCGCGCCAGGGTCGTCGCCGGCGAGGGTCACCTTCACGCCGGCGATGTCGCTCGTGTGCCCGGTGATCGCGTGCGGGGTGCCACCCTTCATGAGGAAGCTCATGTGGATGACGTCGGCGTTGTCAACCGTCAGCACGCGCGATGCGGGGCGGAAGGTCTCGCCCGCCTTCACTGGCGTGACCTGGTACTCGCCGTTCGGCATCCCCGAGATCCGGTACAGTCCGTTGCCGTCGGTGAACGCGACTCCCGAGCCGATCGGACTCGAGAGCTCCACCCTGATGCCCTGTTGCGGTGTGCCCGCGAGGCTGACGAAGCCCATCACGGAGAGGATCGGCTCGAAGTCGGTGGCGCCGTCGCTGCAGGAGGCGGCGACCGCCGCGAGCGCTGCGGTGACCGCGGACGAGGCGATGGTGTCGAGGCGATGCCGGCGCATGGAGGATCCGAGCAGGGGGGACGGGCGGCGCGACTCGGGCGCCGGAGCACCCATTGCTACCCGTGCCGCAGGTCGTCTGTTCGGGACGAACGAGGGCGGCCCGGAGCTTCGCCCCGGGCCGCCTCTTCCTCTCACCACTTCCCCTTCCCCTGCCGTTCCCCTTCCCCTCTCCCTCGCTCTTCGATCCTAGTAGCGATAGTGATCGGGCTTGTACGGCCCCTCGACCGGCACGCCGATGTACGCGGCCTGCTTCTCCGTGAGCTTCGTGAGCTTCACGCCGAGCTTGTCGAGGTGCAGCCGCGCGACCTTCTCGTCGAGCTTCTTCGGCAGCACGTAGACCTTCTTCTCGTCGTACTTCGTGCCCGAGACGGTCGGCTTGCCCTGCGCCGCGAGGTGGAGGTCGATCTGCGCCAGCACCTGGTTGGTGAACGAGGAGCTCATCACGAACGACGGGTGGCCGGTGGCGCAGCCGAGGTTGAGCAGGCGCCCCTCGGCGAGGATCAGCACCGAGTGGCCGTCCGGGAAGATCCACTCGTCGAACTGCGGCTTGATGTTGTTCCGCTTGATGCCCTTGTAGTTCTTGAGGCCGGCCATGTCGATCTCGTTGTCGAAGTGGCCGATGTTCCCGACGA
>CAZIDS010000380.1:0-2871 GCA_964537945.1 uncultured Gemmatimonas sp. | reverse complement strand
CCTCGAGGCAGACGTACTCGCCCGGCGCGAGGTTCGGGTGCTGCGACGCGTACAGCCCGTCGAGCTCGACGTTGCGCGTCTCGATCGCGAGCTTGCCGCCGCCGGGCATCGCATCGCGGGCATTGACGACGAGGTTCACGAGCACCTGCTCGAGCTGCGAGCGGTCGGCGCGCACCGGCCAGAGGTCGGCGCCGAGCTGCAGGTGCATCGTGATCTGCTCGCCGATGAGGCGGCGCAGCATCTGCTCGGCCGCGCGCGCGACGTCGTTGAGCTCGAGCGGCTCGCGCGCGCCGCTCTTCTGGCGGGTGTAGGTGAGCAGCTGCCTGGTGAGCGTGGCCGCGCGCTCGCCCGACTCGCGCGCGGTCCGGAGGTCGGCGGTGATCGCGTGCGCATCAGGGTGCTTGCGCGCCTCCTCGAGTGCGAACTCGAGGTTCGAGAGGATCACGGTGAGGAGGTTGTTGAAGTCGTGCGCGATGCCGCCGGCGAGCCGGCCGACCGCGTCCATCCGCTGCGCCTGGCGCAGCTGCGACTCGAGGCGGCGGCTCGCCGTGACGTCGGCGATGAGGACGAACGCGCCGTCGACGCGGGCGCCGTCGTCGCGGTGCGGCACGCAGGTGCAGTCCACTTCCAGCGCGCGCCCGTCGGCGCGGTCGAGACGTGCCTCGGTCTCGGTGTCCTTGCCGTCGAGGGCCGCGGTGAGCGCGGCGACGATCGGCGAGTCGTCGGCGAGATGGAACAGCTCGGCGAACGGGTGTCCCGCGACGTCGGCGAGCGGCCGGCCGACGAACTCCTCGGCGCGCCGGTTGAGGAAGCGCACCGCGCGAGCCGCGTCGACGTAGCCGATCAGGAGCGGTACGCCGTCCGTCACGAGCCGGTACTGCCGCTCGCTGCGTTCCAGCTCGGCCGTGCGGCGCGCCACGAGCGCGGCCATCTCGTTGAAGGCGCGCGCGAGGTCGCGCACGACGCGCGGACCGGTCGGGTGCACCGGCGCCGGTGCGTAGGGCGGGGCGGTCATCGCGCGCACGTTCACGCCCAGCGCGAGCAGCGGCGTCGCGATGCGCCGCGCGAGCGCGAGCGCCAGCGCGGCGGCGAGGACGAGCACGAGCAGGGCCGTGACGATGAAGAGCTGCAGCCGCCCGCGGCTCGCGCCCGAGACCGCGCTCAGCGGCGTCTCGACCACGACCGTCCACGGCGCGTTGGCGACCGGCGCACGGGCGAGCAGCATCTCGGTCGAGTCGGCCGGCACCGCGGAGAGGCCGCGGCTCGCGGAGTCGGCCGGCACGTCGGTCGCCGCGACGAGGGCGCCCGTGGAGTCCACGAGCCGCACACGGGACCGTGCCCCGAGACTCGGCACCACCAGCAGTTCGCGGAGGCGCGCCACGAGCGTGGTCGTGGCCTGGACGTAGAGCAGGGTCCCGCTCGAGTCACGCACCGCCCGCCCCGCGCCGACGACGAACGCGCTCGTGATCCGTCCGACCACGGGCTCGCCGATCGCGAGACCGTCGCGCCGGAGCGCCTCGCGGAAGTAGCGCCGGTCCGCGACGAGCAGGGTCGAGCGCTGACGCGGATTCTCGACGAGGGACGAGTGGCCCAGGTTGCGGCCATCGGCGGAATAGATGGAAAGACTGGTGATGTAGGCCGGCAGTTCGACCGCGACGCGCCGCAGCGAGGTGTCGTTCTGCGCGGCGTAGCGTTCGTCCGGCCGCGCCGCGTCGCGCGCGAGGTTCAGCGCGAGCGAGAGCTCGCCCGCGAAGTCCTCGAGCCGCAGCGCGACGAGGCGTGCCTGCGAGTCGAGGTCCGCCAGCTCGCGCGCCCGCGCGTCGCCACGGATGGCGATCAGCAACCACGCCTGCACGACCAGCAGGGGGACCGCGACGGCGAGCACGAGCGCCAGCAGCCACGAGCGGACGTCGTCGCGGCGTCGCGGCGAGGCCTCCCGGGCGACCGGCGTCGCGCGGTCCGTCACCACCGCTCGTGCTCGACCTTCACTACCGCGCACGCAATCGCGATCGCCGCGTCGGGGGCGACCTTCGCCTCGGCCAGCAGGCCGCGGCGCTCCTCGGTGATGCGGGGGGCCGGAGGCTGGGGCGTCGGCGCGGCCTGCGCGGCGAGGGAGTGGGCGGCGCCCAGCAGCACGACGGCGGCGAGCGGACGGAGCATGGACCCTCCTCGAAGTGGCCTCCCCGAACCTACGTCTCCCCTCCCGCCGCGCTAGATTTGGGTGTCCCTTCCACACCCGCATGGCCGCCACCGACACCGAGACCCACCTCGCCTCGCCGCCGCTCCGCGCGCGCGAAGGCGACCTGTTCAACATCGACGCCGCCCTCACCGAGGAGGAGCGTGCCGTCCGCGACTCCGTCCGCGCCTTCGTGGACGAGAAGGTCCTGCCGATCATCGGGCAGTGCTACGTCGAGGGCCGCTTCCCGAAGGAGCTGATCGCCGAGATGGGCGAGCTCGGCTTCTTCGGCGCGAACCTCCCCGAGGAGTACGGCTGCGCCGGCCTCAACAACGTGATGTACGGGCTCATCATGCAGGAGCTCGAGCGCGGCGACTCCGGCATCCGCTCGTTCGCGTCGGTGCAGGGCGCGCTCGTGATGTACCCGATCTACGCCTTCGGCAGCGAGGAGCAGAAGAAGCACTGGCTGCCACAGATGGCGAAGGGCACGAGGATCGGCTGCTTCGGCCTCACCGAGCCCGACTACGGCTCGAACCCGGGCGGCATGATCACGCGCGCCCGCAAGCAGGCCGACGGCACCTGGATCCTGAACGGCGCGAAGATGTGGATCACCAACGGCTCCACCGCGCACGTCGCCGTCGTGTGGGCGAAGACCGAGGACGGCGACGACGACGGCAAGTCGATCCGCGGCTTCC
>CAZIDS010000379.1:1665-2875 GCA_964537945.1 uncultured Gemmatimonas sp. | reverse complement strand
GGATCAACGTCACGTGGACCACGGGCGCGCCGGGCTTCGACCCCGAGGTGAACGCGCGCGGCGCGGCGTCCCTCTTCGGCACGGGTCGCCCCGCGCTCTACGTGGACGGCCTCCTCGTGCGCGACGACCGGCACCTGCTCGGCCCCTCGCTCGACCGGCAGCGCCCGTCGCACAGCTGGAGCCTGCCGACGGCGGAGATCGCCGAGGTGCGCGTCCTCCCTGGGCCGGCCGCAGGCACGCTCATCCCCTTCGGCTCGCCGCGTGGGGCCGTGCTGGTGCGGACGAAGGGTGCCGCGCTCGGCGCCGCGTGGAGCGCGCGCACGTTCTTCGAGACGACCACGCAGGCGGCACCAGCCTTCCCGACGCGCGTCACCACGACCGGCAGCCTCAGCGGCGGCGGCACGACGAACTTCTGCACTCGCGCCGATGTCGCGACGAGCTACTGCACTGCCGGCGCGTCGATGTCGCACCACCCATTCGGCGGCGAGGAGCCGCTCCACGGCGGGACGAGCGTCCGCGCGGGGCTGTCGGCGGCGGGCAGCGTCGGGGCCGGCGGCCGCGAGGTCGCCGCGGTCCGCGCGGGCCTCGTCTTCGACCAGTCGCCGACCTTCGCCGACAACAACGCGTTCGAGCGGATCGACCTCTCGCTGGGCGCGACGTCGCGCGAATGGCGCGGCCTGAGCGCGCGCGCGCAGCTGCGGTACGCGCGCAGCGCCGGCGACTACGCCGCCTGGGGCGAGAACGGCCTGATGTCGCTTGGCGAGCTCGCGATCCAGCCGGACGATCCGTCGTTCATCTTCTTCCAGCGCGACGCCGACTCGCTCACGGGGCGCGCGACGCCGTACACGGCCGACCGCGGCTCGGGGACGCTCGCGGTGCGCTGGCAGGCGCGGCCGTGGCTCGAGGCGTGGACCGACCTCGCCTTCGAGCGCACGGGCCGCAACTCCGACCGCACCGTGCACCTGTACGACGCGCTGCAGCCCGGTGCGAACGTCATCGGGTCGGACCGGCGCACCTTCTTCATGCGGAGCGGCAGCTCGGCGATGAACGTCGGCGTGCGTGCGCGCCGCACCGTCGCGCCCGGCCTGCGCGTCACCGGCGAGCTCGGCGGACAGCTCGCGAACATGGACATGTTCGAGCGCGCGCATCGCCGGCTCGTGACGGGCGGCGCCAGCGTCGACACGGAGATCCTCGACTTCGACGTCCGCAG
>CAZIDS010000379.1:0-1565 GCA_964537945.1 uncultured Gemmatimonas sp. | reverse complement strand
GGGATGCTCTCCAGCGTGCCCGCGCGCCTGCAGCGCACGCTCGAGCGCGAGGCCGGCGCCGACCTCGGCCTCCTCGGCGACCGGCTGCAGCTCCGGTTCACCGCCTTCGACCGCGCGACGCGCGACGGCTACCTGCGCTTCCCGATCCCGCCGTCGTCAGGGCTCACGAACCTGCACTTCATCTCGTGGAACTCGCGCGGGCAGGAGTGGTCGCTCGCGACGCCGCGGCGCGCCGCCGGCCCCGTGGAGGTCGAGGGCACGTTCTCCTGGTCGAGCGCGGTCACGCGCATCACGCACATGGAGGCGCCCGCCTTCTCGACGACGCTCGTCGGCGGCTCCCGCGCGCGCTTCGAGCGGGACCAGCAGTTCGGCGCGCTCTACGCGTACGGCTACACCTACGCCGACGCCAATGACGACGGCGTGATCGACGCGACCGAGATCACGCTGCTGCCCGAGTCCGTCCGCGGCTCGACCCAGCCGACGCACCTCCTCGCCGCGACGCTGGCCGTGCACTGGGGCGCGCGCGTGAGCGCGGGCCTCACGCTCGACGGCAAGTCGGGCCACGTGCGCGCCGACCTCTCGGAGCGGCTCGCCTGCCAGTACCTCGTCTGCGAGGACCTCTACCGCGCGGACGCGTCGCTCGCCGAGCAGGCGCGCGCGGTCGTGTCGGGGTATTCGTCGGCCTTCTCGGGGCCGGTGCACGAGGGCGACTTCATCCGCGCGCGCGACCTGTGGGTGCGCGTGGCGCTCAAGCCGGAGTGGTTCCGCGCCGGCGCGGCGTCGCTGACGCTGGCGGTGCGCAACGCGGCGACGTGGACGAAGTACCCGGGGACCGATCCCGAGGTCGGCAGCTTCGTCTACGCGACGGTGCAGCGAGGCGACTATCTCGTGCCGGGCCTCGCACGCCAGTTCTCGCTGCGGCTCGACGTCACTCCCTGACGCGCAACGCGCGGGCGACCGCCTCGAAGAACGCCTCGTCATCCACCACGTCGCCGCCGGTCGGCTGCGGCTGCGCACTCCACACGACGATCACCACGTGCGCCGCCGGGTTCACGTGCACGAACTGGCCGTGGATGCCGACAGCCGAGAAGGCGCCGTCGCGGCGGAGCGCGGGTCGCACGGACGGCCACCACATGTAGCCGTACGCGAGCGGCGCGCCTCCCTTGAGCACCTTCGGCGCGCCGGCCTCGGCGACCCATCCCGGCGGGAGGATGGTGTCGGCGCCGACGATCCCCTGCGCGAGCACGAACTGCCCGAAGCGCGCGTAGTCGCGCAGCGTCGCCGAGATGCCGCTCCCGCCGATCTCGATGCCGTCCGGCGACGCGAGCCACCAGCGCGCCTCGGCCTCCATCCCCGCCGGCGCCCAGATCCGCTCGGACAGGTAGTCCGCCAGCGGACGCTTCACCGCGCCACGCAGCACCTCGGCGAGCACCTGCGTCTCGCCGGTGCTGTAGGTGTTCCTGGTGCCAGGAGGCGCCGCGCGCGGGAGGGAGCGCATGACCTCCATCAACGCGCCGGGCCGCTGCGCGATCTGCGCCTCGAGCAGCCGGCGGCGGTCGCTCGTG
>CAZIDS010000378.1:0-2890 GCA_964537945.1 uncultured Gemmatimonas sp. | reverse complement strand
GATGCTCGCGGCGACGCTCGATCCGCGCTTCCCGGCGCACGCGAAGGTCGTCGGCGACCTCGGCGCGGGCGACGTGGCGCTTGGCGCCGCCGCCTTCCTCGGCGCGGTGCTCGCGGGACTCTATGCCTTCCTGCTCTTCCCGGCCGCGATGCTCGGCCTCGCCGAGCGCACCGGCCGGCTCGTGTCGCCGGCGTTCGGCACGCGGCTCCGCGCGCTCGCCGAAGGGTTCACCAGCGGACTCGGCGTGCTGCGCGACGCGAAGCTGGCGCTCGAGGTGACGTGGTGGACGCTGCTGCATTGGCTCACGAACGCCGCCGCGTTCTACCTCGGCTTCATGGCGCTGGGCATCGACGCGCCGTTCTCGACAGCGCTCTTCGTGCAGGGGATCGTCGCGCTCGGGGTCTCGATACCGTCATCTCCCGGCTTCTTCGGGCTCTTCGAGGCGGCGGCGAGCGTCGGGCTGAAGCTCTACGGCGTCGATCCCGCATTCGCCGTCTCGTGGGGGATCGGGTTCCACATCCTCTCGTTCATCCCGATCACGGTCATCGGCGCGTGGTACTTCTCGCGCCTCCACCTGCACGTGAGCGACCTCAACCGGCCGGCGCCGGCGCCGGACGAGGCGTGACGACCACCGCCGCGACGCTCGAGGCGCAGGCGAAGGTCAACCTCTCGCTGCGGATCCTCGCGCGGGAGGAGAGCGGCTACCACCAGCTCGAGACGCTGTTCGCGCGGATCGACCTCGCGGACACGGTCCGCGTCGCGACCGACACGCAGGTGAAGGAGCTGCAGTGCGAGGGCGCCGAGACCGGCCCGCGCGAGAAGAACCTCGCCTGGCGCGCGGCAGAGGCGTTCGCGGCGGAGGCGGGCTGGCCGGGCGGCTTCTCCATCTCGATCGAGAAGCGGATCCCCGTCGGCGGTGGGCTCGGCGGCGGCAGTGCCGACGGCGGCGCGGTGCTGCGGATCCTGAACGCGATCGCGCCCAGGCCGCTCTCCGACGCCGTGCTCGCGACGCTCGCCTTCCGCCTCGGCGCCGACGTGCCGTTCCTCACGAGCGACGCGGCCCTCGCGCTCGGCTGGGGGCGCGGCGAGCGGCTGCTCGTGCTGCGCCCGCTGCCCGCGCGCGAGGTCCTCCTCTGCCTGCCGCCGTTCGGCGTGGAGACCGGCGCGGCCTTCGGGTGGATCGCGGCGCAGCGCCGCGAGGAACCGCTGCGCGCGCCAGCGCCGATGCAACCCGAGGACCTCGACCGGTGGGATGGCGTCACCCGCCTCGCGGAGAATGATTTCGAGACGCCGGTCATCCACCGGCACCCGGGGATCGCAGGCTGCCTCGAGGCGCTGACGCGCGCCGGCGCCCGGATCGCCCGGATGAGCGGATCCGGCTCGACGGTGTTCGGCGTTTTCGACCGCCGCCCGCCCGCGACGCTGGCCGGCGTACCTGAGGGGACGCGGGTGGTCGCGTCGCGGACCGTCACGTCGGTCGCCCAGGTGCGGCCGCTCGACTGACGAGCCGGCGGCGCGGCGGCCGCGTTGTCCGGCGCGGGTGACCTCCCTTAGGTTCGGGGGGTCGTTGTAGGCCGCCGTGCGCGGCGGCCGGACCTGCCAGTGCCCCTTCGTCCAATGGCAGGACATCGCACTTTGGATGCGAGAATGGTGGTTCGAATCCACCAGGGGCAATGCGGTGATCGAGTCGTGAGCGCGGCGGGGGCGCGGCCCGGCGGATCGGGGTCGCGCCCCCTGCCATTGAGGGGCCTCCCGGGATAGCTTTCAAGGCTTTTCCGAGCAGGGTCCGACCGGGGCCCAAGCTCAGCCCTGACGCCCTCTTACGACATCGCCCAATGGACGGCTTGGCGGTCCCCCTTCACGGTTATCGCGTGCTCACCGGCACGGCCAATCGGCCGCTGGCGGAGGAGATCGCGCGGCACCTCGGGACTGAGCTGTGCAAGACGACCGTTTCGCGCTTCGCGGACGGTGAGGTCTTCGTCCGCCTCGACGAGAACGTCCGCGGTGCCGACGTCTTCATCGTGCAGCCGACGAACCCTCCGGCGGAGAACATCCTCGAGCTGATGCTGCTCGTGGACGCCGCCCGCCGCGCCTCGGCCGCCCGCATCACCTGCGTGCTGCCGTACTACGGGTACGCGCGCCAGGACCGCAAGGACCAGCCGCGCGTCGCGATCGGCGCGAAGCTGATGGCGAACATGATCATGCGCGCCGGCGCCGACCGGATGCTGGGCGTCGACTTCCACGCGCACCAGCTGCAGGGGTTCTTCGACATCCCGGTGGACCACCTGTACGCCGCGCCCGTCTTCACCGCGCACTATCGCAAGAAGAAGCTGCAGGACCTCGTCGTCGTCGCGCCGGACGTCGGCTCCGCGAAGATGGCCCGCGGGTTCGCGAAGCGGCTCAACGCCTCGCTGGCGATCATCGACAAGCGCCGCCCGCAGGCGAACGTGGCCGAGGTGGTGAACGTGGTCGGCGAAGTGGAGGGGAAGGATTGCATCCTCGCCGACGACATGATCGACACGGCGGGCACGGTGTCCGAGGCGGCGCGGGCGCTCAAGAACCTGGGCGCGCGCGACATCTACGTCTGCGCGACGCATGCCCTGCTCAGCGGGCCGGCGGTCGAGCGGCTCTCGAACGCGCCGATCACCGAGGTCGCGGTGACCGACACGATCCAGATCCCCGAGTCGCGGCGGTTCTCGACGCTCACGGTGCTGAGCGTGGGCGAACTGCTGGCGAAGGCGATCCGCTTCACGCATTCGGACCAGTCGGTGAGTTCGCTCTTCGAGTGAGGATGAAGGCTGAAGGTTGAAGGTCGAAGGTGCAGGATGCAGTCCCACAGGCGCGCCGCCGGGCCGGAGATACCGGGCACCCACGTCGCGCGCCGAATCAA
>CAZIDS010000377.1:0-2907 GCA_964537945.1 uncultured Gemmatimonas sp. | reverse complement strand
GCCGCGCGCTCCCCCGCCCGGTCACCGCGCCGCGCGGCCAGCCATGCCGACGCATACCAGTTGTCATTCGACGCGGGTGCGCACGTCGCGAGCCGCTCCGCGTACGACGACGCGCGCTCCAGCTTCGCGCTGTCGTATCGCGAGCGCAGCGGGTCGTGCGCGTTGCGCAGGACGCGCAGCGCCGTCGCCTCGCACGCGTTCGCGGCGAGCACGCGGTCCGCGACCGCGACCGCAGCCGAGTCCTGCGCGTCGTGTTCGAGCGCGTCGGCGAGCTGCGCGTGCGCGGCCCCCGGCGTGGTCTCGCCCGCCGCCACGGATGTCAGTTCCTCCACCGCCCGGCGGTTCTCTCTCTTGGCGAGCGCGGCGCGGCCGGTCGCGAGCGTCGAGCCCGGCCGCGGCCTGGCGACACCGATCGCGCGCAGGGTGCGCAGGGCGGCGACGTCGCCGCGCGCGAGCGCGAGGCGCTCGGCGAGCGCGCCATCGGCCTTCGCCGAGACGAGACGGCGCGCCGCACCCGGCTGCTGCGCGCTCGCCGCGCGGTAGAGCGCGGTGGCGGCCTCGTGGTCGAGCTCGTCCACCTCCGCGCCGGCGCGCAGCGCCGCCGTCACGGCCCCTTCGTCTCCTGCCATCGCCGCCGCGTGCAGCGCGGGCGGCACGCGCGTCCAGTCGAACCAGAGGCGCTCCGTGCGCTTGTTCAGGAACTCGGCGGGCTCCTCGCCGTCGGCCTCGAGACTGAAGCCGAAGGCGTCGTCCTGCGAGTACGAGTAGGTCATCAGCGTCCACGGTTCGGCCACGATCTCCCACCGCCGCGTCATCGTCGCTCCGCTGACCACGATCTGGTCCACCGGCGCGCCGCCCATCTGCAGGATGCGCCGCACGAGCGGCGTCACGCTGTCCGCCAGCGCTTCCTCGACCAGCACGAGCAGCACGCAGCTGGTGTCGGTGCCGCGCGTGCAGGACCGCCGCTCCGTCACCGCGAAATGCAGGGTGGTGGGCACGAGCGACCCCGGGAGGAGCGGTGCCTCGCGCGTGCTCGGCATCGTGTATTCCTGCCCGAGCTCGAGCGCGCCGTTGTGCCAGAACCCGGCTGCGTTCAGGAAGATGCCCGTCATCTGCGATTCGATGATCGCCGGGTCGCGCAGCCGCCCGAGCACCGCCTGCAGCTCCGGGCCGGCATTCCCGTACCGGGCGATCGCCCGGTCGATGCTGCCGGCGATGCGTGCGCCGAGTTCCCTGCCGCCCGTGGCCTTCACGGAGTCGATGCCCGGGACGAAGCGGATGCGCGCGACGGCACTGTCGCCCTTCGGGATCGGCACCTGCGTGCTGTCCTCCTCATTGCGCAGGCCGACGAGCTCGAGCACCGACGCGCGCTGCGAGTCGCTCCGCACGCGCAGGTCGAAGCGCCAGGCCGACGAGGTCGTGTCGGCCCCGTCGGGCTTCACGTTGATCGCGCGGCGATGGTAGTCGACGTCTGCCGTCGAGCCCGGCGTCCAGCGGATGCGCATCCGCACGGTGTCGGGCTTCGCCGGCTGCGCCGCGAGGGCGGGCGCGGCGAGGACGAGGACGGCGACGGAACGCAGCAGGACGGACGGCACGACGCGCAAGGACGCGGCTCCGGGCAGGGGGTCCGCAACGATAGCGATTGTCCCGGCCCGCGGCGATACTCCGGAATGGCGTTAACGCTCCCCCTCGCCCCCCGCCGCATCCTCGTCGGCGCCACCTCGCACGCCGGGATCATCGCGCGGATCCGCGCGCGGCGGCCCGAACTCGAGCTGCGCGGCGACCTGCACACCGCACTCACCGACGACGACCTTGCGTGGGCCGAGGCCTATGTGGGGTTCCGCCGGCCGCCGAAGGCCACGGGGATGGGCGGCGTGCAGTGGGTGCAGTGCACCGGCGCCGGTGTCGATTCGTGGCTCGACGCGCCGGGCCTCGACCGCGGCATCCTCCTCACGCGCACGAGCGAGTCCTTCGGCGCGATGATCGCCGAGTGGGCCGTCGCGCGGCTCTTCGCGTTCCAGCAGCAGCTCCTCGACCTCGCCGTGGCGCAGCGCTCGCACCGCTGGGCGCCGCGCGACCTCGCGCGCGTGGCGGGCACCCGTGCGCTCGTCGTCGGCGCGGGCGGCATCGCCTCGGCCATCGCGCGCGCGTTCGCGGCGCTCGGCGTCGAGGTCACCGGCGTCTCCCGCAGCGGCCGGGCGGACGAGCCGGCCTTCCGCGCCGTGCACCCGGTGGACCGGCTCCCGGAACTCGTCGGCCACGCCGACTGGATCGTGCTCGTGATCCCGTCCACGACGGCGACGCGAGGGCTCTTCTCGCGCGAACTGCTCTCGCGCTGCAATGGCGCGGTGCTCCTGAATGCCGGGCGCGGAGCTGTGGTGGACGAGGTCGCCTTGCCCGAGGCGCTGGAGAGCGGGTGGATCCGCGGTGCCGCACTCGACGTGTTCGCCGAGGAGCCCCTGCCCCACGCCTCGCCGCTCTGGGACGACGCGCGCGTGATGGTCTCGCCGCACATCTCCGGCCTGACCACGGTCGAGGGGGCGGCGGACGCCTTCCTCGAGTGCCTCGCCGAGCTCGAGGCGGGGCGCATCCCGAAGTGGCAGGTGGACCGGGAGGCGGGGTATTGAGCGGAATGACTGCCCGCGCGCTGCCGCTCCGTCCGCTCCTCGCCGCCATCCTCATCTCAGCCCCCGGCCTCCGCGCGAGCGCGCAGGGCAACGCGGCGGCCACGACGACTTCCCCGGTCCCGGCGCCGCTCCTGGACGGAGCCGCGACGGTCACGCTCGACTCCGCGACGATCGCCGCGAGCAGCGCGCGCACGCTCGCTGAGCTGCTCGCGGGACGTGTCGCGGGGATCAACGTCACGTGGACCACGGGCGCGCCGGGCTTCGACCCCGAGGTGAACGC
>CAZIDS010000376.1:0-2950 GCA_964537945.1 uncultured Gemmatimonas sp. | reverse complement strand
GGCGGATCACGCCGCGATCGCCCGGGCCGTCGCCCGCGCCGACGTCGGCGCCTTCGCCGACCGCCGCACCGACGAGCTCTCCGGCGGCGAGTGGCAGCGCGTGCGCATCGCGCGCGCCCTCGCGCAGGAAGGGAAGGCGCTCGTGCTCGACGAGCCGACGACCTTCCTCGACGTCGCGCACGAGATGGCGGTGTTCGAGCTGCTCGACTCGCTCGCGCGCGAGGGCCAGGCGGTCCTCCTCGTGAGCCACCAGCTCAACCTCGTGGCCCGCTTCGCGGACCACATCGTGCTCCTCCACCACGGCAGCATCGCCGCCGCCGGGACGCCGGCGGAGGTGATGCGCGGGGATGTCCTCGAACGGGTCTACGAGTGGCCACTCGTGGTCTCGCGCGATCCCGCCGTGGGAGCTCCCGTCCTCGTCCCCCTGCGGGGGCGCGGGACCCGTTGATGTCCATCCTCCTCACCCGGCCGCATCCGATGATGAAGCTGTCCCGCGTCACCGCGCTCTTCCTCGCCGCCTCGCCCCTGCTCGCGCAGGAGCGGGCTCCGCTCTCGCTTCCTGCCGAGGTCGTGACGGCGACCCGGCTCCCACGCGCCACCGTCACGCCGACCGTCACCGCGACCGTCCTCGATGGCGACCAGCTGCGCGCCGAGGGCGTGACGCACCTCGCCGACGCGCTCCGGCGCGTGCCAGGGCTCGCGATCTCGCGTTCGTCCTCGTTCGGCTCGCAGACCGCGCTCTTCCTGCGAGGCGGGCAGTCGAACTACGTCCGCGTGCTCGTGGACGGCGTACCACTCAACGAGCCGGGCGGCGTGCTCGACCTCGGGCGCATCACGCTCGACGACGTCGAGCGGATCGAGATCGTGCGCGGCCCGGCCAGCGTCGTGTACGGCTCGGAGGCGGTGACGGGCGTGATCCAGCTCTTCACGCGGCGCGGCGGAGCGCGGCGCGTCACGGCCGAGGCGGGCTCGGGTTCGTACGGGGCGCGCCGCGCCTCACTCGGTGCCGACGGCCGCGTGGCCGGCGCGGCTTGGACGCTGCAGGCCGACCACCACGCGACCGACGGCATCCTCGCCTACAACAACGCATACCGGAATGACGGCGTCACCGGCTCGCTCGCGCTCGGCGGCACGGGGCGCAGCGACCTGCGGATCACGTCGCGCTACAACGGCTCCTCCTACCGCTACCCGACCGGCTCGTCGGGCGCGCTCGAGGACCGCAACGCCGAGCGCGCCGAGCACCGCCTGCTCGTCGGGCTCGACGCCGGCCGTCGCTGGACCGACCGCGTCGAGACACGCCTCGCGCTCGCCGCGGCCACGCTGCAGCCGCGCACGAGTGACGGCGCCGACGATGCCGGCGACACGCTCGGCTACTACGGCTACTTCGCGCGGGGCACCGTGACGCGCCGCTCGGCCGACCTGCGGGCGAATCTCGCCGCAGGCCGCGCGGGCACCGTCACGTTCGGCGGCGAGTACGCGCGAGAGGCGGAGTGCTCGCACTCGCTCTCGCAGAGCGAGTACGGTGACTCGCCGGACAGCTTCCACGCCCGGCGCGAGACGCGCGCACTCTACACGCAGTGGCTCGGCGACGCGTCGCGCTTCGCCTGGTCGCTCGGCGCGCGGCTCGACGACAACTCCGCGTTCGGCACCTTCCGCACCGTGCGCGCGGGGCTCTCGTACCGCGTCGCACCGGGCACGCGCCTGCGCGCCTCGGCCGGCAACGCGTTCAAGGCGCCGAGCTTCTTCGAGAACTTCGCGACCGGTTTCGTGATCGGGAACGCGGCGCTGCGCCCGGAGCGGACGCGGTCGGCCGAACTCGGCGTCGAGACGCTCGTCGGGCAGGCCGCGCTCGTGCGCGTCACCGGCTTCACGCAGCGCTTCCGCGACCTCATCCAGTACACGTACGCCACGCCCGCGCCCGGCGACCCGAACTACTACAACGTCGCCGAGGCGAACGCGGGCGGCGTCGAGGTCGAGGCCACCCTGCCGGACATCGCGGGCTTCGATGTCACCGCGGGCTACACCTGGACCGACACGCGCGTCGTGGATGCCGGCTTCGACAGCGGCGTTTCGGCGAACTTCGTCGAGGGTGGGCGGCTGCTGCGGCGGCCGGAGCACGTCGTCTCGCTCCAGCTGCGCCGCGCGGTCGCGGGCGTCGGCACATTCAGCGCCGCTGCCACGCGGACCGGGATGCGCGAGGACCGCGACTTCTCCGGCTTCCCCGCGACGCCGGTCGAGCTGAAGCCCTTCACGCTCGTGGACGTCGCGGCCGACCTCGCGCTGCCGGGGCGGCTCGTGCCGGGCGCACGCGTGCTGCTTCGCGCCGAGAACCTCGCGAACGTCGGCTACGAGCAGGTCCGCGGCTTCGCCTCGCCGGGGCGCACGCTGTACGCGGGGCTTAAGTTCGTGAGGTGATCCAGACCGAGGCGATCGTCCTCCACGGCTTCGACTACCGCGAGACCTCGCGCATCGTCCGCCTCGCCACGCGCGAGGCGGGCGTCGTGAGCGTGATCGCGCGGGGCGCGAAGCGCCCGAAGAGCCGGTTCGGTCAGGGGCTGGACCTCTTCACCAGCGGCGTCGCGCAGCTCTCGATCAATCCCGCGCGCGACCTCCACATCCTCGCCGCCTTCGACGCGACGCGTGCACGGCCCGCGCTCGCCGCGTCGCTGGCGCGCTTCCACGCCGCCGCCGCGCTCGGCGAGCTCTGCCTCCGCTTCGCGATCGAGGACGGGGCGAACGCGATCCACGATGTCCTCGCCGCCGGGCTCGACGCGATCGGCGCCGCGACGGATGAGGAGGTCGCCGAACGCACGCTGGCGGCCGCGTGGGGCCTCGTCGGCGAACTCGGCTTCGCGCCGTCGCTCGACGCCTGCGCGAGCTGCCATCGGCCGCTCGCCGACGACGAGGCGGTGCGCTTCGCGCACCGCGCCGGCGGCGCGTTCTGCCGTCC
>CAZIDS010000375.1:0-2964 GCA_964537945.1 uncultured Gemmatimonas sp. | reverse complement strand
GGCATCGCGCTCTCGATCGTCGGGCTCTCGGCCCGGCAGATCGTGATCCTCGAGACGGGGCCGCTGCTGACCGGCCTCGTGCTCGCCGGGCGCGTCGGCGCGAAGATGACGGCCGAGATCGCCACGATGCGGGTGACCGAGCAGGTGGACGCGCTCGAGACGCTGTCGTTCGACCCGGTCGCCTACCTCGTGATCCCGCGGCTGGTCGCGTCGATCGTGATGCTGCCGATCCTGACGATCTTCGCCGACTGCATCGGCGTGCTGTCGGGGCTGATGGCGGCGGTGACGGTGGCCGACGTCCAGTACTCGCAGTTCATGGAAGGGGTCAAGCTCGGCTACGACCAGTTCCAGGTGACCTACAGCCTCATCAAGGCGACGCTCTTCGGCGGCGCGATCGCCTTCCTCTGCACGTACGAGGGCTACAAGACCTATGGCGGGGCCGAGGGCGTGGGCAAGAGCACGGCGAAGGCGGTCGTGATCTCGTCGATCGCGATCCTCGTGCTCGACGCCTTGACCGCCGTCCTCCTCGCCCCGATGCTCCAAGGATGATGAAACGACGCGACGAAGTGCTCGTGGGGATCGTGGCCACCATCGCGATCGCCCTCGCCGTGGTCGGCTCGCTCTTCCTCGCCCGCGGGGGGCTCTTCCCCGGCTACGTCGTCTACGGCGTGTTCGACTGGGGCTCGGGGCTGCGCCAGGGGCAGCCGGTGATGCTCTCCGGCGTCACGGTCGGCTACGTGGACGCGGTGGACATCCGCGAGGACGGCAAGCTGCTCGTCACGATGCGCGTCTACAAGAAGTACCGCGTGCCGCGGGGCACGACGGCGAAGCCCGCGCCCAACGGCGTCTTCGGCGACATGATGGTCGCGATGAAGCCCGACAAGCCGACGAACGAGTATTTCGCCATCGGCGACACGGTCCCGGCGGGCAGCGGGTCGGTCGGCATCGCCGACGTGCTGGCGAAGGTCGATTCGATCGGCGCCGACGTACAGGCGCTTACCCAGGCCCTGAAGAAGTCGCTCGTCGACGAGGGCGGGCTCAACGACCTCAAGAAGACGGTCCGCAGCGCCGACCAGCTGCTCGTCGAGCTCACGCGCATCGCCGACACGCAGAGCGAGGAGCTGCTGCGCACGCAGCGCTCCTTCCAGCACCTCGCGAACTCGGTGGACTCGGCGCAGGTGGATTCCACGGTGCGCGCGCTCGGCGAGCTCTCGCGCAACGTCACGCAGCTCACGACCGA
Organism: uncultured Gemmatimonas sp.; assembly: GCA_964537945.1. Lineage (GTDB taxonomy): Bacteria > Gemmatimonadota > Gemmatimonadetes > Gemmatimonadales > Gemmatimonadaceae > Pseudogemmatithrix. The sequence continues at coordinate 1,724 of CAZIDS010000375.1, read as the reverse complement.
CCTGCGCGGCACGACGACGCAGCTCAACGGCATCCTCAAGAAGCTCGACTCGAACGAAGGGTCGGCGGGGCTGCTGCTGAACGACCCCGGACTCTACCGCGACGTGCGCGGGCTGGTGCAGCGGCTCGACTCGCTGACGACCGACTTCCAGCGCAACCCGCGGAAGTACATCAAGCTCTCGATCTTCTGACGGTGGCGGCGCGCGCGGCGCGCCGTGGGCGGGAGGAGGACGCGGGGGGCGGCCGGTGGCCGCCCCCCGCGCCGTCTCCGAGGACCTCGGCTCCGCTCAGCTCGCTGCGTCGGGCCTCCTCGCGTCGCTCGTGATGGGGTGCAGGATCGGCCGCGGCAGGGCACACCACAAGCTGTCAGTGCTGACAGGGGGGGAGGGCGCCGCCCGGACGGGAACGGCGAAGGCCCGGCGAGCATCGCTCGCCGGGCCTTCGCGTCCTGCCGTCCTTCGCCGACGGCGGGCGGCCGAGGCCGTCCGCCGCCGGTGCGGGTCAGTTGAAGATGTACCGCGCGCCGATCTGGATGCGGTAGACATCCGACACGCCCGAGTTCCGCTGGAACGTGCGGCTCAGGAGGTTCGTGCCGATGTTGCGCATCCGGAAGATCGGGACGTTCCCGGCGGTGGTGCCGGCCGGGATGAGCGGCTGGGTGGAGACGAAGCTGATGCTCCGGCCCCAGTCCGAGTTGATCATGTTCGTGAAGTTCAGGATGTCCATCCGGAACTCCAGCTTGTGCTGCTTGCCGGCGATCGTCTGCACGTAGTCCTGGGTGAAGCTCAGGTCCATGCGGGTGACCATCGGCATGAAGATCGCGCCGCGCTCCACCACCGAGCCCTTGTGGTTGCGGAGGTAGCGGTCCTGCTTGACGAAGTTGTCCCAGGCGGTCGCCTGCATCGCGGTCGTGAAGGTCACGCCGGAGGCGGTGAACTGCTGGAAGTTGATCTCGCCGAGGTTGCGCGGGATGTAGATCAGGTCGTTCGAGGTGCCGCCGTCGCCGTTGAAGTCACCGCCGTAGGTGTAGCTGCCGTTGCCCTGCGTGCGGCTCTCGAGGAAGGTCGAGACGGTGGTGCGGCCGAACGAGAAGATCTGGCGCGAGTACGAGCCGACCACGAACCAGCGGTGGCCGAGCGACGTGCCGGAGTAGCCGACGGCCGGGTTCTGCGGGTCGTTCGGCATCGGGTTGGTGTTCCACGAGCCGAGCGCGATCGAGCCGGCGTCGACGGTGTTGCGCGACACGCCGTAGCTGTAGGCGCCCTTCGCGTAGAACCCGTTGGCGAAGCTCTTCTCGAGCGAGGCGGCGAGATTCCACTGATTGCCGAAGTTCTGGTTCTTCAGCGTGACGGCGTTGGTGATCTTGCAGTTGATGCGGTTCTGCACGCCCGCGAGCGAGCCGGTGCCCGGGCAATCGTCGACCACGTAGCGCATGCGCGGGTCAGGCCCGTTGTAGTGGTCGTCCGGGTTGCTCAGGTTGGCGTCGAAGTAGGTGATGCCGTTGACGTCCTGGCCGAGCAGCCACTCGACGGTGCCGACCATGCCGTAGGGGAGCTTGCGGTCGACGGCGATGTTCGTGCGCCAGAGCTGCGGGAACTTGAAGTTCGGGTCGGTGAAGTTGACCTCGTACGACGAGGCCGGGGCGCCGGTCACGGTCGCCGGCTTGTAGTGGTTCGGGTCCGGATGGAACGGCCGGTTCGTGACGTTGTCGAGCTGCTCGAAGCC
>CAZIDS010000374.1:0-2964 GCA_964537945.1 uncultured Gemmatimonas sp. | reverse complement strand
CCCCGCCGAGGGCGGCGCCGCCCCCGCTGAAGGCCGCTCGCGCGGCTACCTCGCGAGCACCGTGAAGCACGGGAGCATCTACGCGCTCGGCACCGTGCTCGCGAAGGGCGTCGGCTTCGTGATGCTGCCGGTCTACACGGTCGTCCTGACGACCGCGGACTACGGCATCCTCGAGATCCTCGCGCTGAGCACCGACATCCTGGGCATGCTCGTCGGGCTCGGCGTGCGCCAGGCGGTGCTGCGCTACTACTACCAGTACGAGACCGAGGCGGAGCGGAACGGCGTGATCAGCACCGCGTCACTCCTGCTGATCGGCGTGTTCAGCGCGGTCGGCCTGCTCGGGCTCGCGTTCTCCACGCAGCTCACCGACGTGCTGCTCGGGCCCGACCAGTCGGATCACTACGTCCGACTCGCGGTGATCGCCTTCGCGCTCGGCGCGCTCGGCGACATCCCGGGGGTCTGGCTCCAGGCGCAGCAGAAGTCACAGCTCTTCGTGTCGTCGAACCTCGCGCGCACGGTGCTGTCGCTCTCGCTCAACATCGTGCTCGTCGTGTGGCTGCGGATCGGCGTCGCCGGCATCTTCTGGAGCAACATCGTCTCGTCGATCGTGGTCGGCGGGTTCATGCTCACCGTGATGCTCCGCGCGACCGGCGTGCGCTTCGCGTCGCAGCGGGCGCGCGAGCTGATCGCGTTCGGCGCGCCGCTGATGGTCTGGCAGCTCGGGAGCTTCGTGCTCCACTTCTCCGACCGCTACTTCCTCCGCGTGAGCCGCACGCTCGCCGACGTCGGGATCTACGCCCTGAGCTACAAGCTGGCGATGCTGCTCGGCACGTTCGTCATCGGACCCTTCCGCGACATCTGGATCGCGAAGTCGCTCGAGATCGACAAGCGTGAGGGGAGCGCGGGCACGCCGATCATCGCCGGGATCCTGCGCCAGTACAACCTCGTGCTCGTGGTGCTCGGCCTGATGATCGCACTCTTCGCGACCGACGTGATCCACCTCATGATGGGGCGGCAGTTCGCGTCGGCCGACCGCGCCGTGCCGGTGCTGATGCTCGCGATGATCTTCTTCGGCTACCGGCAGGTGTCGCAGACCGGTGCGCTGATCGCCTCGCGGCCCGGGCTCATCGCGACGAGCTCGACGATCGCCGCCGGCGCGGCGATCCTGCTGAACCTGCTGCTGATCCCCACCTGGGGCGCGATGGGAGCGGCGATAGCGACGGCCGGCGCCTTCGCGCTCGAGTTCGTCGTGATGCGCTCGCTCTCGCTGCGCGTCCATCCGCTGCGGGTGCCGCTCGGCCAGCTCGCCGCGCCGATGCTGCTCGCGACGGTCACGTGGCTCGCCGCCGATCTGGCGGCCCGCGCGGTCTCCGACGGCGCACCCTGGTCGCCCGCGGCGATGGCGGTCCGCATCGTGGCCGCGATCGCGTTCATCGGCGCGCTCGCCGCGACCGGCATCCTGCACGCCGAGGAGCGGCATGCGCTGCTTCGCATCCTGCGCGACCCGCGCGAGCTGATGCGGGCGCTGCGGAAGGCCTGAGCCGGCCCGCGCCTCAGCCGAAGTCGGGGAGGCGCGCGAGCCGCTCGAGGTACGCGCCGTACGCGTTGTGCCGCAGCCTGGCGGCGAGGCGCAGCAGCGCCTCGGTGTCGATCCAGCCCTTGCGGTAGGCGATCTCCTCGGGGCACGCGATCTTGAGCCCCTGCCGCTTCTCCAGCGTCTGCACGAAGCGAGCGGCGTCGAGCAGCGAGTCGGGCGTGCCGGTGTCGAGCCAGGCCGTGCCGCGGCCGAACGGCTCCACGCGCAGCGTGCCGCGGCGCAGATACTCGCGGTTCACGTCGGTGATCTCGTACTCGCCGCGGGCCGACATCGGCAGCGCCGCCGCGATCCCGAGCACGTCGTTGTCGTAGAAGTAGAGCCCGGGGATCGCGTAGCTCGACTTCGGCTCGCGCGGCTTCTCCTCGAGCGAGAGCACGCGCCCCTTCTCATCGAATTCGACGACGCCGTACCGCTCCGGGTCGGTGACGTGATAGGCGAAGATCGTCGCGCCCGCCGTGCGTGCCGCCGACGACTGCAGCAGGTCGGTGAGGCCGGTGCCGTAGAAGATGTTGTCGCCGAGCACGAGCCCCACCGGGTCGCGCCCGACGAAGTCGCGGCCGATCACGAACGCCTGCGCGAGGCCATCGGGCGACGGCTGGCCGGCGTAGGAGAAGTCGAGTCCCCAGTCCGAGCCGTCGCCGAGCACGCTCCGGAATCGGTGCTGGTCCTCGGGCGTCGTGATGATGAGGATCTCGCGGATCCCCGCGAGCATCAGCACCGTGAGCGGATAGTAGATGAGCGGCTTGTCGTAGACGGGCAGCAGCTGCTTGTTCACCGCGCGGGTGACGGGATGCAGGCGCGTGCCGGTGCCGCCGGCGAGGACGATGCCCTTCATGCGCCGCCCTGCAGGCCGAGCCGCTCGCCACCGTAGCCGCCGGCGCGCACGCGCGCGCTCCAGCCACGGTGCTCGAGGTGCCATGCGACCGTGCGGCGGAGGCCGCTCTCGAGCGTCTCGCGCGGCGACCAGCCGAGCTCGCGCCGCGTGCGCGCGTCGTCCACCGCGTACCGCAGGTCGTGGCCCGGCCGGTCCGGCACGAAGGTGATGAGCCGCTCGCTCGGCCCCGAACTGGACGGCCGTGCCGCGTCGAGCTCGGCGCAGAGCAGCTTCACCACGTCGAGGTTCCGGCGCCCGCTGCCGCCGGCGATGCCGTAGGTCCGGCCCGGCTCGCCGCGCTCGAGCGCGAGCTTCAGCGCGCGTGCGTGGTCGTCCACGTAGAGCCAGTCGCGCACGTTCTCGCCGCGGCCGTAGACCGGCAGCGGCTCGCCCGCGATCGCCTTCTCGATCATGAGGGGGATGAGCTTCTCCGGGATCTGCCAGGGGCCGTAGTTGTTCGTGCAGTTCGTCACGATCGCCGGCAGGCCGTAGG
>CAZIDS010000373.1:0-2986 GCA_964537945.1 uncultured Gemmatimonas sp. | reverse complement strand
TGGATCTCGTCCTCTCCCTCGCGCGTGCTGATCTCCTCCACCATGCCGGTCATGCGCTGCCCGTCGACGACGACGCCCATCGGACAGGTCCCGCCGCGGCCGGTGAGGACGGGCTTCCCGCTCATCGTCCGGACGCGGACGATGTTCTCGCCTTCCATCAGCGCCGACGTCCGGTTCGGGTTCCGCAGGTCGATCGCCTCCGGGGTCCAGAACCGGCCGACGACCGCGCCGCGCCGCACGCGTTCCATGCGGTCGTAGAACCCGGCGCGTGCCAGCGGGGTGTCCTTCTGGTAGATCGTCACCCGGTTGAGGTTCTGCGGCAGCGGGTTCAGCTCGACGGCGTAGGTCCCGTCCTCGCCGGGGCGCACCCACCCCTCGAACGGCGCGAACCCGACCCGGCGGGCGAGCAGCTTGAGCGAGTCGGCGCGCGGCACCGTGAGGGTCACGATTCCCGAGTCGTTCGCCACGCGCGCATTCGTCCCGCCGGCCTGCACGCTCGCGTACGGCACGGAGCGCCCGAGCGAGTCGCGTACGACGACGCGCGGCGCGGGCGCGAACGCCGGCGCCTGGGCGCTCGCCTCGAGCGAGATCAGGGCGCCGATCGCGAGCGCCGCGGAGAGCAGCCTGAGTCCGTTCATCCCCGCCTCCCCGTCCAGATGACCACGAGACTGCACGCGTACGCGGGCGCGTTCCGCTGCAGTTCGGCCGGCGCCGCCGCCAGGCTGCTGTAGACCTCCACCGCGACGATCGACAGCGACGTGACGACCTCGTCGATCGACATCTTCGTCGAGGCCCAGTCGCGTTCGGCCGCGTCGCGCGCATCGGCGCGACCCCGGAACTTCGTCGCCATCAGGTACCGGATCTCCGACTCGGTCTCCGGCGTCGCGATCTCCTCGATGGTGCCGAGCATGCGCTGGCCGTCCACGAGGATGCCGGCCGGGCACTGTGCGTTCCGCCCGACCACGAACGTCCGCCCGGCCAGCCGGCGCACGCGCACGAGGTTCTCGCCCTCGAGCAGCGCGGTGACGCGCTGTGGATTGCGCAGCTCGATCGCCTCCGGCGTCCAGAAGCGCGCCACCACGGCGCCGCGCTCCACCCGCTCCATCCGATCGTAGAAGCCGGTGCGCGAGAGCGGGGTGTCGCGCTCGTAGATGGTGACGCGGTTGATGTTCTGCGGCAGCGGCCGCAGGACGACCGGGTAGTCCCCCGCGTCGTCGGGGCGCACCCACCCCTCCCACGGCTCGAACCCCATCCGCCGCGCCAGGAGCTTGAGCGAATCGGCACGCGGCACGCGCAGCGTGACGATCCCCGAGTCGCTCGCCGTGCGCGGGTTGCTCCCGGCGGTCTGCACCGCCGCGTAGGGGATGGGGCGGCCCGTCGAGTCCTTCACCACCACGCGCGGCGGCGCGGCGGCGGGAGCCTGCGCCCCCAGCACGCGTCCCGCGGCCGGCACCGAGAGCGCGAGCGCGACGAGGGCGAGGTGGGGTCGCCGCATCAGGTCATCTCCTCTGGGGGAACGGCGCGAGCCGTTGCGTGAGGTCGAGATTCGTGATGTGCAGGTTGACGCCCTTACCCAGGCGGAAGCCGAAGGGTCCGTTCACGTCGAGGTCGGACCGGGCGAACGCGGTCACCCGCTCGCCGTTCACGAAGAAGCGGATCGAATCCGGCTCGGCGCGGAGCTGCAGGATGTTCGTGACCGTCGCGCCGTCGGGGCGGGGCTTCACCGCGGCGAGCTTGGTCCACGGCATCACCATGTGCGTCTCGGGACCGGCCCGGTGCATGACGGCCGCGCTGCCGTCGCCGCGCACGACGAAGGCGTACCACTGCTTGCTCGCGGGCGCGTCGAGGTCGAGCCCGCCGGCGAAGATCCCGTACTCGCCGTCCATCGCCGCGTCGGGGAAGAGGATCATCTCGGCGGTGAGCACGAAGCGGTGGTCGGCCTTGAGCCTCGGGTCGTGGATCGCGCCGCCGGGGCCCATCGTCGCGTGCCACCCAGGGGGCATCAGCGAGAAGTCGAAGAGCGTGTCGCTGCCGATCGCCTTGCCGCCGGCGGCGAATCGCGCGGGACGGTCGAGACTGAGCTTCCAGCCGTCCGGCGGGCCCGCGGGCGCCTGCGCGCGCATGGAAGCCGGGACGGCGAGGGCGAGCAGGGCGGCGAGTCGGAGTGCGGTCGGACGAGGCATCGGACGGGTCCCAGGCGGCCGCGCGACGGCGGCCGGTGAAGGAAGGGTGACGTTACGGCCGTGGACCTTACCCCGTGAGGGGAGCCGAATCGCTATTTTCCATCCATCTGGTCCCGGGCCCGGCCCGGTCCCTCACCCGCCATCCCGACCATGGCCACTTCCGCCAAGGCGCGCCGCGCCACGCACGGCCTCTCGAAGGCCCAGCTCGTCGCCGCCTACCGCACCATGCTCCTGTCGCGCCGTCTCGACGACAAGGAGATCCAGCTCAAGCGGCAGAACAAGATCTTCTTCCAGATCTCGGGCGCCGGTCACGAGGCGGTGCTCACCGCCGCGGGCCTCGTGTTCAAGCCGTCGTACGACTGGTTCTACATGTACTACCGCGACCGCGCGCTCTGCCTGCAGCTCGGCATGACGCCGGCCGAGATGCTCTACTCGGCGGTCGGCGCGGCGATCGACCCCAACTCGGGCGGCCGCCAGATGCCGTCGCACTGGGGCCACAAGAAGCTCAACATCGTCTCCACCTCCTCGCCGACGGGCACGCAGTTCCTGCAGGCGGCGGGCTCGGCCGAGGCCTCGCTGCGCGCGAAGCTGCTCGGGCTCACCGAGGGCTTCGGCAAGGACGAGGTGGTCTTCGTCTCCACCGGCGACGGCACGACGTCCGAGGGCGAGTTCTGGGAATCGCTCAACACCGCCTCGAACCTGAAGCTCCCGGTCGTCTACCTGGTCGAGGACAACGGCTACGCGATCTCGGTGCCGGTCGAGGCGCAGACGCCCGGCGGCAGCGTCTCGAAGCTGGTGCAGTC
>CAZIDS010000372.1:0-2997 GCA_964537945.1 uncultured Gemmatimonas sp. | reverse complement strand
GGAGCGACTCCGCGTGCAGAGTGAGCGCGCCGAACTGGTGGCCGTCGAAGCGGCGGCACGTGCGACGCTTCAGTCGCTGTTGGCGACGGAGGAGGTCGGAGGGACATCGCGACTCGCGCGTGCGGACTCGCTCATCGCCCTGACCACGCTCGCCGAGTGGCGCACGCGACTCCCGGCGGACGCCGATGTTCGAGCGCTTCGGCCTATCGTCCTCGATCTGCAGTTGGCCGATATCGAGATCGCGCGTGCTGAACGCTCGAAGGCGCTCGGAGCCGCCGCCCGGCGATCGCGCGCCGAGGCATTCGTCGGCGTGCAGCGGATCGGGCAGGCCAACAACGGTCCCACGCTCGGTCCGAGCGCAGGGATCTCATGGACGCTGCCGCGGACTGCCTCGATCGCGAACGAGCGCGCCACGCTCGCGGACCACTTGAACGTGGAGGCCGCGGCGCAGGCGCGTCGCGCGACCGGCGCTGCAGTGCAGTCGCGTCTGACCGCCGCTCGTGAACACCTCGCCGCGGCGTTGCGCCGGATCGATGCATACGATGCCGCGCTGCTGACCGGCGCGCGCGAGGAGCGCGATGGTGCGCTCGCGGCGTACCGTGCGCAGCGCCTCACGCTGCTCGAACTCCTCGACTTCGAGCGCGCGCTGGCGCGCGCCGAGATCGGCGCGATCGACGCGCTGCTGGACGCCGCCGACGCGTATGCCGCGCTCATGCGCGGCGGCTCAGGCGCGGCTGGTCCCGCCCTCACTGACTCACACGACCCTTCCACGCTCCAGGAGCGTTGATCCCATGTACACATCCAAGATTGCGGCGCTCATCCTCATCACGGGCATGCTGCTCGTCGCCTCGTGCGGCGGAGACGCCGATCGCCCGGCCGCAGCGAGTGAGCATGGAGAGGCGCCGTCCGAGCAGGAGCACACTGAGTCCGAAGCGACTCAGGTGCAGCTCAGTGCCGAGGCGTTCAGGACCGCGGGCATCGTCACCGCGGCGGTCAATGCGTCAGCGGCGGAGCGAAGCGGAGAACATCTTGAGGTGCCGGGCGAGGTGGATGTCGACCCGCGGCGCATCGCGGTGGTCTCGTCTCGCACGGCCGGTCGCGTCGAGACGCTCTTGGTGATCGCCGGTGAGCAAGTCGATGCCGGCCGGACCGTCGCCGCGCTCTACACGCCCGAGTACGTCGTGGCACAGGCCGACCTGCAGCAGGCGGAACGCCGCGCCCGCGTGCTCGCGGGCTCGCGAGACGCAGAGGGTGCGCGCGCCTTGGCGGAGGCCGCGCGGCGACGTCTGCGCCTGCTCGGTGTGTCCGACGCCGAGATCACGCGCGTGGGCGATGGAGGCGAGCCGTCCAACACGCTCGCGATCACCGCCCCCTTGTCCGGCAGCATCCTGGAGTCGCACGTGCTCGCCGGATCGGCGGTCGAGAGCGGCCAGCCGATCTTCACCGTGGCCGACCTCAGTGTCGTCGATGTCGTGGCCGAGGTCCCCGAGCGGTCACTCGCGTTCGTGCGAGCCGGCCAGCGTGCGAGCGTGACGATCGCGGCGCTGCCAGGCGTGCGGTTCGACGGTTCCGTCGAGCGACTGAAGGACGCGCTCAACCCGGAGACCCGAACGGTGCAGGCCGTGATCCATGTCCCGAACACCGGTCGACGTCTCCGTCCGGGGATGTTCGCCGCCGTGAGTCTCGTCGTCTCGACGCGTGAGTCACTCGGCGAACGCGGCACCGTGCTCACGATCCCGACGTCGGCGGTCGTCTCCGATGGTGAACAGCGTTTCGTGTTCGTGGAGGTGGGCGAGCGCGCCTATGAACGGCGCGACGTACGACTCGCGCCGATGATGCCGGTGGGGTCCGCCGGCGCGCAGGCCGCGCAGATGGTGGTGCTGGACGGACTCCGTGCGGGCGAGCGCATCGTCACGCGCGGGGCGTTCACGCTCAAGAGCGAGCTCGCGAAGGCCTCACTCTCCGACGACCACTAGGAGCCCGCCATGACACAGATGAATCCGATCCCCGGCTCGCCGGCGGATCCGGCGGAGCGACTCGTCGCTTGGGCAGTCAGGCAACGCGGTCTCGTGGTCGCGGCGGTCTTGGCGCTCGTCGGCGGCGGCCTCTGGGCGCTCTCCACGTTGCGCGTCGATGCATTCCCCGATCTCACCGATGTGCAGGTGCAGGTGCTCATCGAGGCGCCCGGCCTCTCGCCGATCGAGGTCGAACGGCTCGCGACGTTCCCGGTCGAAGTGGCGATGAATGGGATGCCCGCCGTGAAGCAGGTGCGCTCGGTGAGCAAGTACGGCTTCGCTGCCGTCACCGTCGTGTTCGATGATGGGACAGAGATCCAGCGGGCGCGTACGCTCATCTCCGAACGCTTGCAAGGTGTCCGGGAGCAGCTACCCGCTGGCGCCGAGGTCGCACTCGGGCCGCTCTCCGCGGCGAACAGCGAGATCTACATGTACACGCTGGAGGGCGGCGGCAAGGACATCACCGAGCTCCGCACCATCCATGATCGGCTGGTGCGGCCGCAACTGCGCACGGTCGCCGGCGTGACCGAAGTGAACAGCTTCGGCGGCAACGTCCGACAGGCGCAGGTGATCGTGCGTCCGGATCGCCTCGTGAGCTTCGGCCTCACCCTGCACGATGTGGTCGAAGCCGTCGAGGCGAACAACGCCGTCGCGGCGGGCGGCTACCTCGAGCACGGCGACGAACAGTACATCCTGCGCGGCCTCGGACAGGCCGCGACGTTGGACGATCTGAAGCACAGCGTCATCCGTGCGAGTGCGTCGGGCGTGCCGGTGACCGTGAACGACGTCGCCGACGTCCGCGAGGGCGCGGAGTTGCGGCAGGGTGCGGTCTCACGCGATGGTCATGGCGAGGTGGTGAGCGGCATCGTGATGATGCTGCGGGGCGAGAACGGCCGCGAAGTCGTGCGCCGTGTGCGCGAACGCGTCGAGGAGATCAATCGGTCATTGCCCAGTGGCGTCGTCGTCACGCCCTACTATGACC
>CAZIDS010000371.1:0-3001 GCA_964537945.1 uncultured Gemmatimonas sp. | reverse complement strand
CATCGGCCGTCGATAACGCGCCTTCGGCGAAGAGTCTCATGCTGGATCCCCACGCTCGCTCGCGCTTTGCGCTCACGGCGTGAGGATGACGGAGGAAGGGCACCTCGGTCGTCATCCTCGTGCGGCTGGGGAGAGGCCGTCGGGCGGGTTCCTCTCGCGCGGGACGACGGGGCTCTGCTGGCGCTCGGGCGCCGCGTCGCCGGCGCCGCGCGCCGCCGGGTCGGCCGGCAGCCAGCAGGTGAAGGTCGCACCCTTCCCCGCGTCGCTCTCGAGCGTGATGTCGCCGTCGAGCAGCCGGGCCAGGCGGCGCGTGATCGAGAGCCCGAGGCCGGTGCCGCGCCGCTCCGAGTCGCCGCGCGAGCCCGCTTGCACCTGCTCGAATTCCTCGAAGATCCGCTCCTGGTCCTTCGGCGCGATGCCGATGCCGGTGTCGACCACCTGCAGCGCGATCCAGTTGCCGCCGGCGGCGAGCAGCGGCCGCTTGGCCGCCGTGGCGGTCGCGGCGCGCACGGCGCCGTCAGCCACGTACGCCGCGCGCACCGTGATGCTCCCGCCCGGCGTGAACTTCACCGCGTTGCCGAGGAGGTTCACCAGGATCTGGCGCAGGTGCGTCGGGTCGGTGCTGATGCGCGGGAGCGTCGCCGGCACCTGGATCGCGAGCGCGAGCCCCTTCTCGATGACCAGCGGCTCCACCTCGCTCGCGACGTCGATCACGAAGGCGCGCAGCGAGAGCGGCTCGCGATGCACGTCGAGGCGGCCGGCGGAGAGCTTCGCCAGGTCCAGCACCTGGTCGACGAGCGCCTGCAGGTGCTCCGCTGACGCCTGGATGCGCTCGACCGGCCCCACCATGCGCGGCGTCAGCTCGCCATAGGAGCCGTCGCGCAGCAGGTCGACGAAGCCGACGATCGCGGCGAGCGGTGTCCGCAGCTCGTGCGAGACGTTGGCGAGGAACTCCGACTTCGCGCGGTTCGCGCGCGCGAGCTCGAAGCTGAGGTGCTCGAGCTCGGCGCTCCGTTCCTTCAGGCGGCGGCGCTGGCCCCGCTCGTAGAGCAGGAACGCCACGAGCCCGATCGCGACCGCCGCGGTGATCACCCAGACGAGCATCGCACCTCATTGACCCGGTCCCACGAGCGGCGTAGAGTGCGCGCCATGGACCAGCACGCCCGCCTGCTCGACCTCCTCGCCCAGCGCAGCGCCAAGCGCGGCTCCTTCACGCTCGCCTCGGGCCGCCAGTCGGATCTCTACATCGACTGCCGGCTGACCACGATGCACCCCGAAGGGCTCTCGCTGATCGGCCCGCTCGGGCTGCACGCCCTCGGCGAGCGTGGCTGGCATCCCGACTCGGTCGGCGGACTCACCCTCGGCGCCGACCCGGTGAGCTATGCGATCGCCTACGCGAGCCAGCTCGCCGGCATGCCGACGCGCGCCTTCACGGTGCGGAAGGAAGCGAAAACGCACGGCACGGGCAAGCTCATCGAGGGTGCCTTCGTCGCCGGCGACCGCGTGGTGGTGATCGAGGACGTGATCACCACCGGCGGCTCCGCACTCAAGGCGATCGACGCGGTGCGTGCGGCCGGCGGCCAGGTGGTCGGCGTGCTCTCGGTCGTCGACCGGGAGGAGGGCGGCCGCGAGGCGATCGAGCGGACCGGCCTCGAGGTCGCCTCGCTCGCGCGCGCGGCGGAGATCGTCGCGCGGATGTAGCTGCGCCGGCTATTGCCGCCGTGCGCCTCGCGCTCAGTGCGGCCGCCGGTGGAAGGCGGGGCGGCGCGAGTGGAGCGACGGCGGCAGCGGCCGCATCCCTGCACGCAGGGCCAGCGGCTGCAGCGCGCGCAGCGCCGTGGCGTACGGTCGCACCAGCTCCTCGATCATGCGCTCGAGGAGTCGCGCCGTCGGGTAGCGCGCCCGGAACTCGCCTGCCGTCATCCCCAGCAGCGTGCGTACGTGGCGGCCGAAGCTCTGCGGCGACGAGTAGTCGAGCGCGTTCGCGACGTCCGCGATGGAATGCCCCGGGTCCTCGAACAGCCGCGCGGCGCGCAGCAGCCGCGCGAAGGCGAGATAGCGCTTGGGCGCCGGGAGCCGCGCGCGGAAGAAGCGGCTCATCAGCGTGCTCGGCAGCACCCCCATCCGCAGCGAGAGCTCGCGCACCGTGGCGACGCGCTCGCTCGCGGTGAAGAGCGCCTCGAAGAAGCGCCAGCCGTCCTCGGTGACCTCGCCGAGCTCGGCGCGGATCGCATCGAGCGCCACGCGGTCGACCTCCTGCACCGCACTCGTCGCGAGCAGCTGCCGGAGGTGGGTCCATCCCGAGGGTTGCCGCACGTCGACGAGCGTGGTGATGCCCGCGTTGCCCAGCTGCAGCAGCGTCTCGGCGCTCGCGGGCGCCGCACCGAGGATCGCGACCGTCGGCACCGACGGGAACTCGCGCACCATCGTCGCCATCCGCCGGTCGGGGTCGCGCGCGCAGCGCAGCACCGAGAGCAGCACCGCGCTCACGCGGCGCCGCTTGAGGTCCTGCAGCGCGTCGGCGACGCTCTCCTTGTGGATCGCGTGATACAGGCCCGCGCCCGCCGCGTCCACGCGCGGTCGCTCGTCGGGGTCGAGCACGGTGAGCACCGGGGCGGTCAGGGCGCGGGGCACGAGCGGCATCGGCTTCCTCGGCGTGGGGGTGACCTTGCGCCACGAGCGTATCGCGCGCCGGTCATTGCCCCGTCATTGCACTCCGGGGCTCCCGAGGGGGCCGTCATCGGCGGGCCAAGGGATGGAGCGCGGCGCCGCGCGTGGTGACGCTATATTCCACGCGTGGTCCCGCCGGACGATCGCGTCGCAGGTTCGCCTGCGCCGAGGAAAGTCCGGGCTCCTTGGACACGCTGCCAGGTAACGCCTGGGCACGCCGCAAGGCGTGACGGACAGTGCCACAGAGAACAGACCGCCTTCACGCGAGTGGAGGTAAGGGTGAAACGGTGGGGTAAGAGCCCACCGCATCCACGGCAACGTGGATGGCACG
>CAZIDS010000370.1:0-3042 GCA_964537945.1 uncultured Gemmatimonas sp. | reverse complement strand
CTTCACGCTCGAGGCGAGCGCGGTGCCGCACGACGCCGCGGCGCCGCTCGCGACCGCCGCCGCGGCGAAGGCGAGCGGCGCCCGCGTCGGCGTGGCGCACGACCTCGGCGCCGTTCCGGACGCGCTGCGCGACGCCTTCCGGCACTGCGACGTGCTCTGCCTCGAGGCGAACCATGACGTGCAGATGCTCCGCGACGGGCCTTATCCCGCCGCGCTGAAGGCTCGCATCCGCGGCGGACGCGGGCACATCAGCAACACCACCGCGGCCGAGCTCGCCGTCGAGTTGCGGGGGCCGGCGCTGCGCGCGGTGACGCTGCTGCACCTCAGCGAGGTGAACAACCGGCCCGAGGTCGCGGAGCGCGCGGTCGCCGGCGCCCTGAAGCGCGCCGGGTTCGCCGGTCCGGTGGCCGCCGCGGTGCGCCGGACCCCGGCACCGGCGTTCGCCCTGGGCGCCCTCGCGCGCGTGCCGGTGAGCGTGCAGCTCAGCCTCGGCGTGTAGGAGCGCGACCGGCCGCGGCGCGCGGCGGGCCGCGGCTACCGTAGCGTTACGGGTGCACCGCGTGCTGGCGCGCGCTTACGATGAAGGCCTGGCACGTCCGCGGCGCGGGCGTGATCCACACCCGCCCCGATCGAGCCCTCCAATCGACCGGTCCGAGGAGGACCATGCCTGAACCGCTCAGCATCCCGCAGGCACCGCAGTGGCGCCACGACGCGCCGGCGTCCGTCGTCGTCTTCCTGGTCGCGCTCCCGCTGTGCCTGGGCGTGGCGCTCGCGTCGGGGGCGCCCCTCTTCGCCGGGATCATCGCCGGCGTCGTCGGCGGCCTGGTCGTTGCGCCGCTGAGCGGCTCGGCCCTGATGGTGAGCGGCCCCGCGGCCGGCCTCACCGCGATCGTGCTCGCGGCGATCACGCAGCTCGGCGACTACCGCGCCTTCCTCGCCGCCGTCGTGGTGGGCGGCGCCGTGCAGCTCGTGCTCGCGGCGCTGCGCGCGGGGATCATCGGCTACTACTTCCCGTCGGCGGTCATCAAGGGGATGCTCGCCGCCATCGGCCTCGTGCTCATCCTGAAGCAGCTGCCCCACGCCGTCGGGTATGACGCCGACGCGATGGGCGACGAGACGTTCCGGCAGTCGAACACCGAGAACACCTTCTCGGGGATCACGCACGCGCTCGACGCGATCGAGCCCGGCGCCGTGGTGATCGCGCTGCTGTCGCTCGTGATGCTGTTCGGGTGGGCGCACACGCCGCTCGCGCGGCTCAAGCTGCTCCCCGCCCCGCTCGGCGTCGTCGTGCTCGGCGTCGGGTTGAACGCACTGTACGCCGCGTTCGTCCCGTCGTGGACGCTCGCGCCGACGCACCTCGTCGCGCTGCCGGTGCCGGAGGGCGCCGCGGGGTACCTCGCGCAGTTCTCGTCCCCGGCGTGGGCCTCGCTGCTCGACCCGGCCGTCTGGCGGATCGGCATCACGCTGGGGATCGTCGCGTCGCTCGAGACGCTGCTCTCGCTCGAGGCGACCGACAAGATGGACCCGCTCAAGCGCGAGGCGCCGCCGAACCGCGAGCTCTTCGCGCAGGGCGTCGGCAACACCCTCTCCGGGCTCATCGGCGGGCTGCCACTCACCGGCGTGATCGTTCGCTCGGCGGCGAACGTCTCGGCGGGGGCGCGGACGCGGTGGTCGGCGATCCTGCACGGCGGCCTGCTCGTGGTCGCGGTGGTGCTGATGCCGCGGCTGCTCAACCTGATTCCGCTGGCCGCGCTCGCCGCGATCCTGCTGTACACGGGCTGGAAGCTGGCGCACCCTTCGATCCTCAAGGGCATGATCCGGCTCGGCCGCTCGCAGTGGGTGCCCTATGTCGTGACGGTCGCGGCGATCCTCTTCACCGACCTGCTCGTCGGGATCGCCGTCGGGATGACGGTCGGGCTCTTCATCATCCTGCGGGACACGCTGCGGAACCCGCCGTACACGCTGGTCAGCCCGAAGGGCGCGGTCCTCACGCGCTGGCAACTGCACGACCACGTGAACTTCCTGAACAAGGCGGCGCTGCTCGACGCGCTCGAGTCGCTCACGCCGGGGAGCCGCCTGGAGGTGGACGGGCGGAACATCCGGCGCATCGACCCGGACGCGCTTGAGGTCCTGCACGAGTTCGGCGAGACTGCGGCCGAGCGCGGGATCGACTATCGTCTCGTTGGCATCCCGCCGCGGCCGCTGGCCGCCGGTGCCCATTGAACCCCCACCCGAAACTTCCGTGCAGCACTATCTGAGGCTGATCGCGAACAACGCCGAGTGGGCCCGCGAGATGGTGGCGCAGGACCCCGACTTCTTCACCAAGCGCGAGCAGGCGCAGAAGCCGCACGCGCTCATCATCGGCTGCTCGGACAGCCGCGTGCCGCTGGAGCTGATGACCGGCGCGCTGCCGGGCGAGGTGTTCGTGCACCGGAACATCGGCAACCAGGTCTGGTCGACCGACATGAACGTGCAGTCAGTGCTGCAGTTCGCGGTGGACGTGCTGGACGTGGAGCACGTGATCGTGTGCGGGCACTCCAACTGCGGCGCGCTGAAGGCGGCGCAGGCCGAGTCGGCGCACGGGCTTCTCGACCATTGGCTGTCGGACATCCGCTCGACGATCAACTATCACCGGACGGAGCTCGACTCGGCGAAGGACGCGACCGACCGGCTGCACAAGCTCTCGCACCTGAACGTGCTGCAGCAGGTGGGGATCCTGAGCCGGACGCCGACCGTGCTCGACGCGTGGAAGCGCGGGAAGCGGCCGATGCTGCACGGCTGGGTCTACGACATCGGCTCGGGGCTGATCGAGCGGCTCGTGGAACAGGTGGACAGCACGGAGAAGGCCGCATCGCTGCCGCGGCATTGAACGCGGAAGCGCGAGGAGCGCGGGAGCGAGGAGTCGTAGCGCGAGAAGGTGCGAGGTGAGCGGAAGCGCGAGGGGGCCCGGTCCGTGCGGACCGAGCCCCCTCTCACAGCTCACATCTCACATCTCACATCTCGCATCTGCCCTTAGTACATCCCGCCCATGCCACCGCCCGG
>CAZIDS010000369.1:0-3052 GCA_964537945.1 uncultured Gemmatimonas sp. | reverse complement strand
CGCGACGGCGTGACGGGCGCGCTGCTGCGCCGGCTGGGGCAGGGGGCGATCGTCCTCCTGCTCGTCGTGACCGCGACCTTCGTCCTGCTCCGCCTCGCGCCCGGGGACCCCTTCTCGTCGGTCACGGTGAGCGAGCAGGTGCCGGAGGCGGTGCGCGCGCGTCTCCGCGCCGCCTATGGCCTCGACGCCCCGATCGCGGTGCAGTACGTGCGCTTCGTCGGCAATGCGATGCAGGGCGAGCTCGGCTGGAGCACGACGCAGCAGGAGCCGGTGCGTACCGCACTGCTGCGTGCGCTGCCCAACACGCTGGTGCTGATGACGAGCGCGTTCGTGCTCGCGCTCGCGGGCGGCATCGCGCTCGGCGCTTGGCAGGGATGGCATCCGGAGCGGCGCGTCGCGCGATGGAGCGAGCGGCTCACGCTGCTGCTGCTGGCCACTCCCGAGTTCGTCGTCGCGCTGGCGCTGTTGATGGGACCCGCGCTCGCATGGGGACTGTTCCCAGTCGGGCGGATGCACGACGAGTTCGCGCCGGGCGGATTCGCCGGACTGCTCGACCTGGCCCACCACCTCGCACTGCCGTGCATCGCGCTCGCGCTGAGCCTTGGCACGATCATCGCGAGGCACCAGCGCGCGGCGATGCTGCCGTTGCGCGAAGCGACGTTCGCGCGGCAGGCGCGGGCCAAGGGCGTCCCCGAGCAGCGCATCGCGCTGCGCCACGCGCTCCCGCAGGCGCTCGCGCCGGTCGTCGCGGTCGCCGGCGCGGTGCTGCCGGCGCTCGTCGGCGGGTCGGTGCTCATCGAGCGGATCTTCTCGTGGCCGGGGATGGGGCGGCTCCTCGTGGACGGCGTGCTCGCGCGCGACTACCACCTCGTCGTCGGCGGCGTGATCCTCACGACCGCCGCCGTCGTGCTCGGCTCGATCCTCGCCGACGCGGCGCAGTGGCGGCTCGACCCTCGCCTGCGCCGGCGATGAGCATCGCACGCGGCAGCGCGGTGCGGCAGGCGCTCTGGCTCTTCGGCGGATCGGTGGTCGTCGCGCTCGTGGCGCCGCACCTCGCGCCCTACGCGCCGACCGACCAGCTCGACCCCGTCGCGCTCGCGTCGAAGGCGCCGAGCGCGGCCCACCTGCTCGGCACCGACAGCTATTCGCGCGACGTGCTGAGCCGGCTGCTGCACGGCGCGAGCGTCTCGCTCGGTGTCGCCTCGCTCGCCGCGCTCCTCTCGCTCGCACTCGGCGCCCTCGTCGGCGGGACGGCGGCGATCCGCGGCGGGTTCGCCGACGCCTTCTTGATGCGCGGCACCGACGCCGCGCTCGCCTTCCCGCGCGTGCTCGCGGTACTCCTCGTCGCGACGCTGCTCGGGCCCACCGGGCCGCTCGCGCTCGGGCTGGTGCTCGGCGGCACGGGGTGGATGGTCGCCGCGCGGCTCGTGCGGCAGGAGACGCAGCGGGCGCTCGCGTCGGAGGCGGTGCGGACGGCACGCGCCCTGGGCATCCCGCGCGGCGCGCTCTGGCGCCATCACATCCTGCCGTCGCTCGTGCCGACGCTCGCCGCCGCGGCGACGATCACCTTCGCCGCGGCGATCCCGCTCGAAGCCGGCCTCTCCTTCCTCGGGCTCGGCGTCGCGGCGCCGGCGCCGAGCTGGGGGAACATCGTCGCGGATGCGGAGGGCCGTCTGCTCGAGCGCTGGTGGCTGGTCCTCTTCCCGACGCTCTGCGTGATCGCGTGCGCGCTCGCGGCGCATCGCGTGGGCGAGCGCTTCGCGCGCGAGGCGGGAGGCGAGGCGTGACCGCGCCGGTGCTGCGCGTGAGCGGGCTCGGCGTCGCCTTCGGCGGCCGCACGGTGCTGCGCGACGTCGCGTTCACCGTGATGCGCGGCGAGCACGTCGGGATCACCGGTCCCTCGGGGGCGGGAAAGAGCACGCTCGGCGCCGCGCTGCTGCGACTGCTCCCGACCGGCGCCGCGCTCGCGACCGGCGCGCGGATCGAGGTCGAGGGCGAGGACCTCGTGCCGCTCGACGCCGAATCGCTGCGCTCGCGGCGCGGCCGCATCGTCGGGATGGCGTTCCAGGAGCCGCTGCTCGCCCTCACGCCGACGATGACCGTCGGCGCACTGCTCACCGAGGGTCTCGAAGTCCACGGCATCGCGCACGGCGCCGAGGCGATGGCGAAGGCGCGCGCGATGCTCGACCGCGTCGGCGTGGACGGCGCGGCCGCGCTCGGCCGCTACCCGCACGAGTTCTCCGGGGGGATGCGGCAGCGGATCCTGCTCGCGGGGTCGATGCTGCTCGAGCCCTCGGTGCTCGTCGCCGACGAGCCCACGACCGCGCTCGACGCGACCGTGCAGCGCCAGGTGCTCGACCTCATGGACGAGCTCTGCGCGGAGCGCGGGACGGCGCTGCTGCACATCTCGCACGACCTCGCGGTGCTCGGCGAACGCTGTACGAGGATCCTCGAGCTGCGCGACGGCGCGCTCGCACCGCTGGCGATGCCGGAGCCGCGACCGCTGGTCTCGCTCCCGCGCCATGCTCCGCCGCCGGCCGACGGGCCGCGCGAGGAGCCGCACGACGGTCTCGTCGTGCGCGACCTGGACGTGACCTACGCGGTGCGGCACGGCCTGCGCGCGCCCGAGATCATCGAGGCGGTGCAGGGGGTCTCGTTCGACGTGCCGCCGGGCACGGCGCTCGGCCTGATCGGCGAGTCGGGGGCGGGGAAGTCGTCGGTCGCGCAGGCGATCGTCGGGATGACGCCGTACGGCGGCTCGATCCTCTTCGGCGACGCCGAGGTAGGCGAGATGGACGAGCGGGCGCTGCGGCGGCATCGCGGGCGCGTGCGGCTCGTCCCGCAGGACGCGGGGGCGTCGCTCACGCCGCACCTCAGCTGCGCGCAACTCGTGGTGGAGGGTGCGCTGGTGCACCGGCGCGCCGACCTCGCGACGGCGCAGTCACGCGCCGCTGCGCTCTTCGATCAGTTGGGCCTGCCGGCGTCGGCGCTCGCCGCACGGCCGCGCGAGCTCTCGGCCGGGCAGCGGCAGCGAGTCGCGATCGCGCGCGCG
>CAZIDS010000368.1:0-3056 GCA_964537945.1 uncultured Gemmatimonas sp. | reverse complement strand
GCACGCGATGCGGCACGATCCGCTGCGCGCGGCGTACGCGCTGTCGGCGGCGCGCGCGCTCGACCGCGCCGGCGAGGGCGCGCACGCGCTCGCCGCCCTCACCGAGCATCAGGTCGCGCTGCAGAACGAGCTCGATGTCTCCGCCGACACGGAGGTACTGGAGGCGATCCAGCGTCTCCGTGCCGCGCGGCCGGCCGGCGCCGTCTCGCCCGTCCGTCCCCGCACGCCCGTCGCCACCGACGCCGTCTTCGCACCGCCGGTGCCGCGCCGGCGCTCGTGGCTGCCGGCCGCGCTCGCGGGCGCCGCCATCGCGACGCTCCTGCTGCTCCTGTTCTGGCAGCCCTGGCGCCGCCCCGCCGACGACGGGCCGGTGCGCATCGCCGTCCTCTACTTCCGCGACCAGAGCCCGGAGCAGCTGCTCGGCTCCGAGGCGGACATCCTCACCGAAGGCGTCATCAGCGAGCTCTCCGGCCAGAGCCGCGTCGAGATCATCCCGCAGAGCGGCGTGAAGCCCTTCCGCGACCAGCGGGTCTCGCGCGACAGCATCGCGCGCGCCCTGCGCGCCACACACACGCTCGAAGGCGTGATCACCCGCGAAGGCGAGACGATCAGCGGCAACATCCGGCTCGTCGACATCGCGTCCGGCCGCGTGCTCCTCGTCAACGAGTTCTCGAAGGAGCGCTCGGGGCTGATCGACCTCCGCCACGATGTGGCCGAGCGGGCCGTCCTGCTGATCCGCGAGACGCTCGGCTACCAGCTCCGGCTCCGCGAACTCGCCGTCGGCACACGCAACAACCGGGCGCTGCAGCAGGTCCAGCGCGGCATCCGCGAGCGCGACGATGCGCGCGAAGCGCTCACCTCGCTGCAGGCCGAGTTCCGCGCGTCGGCGCGCGCCTCGCTGCGCCGCGCCGATTCGATCCTGCGACAGGCGCAGGCGGAGGACCCCCGCTGGTATCGCCCGATCATCGAGCGCGCCTGGACGACGCAGGTGCTCGCCGGGATGTTCGAGGGGATGGGACGCGCCCGCGTGCTCGACAGCGCGATCGCCCTCCTCGAGGAGTCTCGCGCGAGGTACGACCGCGTCGCCGCCTTCCGCGAGGCCCTCGGCGTGATCCGATGGACGAAGCTCAAGGCGACCGGCGCGCTGCGCGACACCGCGATGGTCCCCGTCGTGCTCGCCGACCTCGAAGGCGCGGTCGCGATGGACTCGCTGAGCGTGAAGGCGCTCGCGACGCTCACGAACGTCTACTGGCACAATGGCGACCCGCCGCGCGCGCTGCTCAACGCGCGACGCGCGCTCGCCGCGGACGCCTACGCCGAGGAGGCACCGACGATCCTTCGCAACGGCATCTCGGCGCTGATCCTGCTCTCGATGCCCGACACCGCCGAGGCGTGGTGCGAGCGCGGCCGCCGCGCCTACCCGGGCGACTGGCAGTTCACGGAGTGCGTCCTCACCATCATGAAGTACGCGACCACGCGACGCCCCGACCCCGACAGCGCGTGGAAGGTCGTCGAGCGCCTCGATGCGCTCGACCCGCCACCACTCGCGCGCACCGCCGGCCACGCGTACGCACCCATCTACCGGCGGATGCTCGCCGGCATCGTGAGTGGACGGGCCGGCGACCTGGCGCGCGCGGAGGCCGAGCTCTCGTGGGCACGGGACCAGGTGAGGGACGATCCCGACCTCACGCTCGACCTCGCGCCCGACGAGGTGACGATGCTGCTGCTCTTGAAGCGGACGGAGGAGGCCCGCCAGCGCCTCGAGTTCGCGATCAGCCGGCGGGCCGCCCTCCTGCGGGTCGCGCGGAGCGACCCGATCCTGCGCGACCTCCTGCCCCCCGCTAGCGCTCCGCCATCTCCTCCACGTGCGCCTGGAGCGAGCGCGGTCCCGACGCCGTGATGACGCCGAGCTGCGCGAGTTCGCCGAAGGCGTCGGCGCGCGCGGCCTCCGCTTCCGTCATCGGTGCCGCGACCGGCGCATCGCTCTCGCGCAGGTCATCGTAGTCCGACGTCGGATAGTGGATGAACGCGAGGATCGGGTCAGCCGTGTCCTCGACGTAGTACGCGTCGGCGAGCAGCTGGAAGGCGGCCGGCGAGAGCGTGCGCTGGTAGTACGGCAGCATGAACTTCTCGATCGCCGACTCGGTCCAGAAGGCGGCGTCGGCCTTGTCGCCCGTGAGCTTGTGCGTGTTCTTCCCGCCGGCGATGGCGATCGAGACCTTCGTGCGCACCTCGTCCTTCCGCTTGGTGTTCTCACGCCGCTTCTTCGTGCGCGCGAGCGGCGTCACCTTCCAGTCGTCCGCGAGCAGGTCCGCTTTCTGCGTCTTGGTGAGCAGCCGCACCGCCCCGCTGCGACGCGCGCCGGACTTCTCGACGCGACAGAGCTCGAGATCCTGCTCCCGCTGCCCGTGGGCCGCTTCCACCGCGCGGCGCAGGTCGTCGAAATCGATGAACTCGGACGGCATCGTGTTCTCCGTGGTTGGATGTGACCCCAGTCACGGTAAGAGGACCTGCCACGGCGCCACATCGGACGAACATCCCATTCCGCCGTCCCGGGCCGCGCACGACCCTGCGCCGCAGCCCCCCATCGAAGCGAAGGCATCGTGGTCCTGCGCGTCATCCTGCTCCTGTTCCTTCTCGTGGCGCCGCGCGCCATCGCGGCCCAGTCGGGGGCTCAGTCGGCGGCCCAGCCGTTCACGACGGACGAATGGCGCGCCTGGTTCAAGGAGCGGCGCTTCGGCGAGGATCCCTACTTCTACTTCGCCTCGGGCGAGCGCGGTCGCACCACCTGTCCCGAGGGCGTGCGGCTCACGCTCGTCGGCGTCGACTCGGCGCAGATCCATCTCGAAGTGGACGCCGACCAGGTGATGTCGGCCGACCAGCCGCCGGCCTGCCGTGTGCGCTACGACGAGATGACGGAACGGCCGCACCAGGGCGAGATGGAGCCCGGACGCACGCTCTGGCGCCTCAGCGTGCGCGTCGCCAGCGCGGTGCGGTAGACTCGAGCCCCGCCTTCGGGCCCTCGGGGTGCCCGAAGATCGCGCGCCCCGCGACGA
>CAZIDS010000367.1:0-3061 GCA_964537945.1 uncultured Gemmatimonas sp. | reverse complement strand
CCCTTCATCATCGCCGCGAGGTCGCCGCGGCCGGCGAGGCGCACGGGACCGAACGCGATGAGCAGGGTCGTCATCAGCGCGCACGCGAGTGCGACGCCGATGGTGCGCGCATCCTCCGAAAGAACGAAGGGCGAACCCTCGGGCAGCAGCAGTCCTCGAATGGCGACGCCGCTCCACTGCGCGACGAACAATCCGGCAATCGCACCGAGCAGCGAGAGCAGCAGGCTCTCCGTCACGAGCTGCGAGACGAGCCGCGCGCGGCCGGCGCCGAGGGCGAGGCGCACGGTGAGTTCGCGCCGCCGGCGGATGATCCGCGCGAGCTGGAGGTTCGCGACGCTCGCGCACGCGATGAGCAGCACGATCCCCGCGACGCCGGTCACCCACAGCAGCACGCGCGACTCGAGGCCGGGGTCGGGGCCGGCGGCGGTCTTCACCGCGCCGACGAGGGCGTGCGGACGCACGAGCGAGTCGGGCAGCACGCGCGGGTTGATCGCGCGCGCCGAGGCGCGGCTGCGGATGTACGCCGCGGTCAGCTCGGTGTTCGCCATCGCGTCGCTCACGCCCGGCGCGAGGCGCACGAGGATCTCGGTCCAGTCCCAGCTGTAGGTCGTCCAGTAGTCGCGCGCCGAGTTGTAGCCGAGCAGGTAGGGGACGGCGGTGATCGGCACGAAGATGTCGGGACGGCGGCCGGCGACGGTGCCGATGAATCCCGGAGGTGCGACCCCGATGACCGTCACGTCGCGCACGCCGATGCGCAGCGTCCGGCCGATCACGTCGCCGCCCGCGAAGTCCGATTGCCACCGCTCGTGCGTGAGCACGGCGACCATCGCCCCTTCGGGTGTGCGATCCTCGTCGGGCGTGAAGTAGCGCCCACGCACCGGCGGCGCGTCGAAGAAGCCGAACAGCGACGCGCTCACCCCGGCCACCTTCCGCTCCGCCGACTCATCCCCTCGTCCGACGGCGATCCGCCATTCGGAGACGGCGGCGGTCGAGGCGAGTCCGCGTGTCCCGGTGATGAGGTCGAGGTAGCGCGTGTACGGAAAAGTGGTGTTGCTCGAGCGGCGACCGTTGAAGGTCGTCTGCAGGTAGACCCGCCGCACGCTCCCCGGATCGCGGAGGTACGGGTGCGGCCGGAACATCAGCCGGTCGATGATGCCGAACATCGCGGCGTTCGCGCCGATGCCGAGCGCCAGGGTGAGCACGGCCGAGATGGTGAAGCCGGGGGAACGGCGCAGTCCGCGCGCGGCGTAGCGCAGGTCGCGCAGCAGCGTCTCCACGCGCGGGAAGCCCCAGGAGGCGCGGCTCTCCTCCTTGAGCAGGCCGAGGTTGCCCAGTCGCCGCCGCGCGGCGGCGCGCGCGTCGGCGGGCGACATCCCCTCCTGCTCGAAGTCGCGCTGCAGCAGGTCGAGATGTGCCTTGAGGTCGGCGTCGAGCTCTCCTTCGAGCTCGCCGCGGCGGCGCCAGGCCGCGAGGCGGCCGAGGAACTCGCGGAAGGTCACGCGCGGCTCACGCTTCGGAGCCCCGCAGCACACGGCGCGTCGCGTCCACGCTCCTGCGGAACGCGGCCTCCTCCGACTGCAGCTGCTTCGTGCCGGCGCGCGTGAGCTCGTAATAGCGTCCGATCCGTCCGGTCGGCGTCTTCCGCGACTCGGAGCGGATCCACCCCTTCACCTGCATCCGCTGCAGGGCGGGGTAGAGCGAGCCCTCCTCGACGCGCAGCGCGTCGTTGGAGAGCCGCATGATGTGCTGGGCGATGCCGTACCCGTGCATCCCCCCGACGCTCAGCGTCTTGAGGATGAGGAGGTCGAGCGTGCCGGCGAGGATGTTGGAGCGGTCGTCACCCACGTGGGTCTCCTATACTGGTCACGTCTAGGTATAGGTCTGACAGGGGTCGGGGCGCAAGGGTTGGAAACCGCGAGGAGCGAGGAGCGAGGGAGAGGGGAAGGGGTGAGGGTGAGGGTCGAGAGCGGAAGGGGGAGCGATCCCGCCCTCAACCCTCGACATTCAACCCTCCCTCTCACCCTTCGCCCTCCCCCTCGCTCTTCGCTCCTCCGCGTTCGGCCAACTATCGTTCCACCACCCGTGTCCAACTGAGCGATGCGAAACCAGACCGTCCAGCTGCTGATCGGACCGACGCTCCTGATCTCGGTCCCGCTCCCGGCCCAGCGCCCCGACACCCTCCGCCTCCCCCTGGCCTGGGAGATCACCGAGAACAATGCCGCCGTCGCCGAGTCGCTCGGCGTCCTGTCGGGCATCGCGATCGACCGCGCCGGCAACGTCTACGTCTCCGACCGCGGCGCGACGAAGGTCTGGGTGTTCGACGCCCAGGGCCGCTCGCAGCGGGGCATCGGACGGAAGGGGCAGGGGCCCGGCGAGTTCACGAGCCCCACCGGCCTCGCGATCGGGCCCGACGGCCGGCTCTGGGTGCGAGACATCAGCCGCGTGACGCGCTTCAAGACCGATCCGGCGACCGGCCGGCTCGGCGCCTACGAGTCGACCTTCCCGGGGCCGACGTACGCCGACTGGATGTCCACGCGCGCTTCGCGCTTCACCGCATCGGGCGGCTTCGCGTATCCGGAGTTCGGTGTGGGGTATCGCGTGTTCCCGCCGCCGCGCCTCGGCCGCTGGTTCATCTACCAGGCCGACGGCACGCTCACCGACTCGGTCGACGTGCCCTACATCGAGACGCAGGTCGCCACGACGGCGCGCGTGATGATCAGCGCCAACAGCGGCCGGATGATCAACGGCCTCAACCACGTGCCGTTCTACGCGCTGCCGGTCTACGACCTCACGCCACGCGGCACGGTGCTCGTCGGTGACGGACGCGCGTACCTCATCCGCGAGCTCGACCGCGACGGCAAGGTCCTCCGCGAGTACAAGCGCACGGTCGCCCCCGATCGCATCCCGGCGGCCGAGCGGCGCGACAGCACGGCGGCGCTCAAGGCGCGCATCGATTCGCTCACCTATCCGCGTGACCAGGTGCAGGGCGTGCCCGCGGACGTCTGGGCGCTGCGGCTCCCGGAGACCTGACGGGAACGTGGTCTCTGGGCCCATCTCGCTC
>CAZIDS010000366.1:0-3064 GCA_964537945.1 uncultured Gemmatimonas sp. | reverse complement strand
ACCTCGCGGCGCGCAACCGCAGCGGCGCCGACGAGGTCGCCCGATCCGCGAACGAGCAGGCCCTCGCGCTCCGCGAGATGGAGGAGGCGACGAACGTGCTCAAGCAGGTCGCGGCCGAGCTGGCCGACCTCACCCGCCGCATCACGAACGCGCGATGACCGAGCCGACGGTCGACCTTCCCCCCTGGGCGCAGGTGGGCGAGAAGCGGCGCGCGCACATCGCGCGCGTGACGCACCTGCTGGACCACTGGGCGGTGAAGCTCAAGCTCGACGCGGCCGAGGCGCAGGCGTGGCACGATGTCGGCCGCTTCCACGATGCGCTGCGCGACGCGCCCGAGGCCGAACTGCGCCGCCTCGCCGCGGGCCACGAGCTGCCGCTCGACGTGCTGCATGGGCCCGCCGCGGCGGCCCACCTCGTCGCGCTCGGTGAGCGGCGCACCGGCGTGCTCGACGCCGTGCGGTGGCACACCGTCGGTTACGCGGACTGGGACCGCGCCGGCCGGGCGCTCTACATGGCCGACTTCCTCGAGCCGGGCCGCGGCTTCATGAAGGCCGACCGCGCCTTCCTCGCCGAGCACCTGCCGCACGACTTCGACGGCGTCTTCCGCGCGGTCGTGAAGATGCGGCTCGAGTGGACGCTCCGAGAGGGGAAGGCACTGTTCCCCGAAGCGGTCGGCCTCTGGAACTCGGTGCGATGATGCGGAAGAAGGGACGCTGGATCGTGCTCGCGATCATCTTCTTCCCCATCTTCATCTCGGTGTCGCGGCGGAACCGCGAACCGACCGGGACGGCGCGGAGCGAGGCCGCCGAGCAGGCGAAGCCGGTGCGGCGCGTCGTCCCCGAGGTCACGCGCATCCGCGTCGAGGTGCTCAACGGGACCGGCGAGCGCGGCCTCGCGCGCCGCGGCACGACGGCGATGCGCGACGCGGGCTTCGATGTCGTCGCGACGGGGAACTGGACCGGCACGATCGACAGCTCGCTCGTGCTCGTGCGCACCGGCAACGACGCGTGGGCCGCGCTGGCCGTGCGGGCGCTGGGCGGCGAGGCGCGCACCGAGGCGCGCCCCGACACGTCACGCTACGTCGACCTGACGATCGTCCTGGGCCGCCGCTGGCGCCCGCCGGCCCAGCCGCTCGACCCGTAGCTGGCCGCACGCCGCGGCGATGTCGATCCCGCGGCTCTTCCGGATCGCCACCTCGACGCCCGCGTTGCGGATGCGTCGCGCGAACTTCGCGATCGCCTCCGGGGTCGTCGGCGTGAAGCCCATCGAGCCGCCCGGGTGCAGCGGGATCAGGTTCACGAACGCCTTGCAGCGGCGCGCGAGCGCGGCGAGCTGGTCGGCGTGCTGGTTGGCGTCGTTCACGCCGCCGAGCATCACGTACTCGAACGTGACGCGGCGGTCGAAGGCCGCGGCGGCGTCGATCACGTCGGAGAGCGGGAACTTCGTGTTCACCGGCATCAGCGGCTGCCGCAGCGCGTCGCTCGGCGCGTGGATCGAGAGCGCGAGCCGGAACTGCTCCTTCCGCCTCGCGAGCGCCTCGATGCCCGGCAGCCAGCCGACGGTGGAGACCGTGATGTGCCGCGCCCCGATCCCGAACCCCTTCTGGTCGTTGAGGATCGTGAGCACGTGCTCGACGGCCTTCCAGTTCATCAGCGGTTCGCCCATCCCCATGAACACGATGTTCGTCGCCTTCACCGGCGGGTCGAGCAGCGCGAGCTCGCGCACCTGGCCGGCGATCTCGTGCACGTCGAGGTTGCGCTGGAATCCCATCGCGCCCGTCGCGCAGAAGGCGCACTTGAGCGCGCACCCGGCCTGTGACGAGATGCAGAAGGTCATCCGGTCGTCGTCGGGGATCGCGACCGTCTCGATCGCCTGCCCGTCGTGCATCCGGAAGAGGAACTTCCGCGTCCCGTCCACCGACCGCTGCTGCGTGACGAGCTCGAGGCGCGGAAGGGTGAAGTGCTGCGCCAGCAGGTCGCGGAACGCGACCGGGAGGTCGGTCATCTCGGCGAAGCTGCCCAACGGCTTCTGCCAGAGGTGGGGGACGACCTGGCTGCCGCGGTAGGCCTGATGGCCCTGCGCGACCGCGAAATCGCGGAGGACCTTTTCGGCCTCGGCGGGGGCCAAGTCGAGGAGATTCAGCATGTTGCAGAGTACGTGCACCGGCGGTCCCGGTCAACGCCCCGCGCTACCACCAAGTGCTGACAGGAGTTAGATTTACACCCTCTCATGAGCACGCGAATCGGGCATCAGGGCATCCGTTCCGGCGACCGCGCGGACCGGCGGCTCGGCGAGTGAACGACCGACGAAGTGCCGCGCCCGCCTGGCGGGTGCGGTGGGGGCCGGTGCTCGGGTGGGCGTGCGTGATCCTGGTGCTGACGTCGTGGCCCGGGTCGCCGGGTCCCGATCATTCGATCCCGGGACTCGACAAGCTCGCGCACTTCGGCGTGTACTTCGTCCTCGGCTTGCTGACCTGGCGGGCGCTCTCGGCGCCGCGGCCGCGCACGGCGATCCTCTCGGCCTTCGGCGCGATCGCGCTCTTCGGCATCCTCGACGAGCTGCACCAGCTCTACGTCCCCTACCGCGAGGCGAGCGTGTTCGACTGGAGCGCCGACCTCCTCGGCGCCGCGCTCGGGCTCCGTCTCGCGATCCAACTCCTTCCGCGCATCCCCGTGCTCCGGGACCTCACCACGTGACCGCTTCGAACACCTCCCCGTTCGCCACGTCGCTCCGCACCCACCTCGGCGGCGCGCTGCGCCGCGCCGACGTCGGCGCGAAGGTCACCCTTGGCGGATGGGTGCATCGGTCGCGCGACCTGGGCGGCCACCTCTTCCTGACGCTCCGCGACCGCGAAGGAGTGGTGCAGGTGTCGTTCAACACCGACTGGGCCGCGGCCGAGGTCGTCGCGGCGGCCGCCGCGGTCGGTGTCGAGAGCGTCGTGCTCGTCGAGGGCACGGTGCACGCGCGGCCGACCGACCAGGTGAACCCGGAGATGGCGACGGGCGAGATCGAAGTGCGCGCGACGGCGATCCGTACCGTCGGCCCCGCGGTCACGCCGGCGATC
>CAZIDS010000365.1:0-3080 GCA_964537945.1 uncultured Gemmatimonas sp. | reverse complement strand
GCTGCTCGGCCGCCGCGTCCCCGTCTCGCTCTACGAGCGGCCGAAGATGGGCTTCTCGTCGCCGATCTCGGCCTGGATGCGCGGCGCGCTGCGGCCGTGGGCCGAATCGCTGCTGCTCGCGCCGTCGCCGCATCTCGATCCCGCCGGCGTCCGCGCGGCCTGGGAGCGCTTCCAGGCCGGCGCCGACGAGACGGCACCGCTCATCTGGGCGCTCGCGGTCTACCGGGCGTGGGAGGTGCGCTGGACGAAGGCGACGGCCGCGCGCTGAACGCGCGCAGCGCCCGGGGGATCAGGTGCCGAGGCGCGTGCCGACGCGGATGCCATAGGCGTCGGCGAGTGCCTGCGGGCTCACGTCGCCGCCCTTCGCGTCGGAGACGTGCGTGATCGCGATGACGCCGTCGCCGATCTCGACCTCGATCGGCCCCCGCGCCGTGCCGACGACGAGGCCCGGATGGCCCGTGGAGGATCCGTCACGCGCCGCGATGCGGTCGATGTAGAACGTCCGCCCGCCGAACGTGGTGGAGGCGCGGACGAACGGGTTCGGCATCGGATGGAAGGTCAGACCGCGGATGAAGCGGTCGACCTGCGCGTAGGCCCACTGGAAGTTCACGACACCGTGGTTCGGCGTGTCCTTCCGCGAGTAGTAGCTCGCCAGGGCCCGGTCCTGCGGCCGTCGCTCCGCGGTGCCGTCGAGGATGCTCGGCAGCACCTGCTGGAACGACTCGATCCCGAGCTTGATGCAGCGCGCGGAGAGCGAACGCGCCGTCTCGTTCGGGCCGATCGGCAGGCATCGTTGCGCGATGATGTCGCCCGTGTCGATGCCGGCGTCGACGTAGTGCCAGGTCACGCCGTGCTCGGTCTCGCCGTTGATGATCGCCCACGACGGCGCGTGCAGGCCGCCGTACCGCGGCAGCGGGCCGTTGTGGAAGTTGATCGTGCCTTCGCGCGGGATCGCGAGCACCGCCGGCGTGAAGATCCGGTAGTTGTTGATGCTGAAGACGATGTCGAGCTTGGCCTCGGCGAGGCGGCTGAGCACGTCGGGCGTGTCGAGCCGCCGGGACGCGAGGAAGGGGATCCCGCTCGCCCGGCACTGCTCGGCGAGCGACTCGCTCCACGCCGAGGTCGTCGCCTCGCCGATGGCGAGCAGGACCGCCGCCTTCGGCGCCTGCGTGAGGAGCTTCAGGCAGTCGACGAGCATCTTCCCCGTCCCGACCACGGCGATGCGCTTCATCGGCGGGCGCCTCCGGGCGCGCTCGCGCAGGCGCCGGCGATCAGCTCGCAGACGCGGTCGAGGTCGGCGTCAGGGAGCGACGACGACGAGGGAAGGCAGAGTCCGTCGGCGAAGAGCCCGTCGGCGACCGCGCCGCCGAGGATGGGCAGGCCGAGTGCCCGGTAGACGGGCTGCTGGTGCATCGGCTTCCAGAGCGGCCTCCCCTCGGCACCGCCGTCGCGCATCGCGCGGAGGATGGCGGTGCGATCGATGCCGGCGACCTGCGGGTCGACCGTGATGCACGAGAGCCAGCGCGCGTGCGTCCCCCAGGGTGCCTCGGGCTGCATCGCGACGCCGGGGATGCCGGCGAGCCGCTCCGCGTAGCGCGCGGCGACGCGGCGGCGCGCGGCGACGCGCGTACTGAGGCTCGGCAGCTGGGCGCGGCCGACGGCGGCGAGGAGGGTGCTCATGCGGTAGTTGTAGCCGATCTCCGTGTGCTCGTAATGCTCGACCGGTTCTCTCGCCTGGCGCGCGAGCTTCCGCGCGTGCGCGACGAGCGATTCATCGTCCGAGACCAGCATGCCGCCGACCGAGGTCGTGATCATCTTGCTGCCGTCGAAGGAGAAGCACCCGACGCGGCCGATCGAGCCGGCCGCCCTCGCCGCGCCGATGGGCGCTCGCCACTCCGCTCCCAGCGCTTCGGCGGCGTCCTCCACCAGCGGGACCTCCCAGCGCGCGCACGAGTCCACGAGCGGCCCGAGGTCGGCGAGCTGGCCATACAGGTGCACCGCGATCACCGCAGCCGGCAGCTTGCCGCTGCGCCCGCGCCGGTCGAGTTCCTCCGCGACGAGCGCTGGGTCGAGGTTCCAGGAGCGCGGTTCCGCGTCGACGAGCACCGGCCGTGCGCCCTGGTACAGGATCGGGTTGATCGACGCGGCGAAGGTGAGCGTGCTGGCGAGCACGTCGTCTCCCACGCCGATCCCGAGGACGCGCAGCGCCAGATGGATCGCGGCGGTTCCCGAAGCCGTCGCGAGCGCCGCCTTCGCGCCGACGCGCGCGGCGAACTCCTGCTCGAAGGCGTCGACCTCGGGACCGACCGCCGCAAGCCAGTTGCTGTCCAGCACGCGCCGCAGCGCCGCAAGCTCGGCCCCCGTCTGTTCGGGGGCCGAGAGTGGGATCGGAAGCCGGTGGCCTGTCGCTGACTCCGTCATCGGGCGCGTTTCGGGTGGTTCCTGCGCGGTGAAGCTTCGCCGCCAGCGGTCACCGTAGCAAATTCGGAGCCGCCCTGCCGGGTCCGTCGCCCAACCGATACATTCGCCGCCATGCCGACCCTGCTGGTCACCGGGGGCGCAGGCTTCATCGGCGCTTCGTTCATCCGGCTGCTGCTGGCCGAATCGGACTTCCGCGTGGTGAACCTCGACGCCCTCACCTACGCCGCCAACGTCGAGGCGATCGGCCCGGGTCGCGACGGCCCGCGCCACCGGTTGTTGCGCGGCGACATCGCCGACGCGGCCTTCGTCCGGGCGGCCTTCGAGGCGCACCGGCCGTTCGCGGTCGTCCACCTGGCGGCGGAGTCGCACGTCGACCGATCGATCGACGCGCCGCAGGCGTTCCTGCAGACGAACGTCGTCGGGACCTTCACGATGCTGCAGGAGTCGCTTCGCCACTGGCGCGGGCTCCCGGCCGACGAGGCCTCGCGCTTCCGGTTCGTTCACGTCTCCACCGACGAGGTCTTCGGCTCGCTCGCGGCGGACGAGGCGGTGACCGAGGAGACGCCGTACGATCCGAGCTCTCCGTACGCGGCGAGCAAGGCGGCATCGGACCATCTCGTCCGCGCGTGGGGGCGCACCTACGGCCTGCCGGCGATCGT
>CAZIDS010000364.1:0-3118 GCA_964537945.1 uncultured Gemmatimonas sp. | reverse complement strand
AGCATCCGTCAGGACGCTTCGCGCGATTCGCATGCGGAGCCCTCGTGATCACACGGCTGGTTCGCCGCGCTCCAGCTGAGCCGCCCACGGGTCCGCCGCACCCGCACGGGATCGATGCGGGCCGCGGGGCGTGGATCGCGTTCGCGATCGCGGCACCGGGCCTCGCGATCGGCGTGCTCGCCGTGGTCTCGGGCGCGCGCGACGTGCTCCCCCTCACGCTGCTGGTGGTGCTCGCGGCGGTCCTCGCGGGTGGCGCCGTCACGGGCGCGCTCATCGAGGCGCTGCACGCGCGCGGTGGTGGGCGCTACTGGCTGGAAGCGCTCGCGTTCACGGTCGCGTTCGCGGGCGGGGCCGCGGCCGGCATGCTCGTGCTCCGTCTCTCGCACGGCTATCTCGCGGCGAGGTCGGGCTGGCCGCCCCAGCTCGATGCGGTCGCGTCGGGCGCGGACCTGTGGTGGGTCTGGCCGTTCCTCCTCATCGCGGCGATGGTCGTCGCCAAGTCGTTCGCGAGCGACCTGCCCCTGTCGTTCTCCCGGACCGACGTGAGCAGCGATGCCGTCGCGCGTTACGTCGTCATCGGCGCGTTCATCCTGTACGCCATCATCCGGGTGGTGGACGGCGGACCCGTCCAGACGGCGCCGGCGGACTACGAGATCGCCGCGGACCTGGCGTCGGCACGACGGCTGGTGGACGCGGCACAGGAACGCGCGCGCAGCAGGCGTCGCGACGCGCGTGCGCAGTTCGCCTACGGCGCCGCGCTCTACTACGTCGCCGACGCCGACTCTGCGCTTGCCGTGATGCGCCGCGCGATCGAGCTGGACGACGAGGCCGTCGAACCATACGTGTGGGCGGCCGACCTCGAGGAACGGACCGGGCGGTTCGACGAGGCACTCGCGGACGCCGATCGCGCGATCGCGCTGGCACCGAACTATGGATGGGCCTACCGGATGCGGGGGCGCGCCCTCGCCGCGCTGTCGCGCGAGAGCGAGGCGCTGGCGGCGCACGAGCGCAGCGTCTCGCTCGATCCGCTCGATCCCGGGGCGCACCTGGAGCTGGGCGGCACGCGGATGCGCACGAACGACATGGTGGGTGCGTTGCGCTCGGTGCGCACGGCGCAGCGCCTCGACAGTTCGCTGCTGCAGCCGCTGATGGCCGAGGCGCAGCTGCAGAAGGCGCTGGGCAGGTTCCCGGAGGCGAGGAGCGCGCTCGAACGGGCGCTCGCGGGACGCTCGGATGACCCGCGCGTCCTCTCGGCGTACGCGGAACTCCTCTACGAGTCGGGCGACGCCGCCGGCGCGGCGGCGGCGTTCGCGCGCGTGGACGCTGCGGCGCCCGCGTGGATGGCCGAGCGCATCGACCATCGGATGATGTGGGCGCATGCGCGACGCGGGCTCACCGGCGAGGTCCC
The DNA here is from genome assembly GCA_964537945.1 of uncultured Gemmatimonas sp. Classification (GTDB taxonomy): domain Bacteria; phylum Gemmatimonadota; class Gemmatimonadetes; order Gemmatimonadales; family Gemmatimonadaceae; genus Pseudogemmatithrix. The sequence goes on along the minus strand of CAZIDS010000364.1, from coordinate 1,710 downwards.
CGGCCTGCAGGACTCGCTGCGAGCGCTCGCGGCGCGACGGCCGCGGGGGCAGCCATGATCGGATGGCTCGATCCGACGGTCCCGGCGCGGTGGGAGAAGTGGCGCACGCGTGGGAAGGCCGCATTCCTCGTGCGCACGATGATCGTCTCCGCGTGGTGCGTCGGCGGCTTCGGCCTCTGTTTCGGCGGCGCGCTGGGCCCCGAGGAGAACATCGGAGCGGGCGTCGCCTACGGATTCATCTTCTCGGCCTTCGTGTTCGGGCCGATGGTCGGCGCGTTGGCGGCGCACTCGCTCTGGGCTCGCGGCGAGCGGCGGGCCGGCCGCGACCTCGCGGCCGAGCTGCCGCCGCGGGTCGAGGCGGTGCGCGAAGCCGATGCGACGCAGGCGACACTCGACGAGTACGCGCGCCGCGTCGCCTGGGAGCTGAAGCGGGCGCCTGAACTCTTCCAGCGCCGGCTCTCGGGAATGGTCTGGCTCGGCTACGCCTACCTCCTCGGCGCCCTGGTCCTCCTCCTCGCGGCCACGGTCTGGCTCTTCCTGGACGGGCGCGACAACGGCTTGAGCCGGCTCGCGTTCATCCCGGGCTTCTTCGCCCTGATGATGATCCTCGCGATGCGCGTGCGATGGATCGGCCTCGAGGAGCGGAAGGTGACCCGCAGCGGCTCGCCGGAGCTCTTCGCGGCGCTCGACCGCATGCGGCAGCAGCTCGACGTCCCCGAGCTGAGCGACGTCCAGGTCGACGACACGATCAACGCGGCCGCGTCGGAACTGCCGCGCGGGTTCATCTTCGGGCCGTGGCGGCGCCAGGTGACGGTCGGCCTCCCGCTGCTGGACGCGCTCTCGCAGCCGGAGGCGGAGGCGATCCTCGCGCACGAACTCGCGCACCTGTCACGCGCGCACGTCCGCGGCGGGATGGACGCGGACCGCCTGCTGATCGTCTGCCAGCACCTGTCGCGTTCGATCGGCGGCGGCAACGGCTGGGCGCATCCGCTCTTCATCCCGTTCCTCCGCTGGTTCGTGCCGCGCTTCGAGCTGCTCGGCCAGGCGCGCCGCCGCGGCTCGGAGTTCGAGGCCGACGCACTCGCGGCGCGCGTGTGCGGCACGGAGACCGCGGCGGCCGCGCTCCTGCGGATCACGCTCGCCGAGCGGGTGCTGCGCGACTTCGCGCTCCCGGCGACGTTCGCGCTGAGTGCGACGAGGGAGCACGCGCCCGCCGCCGTCGTCGCCGACTGGCGCGACGCGCTCCGCGTGCCGCGGGACCGCGCGTGGGTCGAGAGCATCCTCGCCGAGGCGCTGTCGATGCGGACGGCCGAGGACGACACGCACCCGAGCGTGCGCGAGCGCATCGAGGCGCTCGGGGTCGAGCTCGGGGACGGCGCGGAGGCCGGCCGGCGCGCCGCGGACCTGCTGGCGCGCTCGAAGCCGGGCGCGGCCGAGCCGCTGCTCGGCGGGATGCGGGCCGAGCGCCTGCGCACGGCGCTCGGCACCTCCTGGTCGGAGGAGCAGACGGCGACGTGGCGCGCGCTGCGCGGCGACCACGACCTGGTCGCCGAGGGCGCCGACGACGCGCGGACGCGCTGGGCGCGCGCCCGCCTGGCGGCACGCTGTGCCCCGCCGGACGACGCGGTGCCGCTGCTGCGCAGCGTGATGGCGGAGGACGCGCCGGCCGCCGACGCGCCGGTGCTGCTGGGGCGGATCCTCATCACCTCG
>CAZIDS010000363.1:0-3128 GCA_964537945.1 uncultured Gemmatimonas sp. | reverse complement strand
CACGCCGCGCGGCTCGGAGTGGACGCTCACCACCCCCGAGGGCTCGGCCCCGGTCACGCTGCCGCTCATCGGCGACTTCAACGTGGACAACGCCACCGGCGCCGCCGCGGCCGCCTTCGCGATGGGCGTGGACACCGCGACCATCGCGAAGAAGCTCAGCGTCGCGCCGCAGGTGCCCGGCCGCCTCGAGCTGCTCGGCGACCACCCCGCCGTCCTGCGCGACTATGCGCACACCCCCGACGCACTCGAGCGCGCCCTCGTCGCGATGCGCCCCTTCACGCCGGGCCGCCTCATCGTCCTCTTCGGCTGCGGCGGCGACCGCGACCGCGGCAAGCGCCCGCTGATGGCCAAGGTCGCGCACGCCAAGGCCGACGTGGTCATCGTCACCAGCGACAACCCGCGCACCGAGGACCCCGAGCGGATCCTCGACGAGGTCTGCGCGCCGCTGCCGGCCGGCAGCTACGAGCGGATCGAGGATCGCCGCGCCGCGATCCTCCGCGCCATCGACCTCGCCGATCCCGAAATGGACGTCGTCCTGCTCGCCGGGAAGGGGCACGAGACCTACCAGATCCGCGGGACGACGTACCTTCCCTTCGACGAGAGGGAGATCGTGCAAGGGATCCTGGCCGACCGCCGTGGAGGGAAGTCGTGACCGCCTCCGCCGTGCCCGCGGTGCACACGAACGCGCTCACCTTCTGGACGCTCGCGCGCATCGCGCAGGCGCTCGGCGGCGGCCCGTCCGACGCGCGCCCGATCACCGGCGTCACGACCGACACCCGCAAGGTCGCGAAGGGCGAGTGCTTCGTCGCGCTCAAGGGCGAGACCTTCGACGGCCACGACTTCCTCGCCGAGGCCGTCGCGGCCGGCGCGTCTGCGCTCGTCGTCAACGACGCGCGGCGCGCGGCCACGCTCGGCGTACCGGTCTTCGAGGTCCCCGACACGCTCGTCGCGCTCGGGATGCTCGGCCGCTACCGCCGCCTCGCCTGGGGCCGCCCCGTGATCGCCGTCGGCGGGTCGAACGGCAAGACGAGCACGAAGGAACTGCTCAAGGCCGTGCTCGGCAGCCGATACGGCGTGCACGCGACGACCGGCAACCTGAACAACCGCATCGGCGTCCCGCTCACGCTGCTCGCGCTCGACGACCTCGCCGACGTGGCCGTGATCGAGGCCGGCACGAACATCCCCGGCGAGATCGCGATCCTGCGCGACATCATCCTCCCCGACGTCGCCGTGGTCACCACGGTGCAGGAGGAGCACCTCGAGGGCCTCGGCGACCTCGCGGGCGTGATGGCCGAGGAGATGGCGATGACCGACGAGGTCGCGCTGGCGGTGGTGCCTGGCGCGGAGCCCGACGTCGTCGCGCAGGCGGGGAAGCGCGCCAAGCGCGTCGTCGCCGCGGCGCTGCCGGCCTCGCACGGCCTGCACGCCGACGGCCGCGGCTGGGTAGAGCTTGACGGCGTGAAGCTCGAGAGCCCGCTGCGCGGGATGCACAACCTGCGGAATGCCGCGCTCGCGATCGCCGTGGGCCGCGAGTTCGGGCTCGATGCCGCGGCGATGGCCCAGGGCCTCGCCCAGCTCACGCTCCCGCCGATGCGCAGTCACGTCGGCCCGCTCGGCGCCGCGCTGCTCATCAACGACGCCTACAACGCGAATCCCGGCTCGGCCCGCGCCGCGATCGCGATGCTCGCCGACGTGGGGAAGGGCCGCCCGCGCGTCGCCGTGCTCGGCACGCTGCGCGAGCTCGGCGCGCACTCGGCCCAGAAGCACCGCGAGGTGGCCGAGGTGGCCCTCGCGACGCTGGGGCAGGGACACGATGTCATCGCGGGGATCGGCGAGTTCGGGCCCGCGCTCGAATCGCTCGCGCCCGGTGACCCGCGGGTCGTCATCGGAGTCGATGTAGACGACCTCTGGCCCAAGCTGAAGCCCCGGCTCGCGAAGGACGCCGCGATCCTCCTCAAGGCGTCCCGCGGGGTGAAGCTCGAGCGCATCGTTCCCCACCTGACCACCTGGGCGGCCGGCTGATGCTGTACGAGTTCCTCCTTCCGTTCCAGCCGCAGCTCAACGGGCTGCGCCTGTTCCAGTACATCTCGTTCCGGGCGGCGGGCGCGGCGATCACCGCGATCCTGTTCTGCTTCGTCGTCGGGCCGATGATCATCCGCTGGCTGCAGGGGATGCAGGTGCACCAGGTGGTGCGCGCCGGCACTCCGGACACGCACGCCGGGAAGGGGAAGACGCCGACGATGGGCGGGATCATCATCCTCTCCGCGATCGCCGGCTCGACGCTCCTCTGGATGCGCTTCGACTCGCATTACGTCTGGCTCGCGCTCGTCGTGACCTTGCTGATGGGCGCGATCGGGTTCCTCGACGACTATCTCAAGCTCAAGCAGAAGCGCGAGGGCAAGCGCAACGACGGCCTCGTCGAGCGCTACAAGCTCGCCGGCCAGGTCACCATCGGGCTCGGTCTCGGGCTCTACATCTGGCTGCTGCCGCTCAACACGCTCCCCGGCGCCAGCACCACGCTCCCGTTCTACAAGTACGTCCTGCTCATCCCGACGCTCCCCATCCTGTACCTTCCGTTCGTGACCTTCGTGATGACGGGGACGAGCAACGCGGTGAACCTCACCGACGGCCTCGACGGGCTCGCCTCGGGGCTGATGGCGATCGCGATGCTCACGATGGGGATGTTCGCCTACATGATGGGCCGCGTGGACGCGGCCGAGTACCTGCAGGTCTTCTATCTCCGCGGCTCGGGCGAGCTCACCGTCTTCTGTTCGGCCGTCTTCGGCGCGGCGATCGGCTTCCTCTGGTACAACGCGCATCCGGCGCAGGTCTTCATGGGCGACACCGGCTCGCTCGCGCTCGGCGGCGCGCTCGGCGCGGTCGCCATCCTGCTCAAGAGCGAGTTCCTCGTGCTGATCGTCGGCGGCGTCTTCGTGGCCGAGACGATGAGCGTGATCATCCAGCGCACCGCCTTCAAGCTCCGCAAGCGGAAGCACGGGCTCGAGTACGCGCAGAAGCACCGCGTCTTCCTGCGCGCGCCGATCCACCACCACTTCGAACTGAAGGGCTGGGCCGAGACGCAGGTGGTGATCCGCTTCTGGATCCTCGGCATCTTCTGCGCCTTCCTG
>CAZIDS010000362.1:0-3129 GCA_964537945.1 uncultured Gemmatimonas sp. | reverse complement strand
GGTCTCGACGCTCCCCGGCGTGACGGGCCACAACCTCCTCGCGGCCCTCGAGAGCCGCCTGGACAACATGGTCTACCGGATGGGCTTCGCCGCGAGCCGCAAGGCCGCGCGCCAGCTGATCCGTCATCGCCACGTCGAGGTGAACGGCAAGTCGGTCGACATCCCGAGCTTCGCGGTGGAGCCGGGGCAGGAGATCAAGATGCGCCAGAAGTCGCGCGAGCTCGTGGTGATCAAGGAGGCCCTCGAGGTCGCCGCCCGCGGTGCGACGCCGACCTGGCTCGCCGTCGACAAGGACAGCTTCTCCGGCCGGATGCTCGAGCGTCCGCAACGCCAGGCGATCCCGATCGCGGCGCAGGAGCAGCTGGTCGTCGAGCTCTACTCGAAGTAACGACGGAGGCCGGAGGATGAAGGATGGAAGATGCGCCGCATCTTTCAGCCTCCATCCTTGAGCCTTCCTCGGGCAGCAGGATCGGTTCCCTGACAACCGAACGAACGTACCGCGCGTCAGGGGCGGGGTACGGCGTCGGTGGCGCGTCACCGCCATCGTGACACTCTCTCTCCCAGGAACGAACGCAATGGCTACCACGATCGACCTCCGCGGACTGGTCCGCCCGCAGCTCGTCGAAATGACGAAGCGCGAGGACCAGGCCAACGCGGCGGAGTTCCGCCTGCAGCCCCTCGAGCGCGGCTTCGGCCACACGCTCGGCAACAGCATGCGCCGCATGCTGCTCTCGTCGCTGCGCGGCGCCGCGGTCTGGGGCTTCCGCATCGACGGCGTCCTCCACGAGCACCAGACGATCGTCGGGGTGGTCGAGGACGTGCACCAGATCATCGGCAACCTCAAGACGCTCGTCCTCGCCCTCGACGCCGATGTCGAGGACGCGGTCCTGCGCGTGAAGGTCCGCAAGGCGGGCGCGATCACCGCCGGCCAGCTCGAGGTCACCGCCGGCGTCCGCGTCGTCAACGGGGCGCACCACCTCCTCACGCTCCAGGATGACCGCGAGCTCTCGGTCGAGCTCTACGTCAACAAGGGCCGCGGCTACGTCGAGGCCGACCAGCACCCGCTCGACCGGAACCTGCCGGTCGACCTCGTGCGCATCGACTCGATCTACTCGCCGGTGAAGCGCGTGAACTTCTCGGTCGCCGAAACGCGCGTCGGCCAGCGCACCGACTACGACCGGCTCACGCTGTCGGTCGAGACGAACGGCACCGTGTCGCCCGAGGAGGCGGTCTCGTACGCCGCCGCGCTCGCGCAGACGCACTTCCAGTACTTCGCGAGCTTCGGCTCGTCCGCCGCGGCCGCCGTCGCCGTGCCGGGCGCCGAGGGCTCGTCGGAGGGCGCCCGCCTCGCCGAGCTCCTCCGCACCCCGATCGACGACCTCTCGCTCTCGGTCCGCTCGGTCAACTCGCTCAAGAACTCGAGCATCCGCTCGCTCGGCGACCTGGTCCGCCAGACCGAGACGCAGATCCTGCAGGTCAAGAATTTCGGCAAGAAGTCCCTCCAGGAGATCGCCGACCTCCTCGAGAAGGAAGGACTCAATTTCGGGATGAAGTTCGAGGAGTCGACGGATGGTGTGCGCGTGGCCGATTGGGGCACGCCGCCGAGCCGCGCCGCCGCGAACGCGCCCGACGACGAAGAGGAATAGCACCATGCGTCACCGCAAGGCCGGGCGGAGCCTCCGCCGCACGTCGGAGCAGCGCCTCGCGCTCCTCCGCAACCTCGCGACCTCGCTGATCGAGCAGGGCGCGATCGAGACGACCGAGGCGAAGGCGAAGGAACTCCGCCCCTTCGTCGAGAAGCTCATCACCAAGGCGCGCGCGGGCACCCTCCATGCCCGCCGCCTCGCCGGCGTCCACGTGCAGAAGCGCGACGCCGCCGACAAGCTCTTCAAGGAGGTCGGCCCGAAGAACGCCAAGCGGGCCGGCGGCTACACGCGCATCCTCAAGACCGGCCACCGCAAGGGTGACGGCGCGGAGATGGCGCGCATCGAACTCGTGGAGAAGTAGGCCATGTCCATCGCCCGCAACCGCTGCTACGTCTGCGACAAGGGCGTCGCGCACGGCAACAACCGTTCGCACGCCAACAACGCGACGCGCCGCACCTGGAAGCCAAACCTCCAGGTCGCCCGCATCCTCATCGACGGCAAGGCCACCAAGATCAAGGTCTGCACCCGCTGCCTGAACGCCGGCAAGATCCAGCGCGCCCCGCGCGGGACCGCCGCCGCCGTCTGAGGCGCATGCGACCTCTGTGACGACGGGGAGGGTGCTTCGGCGCTCTCCCCGTTTGTACGACGAGGACCGAAGAGCGAGGGGAAGGGGAAGGACACAGGAGCGAAGGTGAGGGGTCGAGAGAGAGGGACCTCACCCCTTGCGTCACCGCCGCTCCCCCTGCTCCCTCCGCCCCTCTCCCTCCGGCCTCGCCCCTTCCTCTTCCCCTCGCTCCTCGATCCTCGCGTGAAGACGGCCCTGATCACCGGCATCACCGGGCAAGACGGCTCCTACCTCGCCGAGTTCCTCCTCGCGAAGGGCTACCGCGTCGTCGGCATCGTCCGCCGCTCCTCGACCACGCCCTACGAGCGCATCGGGCACCTCGTCGACCGCATCGAGCTCCGCTCGGCCGACCTGCTCGACCAGACGTCGCTCATGGATGCCATGGCGGCGGTGACGCCGGACGAGATCTACAACCTCGCGGCGCAATCCTTCGTCGCGACCTCGTGGGAGCAGCCGGTCCTGACCGGCGAGTTCACCGGCATCGGCGTCACGCGGATGCTCGAAGCGATGCGGCGCACGGTCCCGAAGGCCCGCTTCTACCAGGCCTCATCGTCCGAGATGTTCGGCAAGGTGCAGGAGACGCCGCAGAAGGAGAACACGCCCTTCTATCCGCGCTCGCCGTACGGCGTCGCGAAGGTCTACGCGCACTGGATCACCGTGAACTACCGCGAGTCGTTCGACCTCTTCGCGGTCAGCGGGATCCTCTTCAACCACGAGTCGCCGCGCCGCGGGCTCGAGTTCGTGACGCGCAAGGTCACCGACGCGGTCGCGCGCATCAAGCTCGGCCACGCGACGGAGCTCCGACTCGGCAACCTCGACGCGCACCGCGACTGGGGCTACGCCGGCGACTACGTGGAC
>CAZIDS010000361.1:0-3133 GCA_964537945.1 uncultured Gemmatimonas sp. | reverse complement strand
CTTCCGCTTGATCCGGTCCACCACGTCCTGGTACGCGTCCGAGTCCTCGGTGTAGGCGCCGAAGCGGTCGTGGCCCGAGCCGCGCACGAAGTAGGCGCCCTTGCCGCCCACGCCCGGCAGCGTACGCGCCGCGACGCCGTCGCCGTCCTTGTCCACGTAGCGGAAGAACTTCTCGACCTTCGCCAGCGCCGCCGCGTCGAGCACCTTGCCGCGGTCGGGCACGTACGCATCGTCCCACGAGAGGCGCTTCACCATCCAGTCGTTCATCCCGATGTCGAGGTCGCTCGCGACGAACGTCGGCGTCTGGAACCGCTCGGCGATGTCGAAGCTCTGCACCGCCATCTCGAAGCACTCGCGCGGGTCACAGGGGAAGATCACGAGGTGCTTCGTGTCGCCGTGCGAGGCGTAGGCGAGCGAGAGCAGGTCGCCCTGCTGCGTGCGCGTCGGCATCCCGGTCGCGGGACCGGTGCGCTGGATGTCGAAGAAGACGGCGGGGATCTCGGTGTAATACGCCAGCCCGATGAACTCCTGCATCAGCGAGATGCCGGGACCCGAGGTGTTGGTGAACGACCGCGCGCCCATCCACCCCGCGCCGATCACGATCCCCGCGGCCGCGAGCTCGTCCTCGGCCTGCAGGATCGCGTACTTCTTCCGGCCGTCCGGCCCGACGCGGAACTTCTCGCAGAAGGCGGTGAACGCCTCCATCAGCGCCGTCGCCGGCGTGATCGGGTACCAGGCGCCCACCGTCGCGCCCGCGTACACGGCGCCGAGCGCCGCGGCCGTGTTGCCGTCCATCAGGATGTGGTCGCCCGTCTTGTCCATCTTCTCGAGATGGAACGGCAGCGGGCAGGTGAAGTTCGCCTTCGCGTAGTCGTAGCCGAGCTTGTAGGCGACGTGGTTCGCGTCGAGGAGCTTCGGCTTCTTGCCGAACTTCTCGTTGAGCATCGCGTTCACGACGTCGCTGTCGATGTTGAGCAGCGCGGCGAGCGCGCCGGCGTACGCGATGTTTCGCAGCAGCGTGCGGTCGCGGTCCTTCTCGAAACGCTCGACCATCATCCGGCCGAAGGGGATGCCGAGGATGGTGATCCCCTCGCGCACGAGGTCGGGGTCGAGCGGCCAGGTGGAATCGTAGATGAGATAGCCGCCAGGCCGTACCGTCTTCACATCCTTGGCGTAGGTCGAAGGATTGAGGGCGACCACAAGGTCAACCTCAGACGGGCGGGCCGTATACCCGTCCTTCGAGACGCGCACCTCGTACCAGGTCGGGAGCCCCTGGATGTTCGACGGGAAGATGTTCTTCCCCGTGACCGGGATCCCCATCCGGAAGATCGCCTGCATCAGCAGGCCGTTGGCGCTCGCGGAGCCGGTGCCGTTCACCGTCCCCATCTTGAACGCGAAATCGTTGATGCCGCTCATCGGGCGAAGCTCCCCGCGTAGGCCTGCTTGAGGTCGAAGGTGCGCATGTCCCAGGCCGCCGTCGGGCAGCGCTCGGCGCAGAGGCCGCAGTGGAGGCAGACGTCCTCGTCCTTCACCATGATGCGCTTGGTCTGGACGAGCGGGCCCGAGACGTAGATGTCCTGCTTGGCGTTCAGCGCCGGCGCCGAGAGCCGCTGGCGCAAGTCGGCCTCGCTGTCACCGTTCGTGGTGATGGTGAGGCAGTTGGTGGGGCAGATGTCCACGCACGCGTCGCACTCGATGCAGAGCGACTCGGTGAAGTGCGTCTGGATGTCACAGTTGAGACAACGACCGACTTCCGTAAGGGCTTCCTCGATCGAAAAACCAAGCTCGACCTCGACCTTCAGGTCGGAGAAGCGCTTGGCGAGCTCCTCGTGCTTCATCTTGCCGCGCTTCGCACCGTCGTAGTCGTTGTCGTACGCCCACGAGTGCATGCCCATCTTGGCCGACGTGAGCGTCATGCCCACCGGCGGGCGCTCGGTGACCGGGACGCCGGTGCAGTGATTGTGGATCGAGATCGCCGCCGCGTGCCCGTGCGCGACCGCCCAGATGATGTTCTCCGGGCCCCAGGCCGCATCGCCACCGAAGAAGACGCCGGGCTTCGACGTCGCGTGCGTCGTCTTGTCCACCACCGGCATGTCCCACTTCTTGTCGAACTCGATGCCGATGTCGCGCTCGATCCACGGGAAGGAGTTGTCCTGGCCGATCGCGAGGATGACGTCGTCGCAGGGGATCGTGATGGTGCCGGTGACCTTCGAGCTCTGCTTGCCGCTCGCGTCCTCGCTCCAGGCGAGCTGCTCGAACTCCATCCCGACCAGCTTGCCCTTCTCGAGCACGAACGCCTTGGGTGCGTGGTTCTCGACGATCTCGACCTGCTCTTCCTCGGCGTCCTCGAGCTCCCAGGGCGATGCCTTGAAGTGCTTCCGGCCGCGGCGCGCCATCACCTTCACGTCGGTCGCGCCGACGCGCTTCGCGGTGCGGCAGCAGTCCATCGCCGTGTTGCCGACGCCGATGATGAGCACGCGCTTGCCGATCCGCTCGATGTGGCCGAAGTGCACGTTGGCGAGCCACTCGATGCCGATGTGCACGTTCTCCTTCGCGTCCCAGCGGCCGGGGAGCTCGAGCTCCTTGCCCTTGGGCGCGCCGGTGCCGACGAACACGGCGTCGTAGCCGTCAGCGAGCAGCTGCTTCATCGAGCTGACGGGCGTGCCGTACTTCATCTTGGCGCCCATCCGGATGACGTAGTCGCACTCCTCGTCGAGCACCTGCGCCGGGAGGCGGAAGGACGGGATGTTGATCCGCATCAGGCCGCCGGGCGTCGCGTTCTTCTCGAAGATCGTGACGTCGTAGCCGAGCGGGAGGAGATCGTTGGCGACGGTGAGCGAGGCGGGGCCGGCGCCGACGAGCGCGACGCGCTTGCCGTTGTTCTTGCCGCCCTTGGGGAGGCGCGCGGTGATGTCGCCGCGATTGTCGGCGGCGACGCGCTTCATCCGGCAGATCGCGACCGGCTTCTCCTCGACGCGGCCGCGCCGGCACGCGGGCTCGCAGGGCCGGTCGCAAACGCGGCCGAGGATGCCGGGGAAGACGTTCGATTCGCGGTTGAGCAGGTACGAGTCGTCGTACCGGCCCTGCGCGATGAGGCGAAGGTAGCCGGGGACATTCGTATGAGCCGGGCAGG
>CAZIDS010000360.1:0-3135 GCA_964537945.1 uncultured Gemmatimonas sp. | reverse complement strand
GCTCGGCGTCGTCGCCTACGAACTGCTCACGGGCAAGTCGCCGTTCACGGCCGAGTCCGTGCCGGCGATGCTCTGGGCGCACCTGAACGAAGTGCCGGCGCCGATCACGGACCTCCGGCCCGACTGTCCCGAGCCGCTCGCGCGCATCGTGGCGCGGATGCTCGAGAAGGAACCGGCGGCGCGATACGCGTCGCTCGACGAGATGGTCTCGGCCATCGCCGCGCTGCCGGCGCCGGTCGCGGCCGAGGAGGTGCGGACGCAGCTGATGACGCTCGCGGCCATCTCGCGCGAGGGGATGACGGTGAAGGTGGAGGCCTCGGGCGAGCGTTCGGTGGGTTCGCAGCCGATCACGCCGAGCGGGAAGGTGGCGCGGCTCACGGTCTCGCCGGCGCTGACGACGCTCGCGGCCGGGTCGAGCCTGCGGCTCACCGCGACGCCGCTCAACGACACGGGGCGGCAGCTCGCGCGCCGCGCGACGGCGTGGCGCTCGAACGACGCGCGGATCGCGACGGTGGACGCGGACGGCGTGCTCAGCGCGCACGAGTCGGGGACGACGACGATCGTCGCGAGCTGCGAAGGGGTGGAGGTCGAGGTCGCGGTGAACGTGACGGGGACGGCGAAGCGGTCGGCGCCGATCGCGTCGCCCGCGGGTGATGCGCCCGCGCGCCCGCGCGGCGCGACGATGCGCATCGCGGTGCTCGGGGCGTTGATCGTCACGGCGGGACTCGTGGGGTGGAAGACCGGACTGTTCCGCGCGGCCGACGGGGTGCAGCAGACCGCATCCGACTCCGGCGCAGGAGGGTCCACGCCGGAGGACTCGTTGAATCCCTCCGGCGGCCGCGAGGTCTATCCCAGCTCAGCGGGGCCGGAACGCCCCAACGGGCCCGCGGGGCTCGCCACGAACACGGGCGGCACGAAGGCGCGCGCGGACAGCACAACGCGCGGCGCGACGGGCAATCCGCAGAACCCGCCGACGAATCCCGCGGCGAACCCGCAGGCCGCGCTGCAGGGCTCGGCGCCTCCGGTCGTGCCGGGCGGCGTGACGACCACGCCGGGGACGGGCGCGGCGTCGCAGCCGACGAACACGCCGGTGCAGGGGGCGGGCGACCGCGCGCCGCCGCCCGTGACCGAATCCAACGAGACGAAAGCCCCCGCCGCCACCGAGGAGCCGGCCGCGAATCCCGCCGTGGAGGTGAGCGCCGGCGGCGGCGAGACCTGCGCGTCGCTGAGTTCAGGCGACAAGGTGCTCTGCTGGGGCGGCGCCGCGCCGGCGGGAAGCGTCGTCGCGGGGAGCTACTTCGACAAGCTCGCCGTCGGCGGCGGGCACATCTGCGGCCTCACGCCCGATGGCGCTGCCTTCTGCTGGGGCGACAACTCGCAGGGCCAGCTCGGCGACGATACGCGCAACAACCGCACGGTCCCGACCGCGGTGAAGGCGACCGTGCGCTTCACCGACATCAGCGTCGGCGCCGCGCACAGCTGCGCGCTCGCCGCCGACGGCAGCGCGTGGTGCTGGGGGAGCAACAAGGCCGGCCAGCTCGGCGACAACTCGCTGACGAACCGCAACAAGCCGGTGCTCGTGCGCGGCCGCGAGGCCTTCCAGTCGCTCAGTGCCGGCGGTTCGCACACCTGCGGCGTGCGCGGCACGAAGGTCTACTGCTGGGGCGACGGCTTCTCGGGACAGCTCGGGATCGGGATGCAGGAGAACCAGCGCGAGCCGTTCCCCGTGAACTCGCCGCTGCCGTTCCGCAGCGTCGTGACCGGCGAGCTGCACACCTGCGCGCTCACGACGAGCGGCCGCGCCTGGTGCTGGGGGGACAACCGCACCGGCGCGCTCGGCAACGACACGCGCGACAACCGCGACGTCCCCGACTCGGTGGCGACCGACTTGGTGTTCACGCAGCTCACCGCGGGCGCACGGCACACCTGCGGGATCACGAGCACGCGCGCTGTCGCCTGCTGGGGCGAGAACAGTTCGGGCCAGTTGGGCGACGGGACCCGCCAGCGGCGCGAGGCGCCGGTCGCGATCGCGCGCGGGACGCAGTGGAAGGTCGTGAGCGCGGGGGCGGCGCACAGCTGCGGGATCACGCGCACGGATGCCGTGATGTGCTGGGGCGCGAACACGCGGGGGCAGGCGGGGAGCGGGGCGGTGGGGCCGCTCGTGCTCGTGCCGACGGTGATCAAGGTGGCGCCGCCGCGGTAGCGGCGGGGCGGGGGCGGTTCAGCGCCCGATCAGCGCGAACGGCACGCCGATCGTGACGAGCACGTCGCGCTGCTGGCGTTTCGGGTAGTAGTCGGGGTCCGGCGGCGGGATTACGCCGTTGATGTCGGTGGTGAAGGCGCGCATCTCCACGCCGAGCTTGAACGCCCAGTTGGGCGTGACGCGGGTCCGGACGCCCACGCCGAGCAGCATCGCGACGTCGGACTTGTCGTCGAGTCCCGTGACGTCGAACGCCGGGCCGCCGCGCGAGACCGTGCCGGCGCCGGCCGTGAAGAAGATGTTCGTGCGCCGCGGCTGGAAGACCACGCGCGCGTCGGCCATCAACAGGTGCGCCTCGGTGGGCGGCGGGAGGTTCGACGAGGAATCCTGCTGCACGATCCCGCTCTTCACGTAGGTGAAGTGCGCCTCGACGGCCCAGATGTTCGTGAAGCGCCACGTCAGCGTGCCGCCGAGCCCCGGTCCCGCCTCCTGCCGCTCAAACATCCGGTCGGTGACGCGCCGGAGCTGCGTCGTCGTGTAGTAGGACGCGAAGTGCGGCGTGACCTCGAGCTTCACCTGGGCGGGGAGCGCGAGGGGAGCGAAGGCGAACGAGCGGGCGATCAGGCAGCCGATCAGGCGCGCGAAGGGACGCGTCATTTGAACCGTCGATGGAGGTTGACCGTCAGGTACGCGTACTGGTACAGCCCATCCGGCGTGTCGAAGGCGCCGAGCGCGCTGAGGTAGGATCCGAAGACGGAGACCGGTGACGCCGGCGCGAGCGCCGGCCGGATCGTCAGCCGCAGCGTGGCCGGCGTCGTCGTCGCGCCGCCGACGAGCGTCCACGTGAGCCAGCTGCCGTTGCCGTTGCCGGCGAGCTGCAGGTTCGTCAGCGCGCCCGGTCCGAGGTTCGTCACCGGGATGTCGATCACGCGTGT
>CAZIDS010000359.1:0-3141 GCA_964537945.1 uncultured Gemmatimonas sp. | reverse complement strand
GCTGGCGACGCGGCTGATCGAACCCTTGTTGATCCTCGCCTTCGGCGCCGTCATCTCCTTCGTCGCTGCAGCGCTACTCCAGGCGGTTTACTCCATCCGGCCGGTCGTCTGATGTCGTTGCGTCCGCGAGCTGGCGTCACGCTGATCGAGCTGCTGGTCGTGCTCGTCATTCTGGCGATTGTCGGTACCGTCTCAACCTTGGCGTGGGTGACCCCGCGCGAGGGGAGCGATCGGCACTCACTCTCGGTGAGGGTTGCAGAGGCTCGGCGATTGGCGCTGACCGAGGGGCGGGCAGTCTCAATGCGCCTTTGGATCCAGCGCGATGGCACGATCTCCGAAGCTCCGAATGGCGATCTCACGACACGGCCCTTCCGTGCGACGCTACTGCCTGATGGCAGCATCGTCGTTGATCGGGCGCTCGGATTCGATCGGCTCGCCGGCGTCCGGCCGCTGACGGAGGCAAGATGAGACTCACCGTGCAGGCGAGAGTCGATCTGAGCGCGCACCGAAACGGCACGACGCTGCTCGAGGCGATCGTCGCGCTCACGTTAATCGGGCTGATCGGCCTCGCCGCGCTGGAACTGGTACGCCATGCGGCCGTGAGCGCAACTACGCTCGAGCGTGAGGAGCGCGAAATGCTCGCCGCGGCGAATCTCTTCAACGGCGCGACAACCTGGTCCACCCGAGAGCTCGACCGGCGGCTCGGTGCGCACGAACAGGGACGCTGGACGCTGGAGATCCAGCGCACGTCACCGACCCTCTATGAACTGTCCCTGCGCGACAGTACCGGAATGCGCGAACTCCTGCGGACCGCGCTCTTCCGGCCCGAGGCGGCAGCCGATGCGCACTGATCGATCCCCACGGCGGGGTTTCACGTTGATCGAGATCCTGGTCGCATTGGCGATCGGCGCGATCGCCATCGCGCTCGCCGCAAGCAGCCTCGCGGCTGCCGGAGAAGCGACCGACGCCACGCGACTCAGCGCACGAGCGGCCACCGCACGCGGGAACGGTGTCCGGCTCCTGTCGCGTCTGGTGGGCCAGATGGCCGCACCGACGGCAGGAGACACTGCCATCATTGGCATCGCGAACAGCGCCCGCTTCCTGTCCACCTGCGACACACCGGCAGGATGGCAGGAGTCGTGCCGTGTTGAGCTGTTCATCTCCGGCGACGCCGGATGCCCACGCGAACTCGTGGTCCGCACCTCGGCCGGCGATTCGGTGCAGGTGCTGCCCGGCCGCGAGCTCGCGACCATCCTGTATCTCTCTCAAGGTGCTCGCGGGGCGCGCTGGTCCACGGCGTGGAGTGACCTCACGAGCCTGCCAGCAGCGATCGGAGTCGCTTCACCGGTCGATACGCTGATCCTGCGCGTGGGAGACCGCGGATGACGCGTCTTCGTGGCGGATTCGTCCTCGTCACGGTCCTCTGGTACCTGACGGCGCTGAGTGTGCTCGGGATCGCTGCGCTTCTTCTCGCACGCGGATCGGTCCGGGAAGCGACGAACCGCATCGGATTGCTGCGGGCGGAGTGGCGTGCCGAAGCGTGCATCGCGGCGGCGCGCGCCGCGATGGTTGAACGCGTGACACTGCGCAGGCCAGGTGGAGAGGAGCCGGAGCGACTGATCGGGTTCATCGCGGCGATAGAGGGTTCGCCCCTTGTGACCTCGTGTCCAGGGGCCGTGGAACTCCGTCCTTCCGGAGCCACGATCGACATCAACCTCGCACCTCCGTCACTGCTCTCTCGGGCGCTTCAGCGTTTCGGGATACCCGCCCGGACCAGCGATTCGATGACGGCGGCCCTCGTGGACTGGCGTGATCCGGACGATAGCGCCAGCGCGTCAGGGGCAGAACGCGACTGGTACGACGCGCGAGGACTGCTTCCACCGCGGAACGGGCCATTGGCGAGTATCGAGGAGCTGCGCGATGTGCGGGGGTTCGACGACTGGTTCGACGTCGGAGAAGCAGGACTCCCCGCGGTCCTGGGCACAGACGGCACGCGCGTGCTCGTGACGGCTGCGCCAGCAGTCGTGCTTGAAGCACTCCCCGGGTTCGACGCTGCTTCCGCGAGCGCACTCACGCTGGCCTTGCGAAGAACCGATCCGCCGCGCGACCCGCTCGGACTTCTTGGGATGGTCCCGCCGGACTCACGCCCAGCGATCGAACGCGCCTACGGCGAACTGCTGAGCGTCGTCTCGGTCGCGCCCGAACGGTGGACGCTGCGCGCGGCCGCCGCCGGAGAGGTCACCAACGACTCCGCGCGGCTCGTGGTGGCGATCGAGCTCTCCCTCATCCAGGACGGTGGCCGCTTCGCGGTGGTGGGCCGGAGGGTCCACCCATGATAGGCGTCAGACTGGGATCACTCGGTCGGCCGTGGCCTTGGGAACGAGCCGCCATCGGGATAGCGTTCGGCCCCGAGCGTACCGTCGCCGTCGAGTGGCGTGGTAGAGCTGTCGCGTGGGAGCTCGAGGGGCCCGGCCTCCGCGAGGGCGAGGAGCCCGAGTCCTTCGTGCGAGAGATGTTCGCCGGAATTCCGGCGCCCGCACGGAGCTGGACGCCGCGCCGCGTGACGATCGCGCTGGCGCAGCCGTACGCGCAGTGTCGCCGCCTCTTCGGATTCCCGCTCACCCAAGATGAGCGACTCGCTGCGCAGGTGCTGCGCGGCGGCATGACACGGTTCTTCCGGCGCGTCAGCTCCGACCTCGTCGCCGGCGGGATCGTTCGTGACGAGCACGGCGCCGCGACGGGCGCTGTCTACCACGGCACGCTCCTCCGCGCATTGCTCGCGAGCTGCGCCGCGGCGCGCCTCGACGTGCATGCCGTCGTGCCGATGCATGTCCCCGGTGGCGATACACCGAATTCGCCGGGCGGCAGCCCGGTCGAACGCATCGTCGCCGAGGCAGCCGCTCAGATCGCTGCCACGCGGCAACCGTGTCCGCTCGGCGCACCGATCGCGCACAGCGTCCCGCCTGAGATCGCCCGCGGGCGGGTGAAACGAGCGGGAGCGGCAGTCGCGATCGCGACGCTTTTCGCCCTCGTCGCGCCGGTGATGGCGCATCAGGCACGCGCGAGACGGTCGGCCGAGGCACGGTCAGAGGTTGCGTGGTAGGAGGACGCCGCGCTTGATGTGGCGCGCGAGCTGTCGTC
>CAZIDS010000358.1:0-3154 GCA_964537945.1 uncultured Gemmatimonas sp. | reverse complement strand
GCGAGGGCAACGTCGGCCTGCTCACCGCCGCGCGGAAGTTCGACCCCGACCAGGGCGTCAAGTTCATCTCGTACGCCGTCTGGTGGATCCGCCAGGCGATCCTCGCGGCGCTCGCGCGGCAGGGGCGCACGGTGCGCGTGCCGCTCAACCGCACCGCCGACCTCTCGCGCATCATCAAGGCGTCCGAGATCCTCCGCCAGAAGCTCCGCCGCGAGCCCACCCCCGAGGAGCTCTCGCAGCTCACCGGCCTCTCGGTCGACGTCGTGCAGTCGCTCGCCGCGCTCAACACCGGCGACGTCCGCCTCGACGCGCCGATGGACCCCGACGGCGATCGCTCGCTCATCGAGCGCTTCGTCGCCGACGAGATGCCCGACACCGAGGAGGAGGCGATGAACCGCTTCCTCAACGACGCGATCGAGGACGCGCTCGGCACGCTGCCGCCGCGCGACGCGAAGGTCCTCCGCCTTTACTTCGGGCTCGAGGGCGGACGCGAGCACACGCTCGAGGAGATCGGCGGGATGCTCGGCGTCACCCGCGAGCGCGTCCGTCAGCTCCGCGACCGCGCGCTCAAGCGCCTGCGCGAGGGCGACGTCGGCCGCGCGCTGGGGTCGTTCGCGGCGTAGCCGGACGAAGGCTGAAGGTTGAAGGAGGGCGGGCCTCACGGCCCGCCCTTCTTCTTTCCATATTCCCTCATCCCCCACCCGTCCGATCCTTGATCCGCTTCGACAACGTCCACAAGGCCTTCGGCGAGAACCAGGTGCTCCGCGGCTTCACCCTCGACGTCAACGAGGGGGAGACGATGGTCATCATCGGCTACTCGGGAACGGGCAAGTCGGTCGCGATCAAGCACATCGTCGGCCTCCTCGAGCCCGACGAGGGCTCGGTCCACGTGGACGGCGTGGACGTCGGCGCGCTCTCCCGGCGCGAGCTCTACGCGCTGCGGGCGCGCATCGGCTACGTCTTCCAGTTCGCGGCCCTCTTCGACTCGCTCACCATCGCCGAGAACGTCGCGATGGGGCTGCGCAAGCAGGGCATCCTCACCGAGTCCGAGATCGGCACCCGCGTGCGCGAGGCGCTCGACCTCGTCGACCTCGACCCCTCGGTCGGCGACAAGCTCCCCGCCGAGCTCTCGGGCGGCATGCGCAAGCGCGTCGGCATCGCGCGCGCCATCGCGCTGCGCCCCAAGTACCTGCTGTACGACGAGCCGACCACGGGCCTCGACCCGGTCACGAGCGCGATCATCGACGACCTGATGCTGCGCATGCAGCGCCAGCTCGGCGTCACCGGCATCGTGATCACGCACGACATGCGCAGCGCCTACACGGTCGGCACCCGCATCGCGATGCTCTACGAGGGCACCGTGCGGCAGGTCGGGACGGTCGACGAGATCAAGCACTCCACCGACCCGATCGTCCGGCAGTTCATCGAGGGACGGGCGGAGCTCGAGCCGTCGGAGCTGGCCCGCGCGTGAGCCGCCAGCGCCGGGCGCGTGAGGAGGTCTCGGCCGGCGGCATCGTCTTCCGCCGCGACGGCGAGCGCACGTTCTTCCTCCTCATCCGCGACTCCTACCGCAACTGGGGCTTCCCCAAGGGGCACCTCGAGGAAGGGGAGGCGCCCGAGCAGGCCGCGCTGCGCGAAGTGGGCGAGGAGACCGGGCTCGAGGAGCTCGCGCTCCGAGCGCCGATCGAGGTGATCGACTGGGAGTTCCGCTTCCGCGGCCGGCGCATCCACAAGACGTGCCATTTCTTCCTCATCGAGACGCCCGGCCGGCGCACGCAGCCGCTGCGCTCGGAGGGGATCACCGCCTGCCGCTGGGCCTCGTTCGAGCAGGCGGAGCGCATGGTGGCGTACGAGAACGCGCGCGAGGTCCTGCGCCAGGCGCGCGCGCTACTCGTCGAGCCGCTGCACGAGCCGCTGCACGAGCCGTTGCACGAGCCGCCGTCCGCGCCCTCGCCCGCGGCGCACTGAGCGCGATGGACAAGGCCGCGCCGTCGCTCCCCGTGCCCTCCGTCGTCGGCTTCGGCCTGCGCGAGCGCTCGCGGGACCTGCTCAAGCGGAGCTTCCCGCGCCGCCGTGGCCGGCTCACGCTGGTGCGCACCCGCGCCGAGCTCCTCGAGGCGATCCGCGGCTCGCTCACCGACGCCGTCGTCGTGGACCTCGCGCAGGCCGCTGACGAGGCCTGGGCGGTCGCCGCCGTCGCGCGCGACTTCCCGAGCATCCCGTTCATCGCGCTCGCGCCGCTGCGGCCCGCGGAGGCGCCGCAGGTCGCGCGGGCGTTCGGCGAGTTCGAGTTCGCCGAGCTGCTGGTCGAGGGCGTCGAGGACGCGGTGCAGCGCGAACTCCTGCTGCCCGTCTCCTTCACCACGCGGTTCGCGCGCGCGCTGGACGGGGCGGACAAGGCGATCGGCCTGCAGGGCGAGCTGCAGCGCGCCGTCTGGCGGCAGATCCTCGCGCACGGCGGCCGCACCGTGCGCACCGAGACCATCGCCGACGCCGTGCAGCTGACGCGCGAACACCTGAGCCGCCGCTTCTCCGCCGACGGCGCGCCGAACCTGAAGCGCGTGATCGACCTCGTGCGGATCCTCGCCGCCGCCGACCTGGCCAAGAACCCGGGGTTCGACCTCCCGGACGTGGCGCGCGCCCTCGGGTTCGCGTCGGCGTCGCACTTGAGCGCGAGCTGCCTGCGGATCATCGGAGTGCGGTCGTCGTCGCTGGCGCGGCTGCGTCCGTCGGACCTGATCGACCGCTTCGTGAAGGCGGGGCGGGGGCGTTCGCGGGTCTCGTCCTGAGGCTCCAGCCGGAGGCTTGGTCCCCCGGGGTGCGGCAGGACGCCAGAGATGCCAGATTCCTGAGCTCCGGAGAGGGGGGTGTTGCAGGCCCCCAGCTCTTGTGATATTTTTCACAAGCTCGACCTACACTGCGCCCAGACCCCTCCACGCGAGGGCGTCCGAGCGGCGCCAAGAACCTCGCCACACCAACGCTTCGCCCCCCTGACAATGGCTTCGTCGACGTCGCTGCGCCCCGGTGAGATCAAGGACATCCTCCTCCGCGAGATCGAGGCGGCTGACCTCAACGCCCTCGATGTCGAGGAAGTCGGCTCCGTCCTCGAGGTGAAGGACGGCATCGCCCGCATCTACGGCCTCCAGAAGGCCAT
>CAZIDS010000357.1:0-3181 GCA_964537945.1 uncultured Gemmatimonas sp. | reverse complement strand
CCACGAGTTGACGAGATTGCCCTCGGGGTCGAACTCGAGCACCGGCGGCGCCGCGCTGCAGCAGGGGCCGGTGAGCGCGTAGCCCGCCTCGGTGCGCGCGTTCAGCGTCGCGCCGCCGCGGTGGATGATGTAGACGTGGTCCCGCGCATCCACGCCGACGCCGATCGTGGAGCCGAGCACCCAGCCGTTGGGCAGGGGCTTGGGCCAGTAGGGATCGACCTCGAAGTACGGCGCCTGCACCTGCAGCTCCAGCTCGGCGGCGAGCTCGCGCTGTCCCCAGGCGAGCGAGGCGATCACGGCGGCCAGCACCCCGGCCGTGACGAGCGTACCCTTGCGTGGCATCTATCGTTGCTCCGGCTTCGCGTGACAGGCTGTCGCGGACGGGGCCAATGCTATATCTCCCCCGCGTGGCGCACCAGAGACGCTCCTCTCCCGCCCTTCGTTGGACCACGGCGCTCGCGGCCGCCGGCGTCGGCCTCGCGACGCTCGCCGCGCCCGCGCGCGCGCACGAGATCCCGCAGCGCGTCGCCGTGCTCGGCTACGTGCGCACCGAGGGCGCGAGGGTCGAGCTGCTGCTCCGTGTGCCGCTCGAGGCGATCCGCGACGCCGAGTTCCCGCTCAATCCCGACGGGTCGCTGGACGTCGTGCGGTTCCATCCGGAGCTCGCGGGCTTCGCGCGGCTGTGGATCGCCGAGTACCTCTCGCTCGACGCCGACGGCGAGCCGCTCGCGTCGCCTGACGTGATGGAGGCGAGGCTCGCCCTGCCCAACGACCGCTCCTTCGAGTCCCTCGGCGCGGCGCGGTCGCATTTCCAGGCGCCGCTGCTCGCGAACGGCACCGGGCTCCGCTGGCAGGCGGCGTACCTCGACGTGCGGCTCGGGCAGGCGCTGCCCCGCGAGGGCGCGCGGCTCGTGCTGCACCCACGGCTCGCGCACCTTGGCGTGCGCACGACGAGCGCACTGCACGTGATCGGCGCCGACGGCGAGGACCGCGTCCTCGTCTACGAAGGCAATCCCGACCGCATCGCGCTCGACCCGCGCTGGGGCGACGCCGCGCGGCTGTTCCTCGGCGAGGGCTTCCGGCACATCCTCGGCGGGATCGACCACCTGCTCTTCGTGCTCTGCCTCGTCTTCCCGGTGCGGAAGTGGCGGTCGCTCGTGGCGATCGTGACCGCATTCACGCTCGCGCACTCGCTCACGCTCGGGGCCTCGGCGCTCGGGCTCGCGCCGTCGGCGGGGTGGTTCCCGCCGCTCGTCGAGACGCTCATCGCCGCGTCGATCGTCTGGCTCGCGATCGAGAACATCCTGCTGCCGCCGGAGCGGCTCGCGAACCGCTGGGCGGTCGCGTTCTGCTTCGGGCTCGTACACGGCTTCGGCTTCTCGTTCGCGCTCGCCGACCGGCTGCAGTTCGCCGGCGGGCACCTGCTCACCGCGCTCGCGGGCTTCAACCTCGGCGTCGAGGCGGGACAGCTGCTCGTGCTCGCGGCGGCGCTGCCGCTGCTCGCGTGGCTGCACCGCAAGGTCGGCGCCGAGCGCGAGCGGTTGGTCACGATCACCGGCTCGGCGATCGTCGCCCATACGGCTTGGCACTGGATGACCGCGCGCGGCGCCACGCTGCTGGAGCACCGCGCGTCGTTCGCCTGGCCCGCGCTCGACGCGGTCTTCGCGCTCGGCGCGCTGCGCGTCGCGCTGCTGGCGACGCTCGCGCTGGCCTTGGGCCTCGCGCTCAGGCACATTCTCCGTGCGCTCTCCCCTTCCTGACCTCGTCCGCTCGTGCCGCTGAGACCCTTCGTCCCGTTCCTCGCGGTCGGCGCGCTCGTCGCCGGCCTGCAGTCGCCGCCGCGCACCACGATGGACGGCGTGTACACCGCCGCGCAGGCGAACCAGGGGCGCCAGCTCTTCGCGATCGCGTGCCAGAACTGCCACACGCCGACGGTGCACGCCGGGCCGCCGTTCAAGAACAAGTGGTACGGCCGCGACCTCGGTGACCTGTTCGGCTACATGCGCCGCGAGATGCCCAAGAACGACCCGGGCTCGCTGTCGGACGACGAGTACGCGCAGGCCGTGGCGTACATCCTCCGGATCAATGGCATGCCGGCGGGGAGCGAGGCGCTCCCGTCCGACTCCGCGCAGCTGCGCGAGATCAAGATCGATTCCGTGAAGTCCCCCACCCCCACCGGTCCCCGCTGATGAACGCGAGAGTGATGCTGTTCGCCGCCGTCCTGCCGCTCGGCGCGCGCGTGGTGCACGGCCAGGCGACGACGCCCGCCGCGCCCGCGCGCGCTGCCGCCGCCCCGGCCGCACGACCCGCGATGCCCGTCGCGCCGCGCCCGGCGAGCGCGCCCGGCGGCGCCGCGCCCGCGACGACCATCGTCCGCGGCAACGCGTTCGGCGAATGGCGCTTCTGGGGCGGCGACGCGTTCAGCACGCGCTACTCGCCGCTCGACCAGATCGACGCGTCGAACTTCGGCAAGCTCGAGGTGGCGTGGCAGTGGGACGCCGGCACCTTCGGGCCGGACGAGTACTACCGCACCACGCCGCTCTACGCGAACGGCCGGCTGTTCACCGTCGCGACCACGCGCCGCAGCGCGATGGCGATCGATCCCGAGACGGGCGAGACGCTCTGGATGTACCGGCTGGAGGAGGGCATCCGCTGGCAGAAGGCGCCGCGCCAGTTCGCCGGCCGCGGGCTCGCCTACTGGACCGACGGACGCGAGGAGCGCGTGATCGTCGTGACGCCGGGCTACCACATGGTGTCGCTCGACGCGAAGACGGGCCGTCCCGACCCGCGCTTCGGCACCAACGGCGTGGTGGACCTGCAGGGCGGGCTCGGCTATCCGCTCGTGCCGCTCGCGGTGGACGACACCGGCTCGCTCATCATCTCCGACGCCGCGCCGGCGCGTCGCGCACGGCCGGGCGAGAAGTGGGACCCCGTCACCCGCACCGGCGCCGACGGCACCATCGGCATCGACCCGGTGAACGGCCAGATCGCCGCGAGCTCGCCGCCGATCATGATCAACGACGTCATCGTCGTCGGCAACTCGAGCATCCACGGCTACTACCCGATCCGCGTGCGCAACATCCCGGGCTTCATCCGCGGGTTCGACGTGCGCACCGGCCGCCAGCTCTGGAAGTTCAACCTCGTGCCGCAGCCGGGCGAGTTCGGCGCCGAGACGTGGGAG
>CAZIDS010000356.1:0-3208 GCA_964537945.1 uncultured Gemmatimonas sp. | reverse complement strand
CATCGTCTTCTCCCCCGTCACCGCCGACGGGCTCAAGCACGCGATGGACCGCACGGCCGCGCTGCGCGCACAGCCCACGGCCTGGCGCCAGCTGCAGAAGCGGGCGATGGCCACCGACGTGAGCTGGGCCCAGCCGGCGAAGCGCTACGGCGCACTCTACCGCAGCCTGCTCGGCCAGCGCGCGAAGGGCGCCCGACGCAAGTGACCAGGCGCCGCGTCCTCCCCGGGAGCCCAGCACCGCTGGGGATGACGCTGGCGGACGGCGGCGCGAACATCGCCGTCTTCTCGCAGTACGCGACCGGCATCGACCTGTGCCTCTTCGACGCGGACGGCGCGCGCGAGCTCGAGCGCATCCCGCTGCCCGAGCGCACGGGCTCGGTCTTCCACGCGTTGATCCCCGGCCTGACTGCGGGGACGCGCTACGGCCTGCGCGCGCACGGCCCGTACGCGCCGCGTGAAGGCCACCGCTTCAATCCGGCGAAGCTCCTCGTCGATCCCTACGCGAAGGCGCTCGACCGGCCCTTCACGCTGCACGACGCCCTGCGCGGCGAGGACCCCGACGGCAGCGCGAACGACCGCGACAGCGCGGCCTTCGTGCCGAAGGCGATCCTGCTCGACGCGACCACCACGAACACCCCGCGCCGCACGCGCCGGCCCGCGACGAGCTGGGAGGACTCGATCCTCTACGAAGTGCACGTGCGGGGCTTCACGAAGCGACACCCCGACGTCCCGGTGGCGCTGCGCGGCACCTGCGCCGGCTTCGCGCATCCCGCGTCGCTCGCGCACTTCGTGAAGCTCGGCATCACCGCCGTCGAACTGATGCCGGTCGCGGCCGCGGTGGACGAGCCGCACCTCGCGAGACACAGCCTCGTGAACTACTGGGGCTACAACACCGTCGGCTGGATGGTGCCCGACCCGCGCCTCGCGCCGGGCGGCCCCGTCGAGTTCCGCGCGATGGTGGACGCCTTCCACGAGGCCGGCATCGAGGTGCTGCTCGACGTCGTGCTCAACCATTCCGGCGAGGGCGACGCGAAGGGCCCGACGCTCTCGCTCCGCGGCCTCGACAACGCGACCTACTATCGCCTCGTGGACGGCGACGCCGCGCACTACGCGAACGACACCGGCACCGGCAACACGCTCGCGCTCGACCGCGAGCCGGTGATGCGCCTCGCGCTCGACACGCTGCGCCACTGGGCCACGGCGGCGGGCGTGGACGGATTCCGTTACGACCTCGCGACGACGCTCGGCCGCCGCGCCGGCGGCTTCGACCGCGAGGCGCCCCTGCTCGCGGCGATCGGCGCCGATCCCGTGCTGCGCGCGCTCAAGCACATCGCCGAACCGTGGGACGTGGGTCCGGGGGGCTACCGCCTCGGCGACTTCCCCGCCGACTGGGCGGAGTGGAACGACCGCTACCGCGACCGCGTGCGGCACTTCTGGCGCGGCGACGGGGAGCACGTCGGTGAGATGGCGACGCGCGTGGTGGGCTCGCCCGACCTCTTCGCCGAGCGGTTCCGTCCGCCGTCGCGGTCGGTGAACTTCGTCACCGCGCACGACGGCTTCACGCTGCGCGACCTCGTCAGCTACGAGAAGAAGCACAACGAGGCGAACGGCGAGGGGAACCGCGACGGCACGAACGCGAACGCCAGCTGGAACCACGGCGTGGAGGGCGAGACGGCAGACGAGACGATCGTGAACGCGCGCGAACGCGACGTGCGGGCGCTGCTCGCCACGCTGCTGCTCTCGCGCGGCACGCCGATGCTGAACGGCGGCGACGAACTCGGCCGGACCCAGCGCGGCAACAACAACGCGTACGCGCAGGACAACGGGGTGACCTGGTTCGACTGGGACGGCGCCGACCGCGCGCTCATCGACTTCACGGCGGCGCTCGTCGCCGCGCGGAAGCGCTTCCCCGCCCTCCGCGACCACGATTGGCTGACGGGACGGGCGCGCGGCCTCGGAGCGCGCGACATCGAGTGGCGCCGGCCGGACGGCGCGGAGATGTCGTACGAGGACTGGTCGTCCGGTCGGGTCCGGTCGCTCGTGATGCTGCTCGCGGACCGCGACGACGCGCGGATCCTCGTCGTGATCCACGGCGGGGGCGACGACGTCCAGGTCACGCTCCCCGAAGTGCGCGCGGGACACCGCTGGCACTGGCTCATCGGCACGCAGGCCGTCGAGCAGGTCGAAGTCGCGATGGCGGCCGGCGAACGGCCCATCGTCGCCGGACGTTCCGTGGCACTGTTCGCCGAGTCGGCTGACGCGCCTCGGACCGGGGTGGCGTCCCACGCCGTCGCGGCGCACCATACCTCCACATCTCCGTCAGGCGGCGCCGCCGCCGGGGCCCCTCCCCCGATGACCTTTCCCCGCACCGCGGGCGTCCTGCTGCATCCCACCTCGCTGCCCGGCCGGCACGGCATCGGGTCGCTTGGCTTCGAGGCGCAGAAGTTCATCGCGTTCCTCCGCGGTACCGGCGTCAAGCTGTGGCAGGTGCTGCCGATCGGCCCGACCGGGTACGGTGACTCGCCATACCAGTGCTTCTCGGCCTTCGCCGGCAATCCGCTCCTGGTGGCGCTGCCCGACGAGACCATGCCGGAGGAAGCGTTCGCGCACTCCGGGGACGTGAGCCGCGTCCTCAGCGAGCTGTTCAGGCCCGCGTCGGCATTCGGCGCCCATCAGGTGGACTGGGGTCCGGTCATCGCCGACAAGCAGCGGCTGCTCCGGATCGCGACGCAGACCCTCGAGCCGGACGACCGTTACCGGCTCTTCTGCTCCGACAACGGTTGGTGGCTCGAGGACTATGCGCTCTTCATGGCGCTGAAGCAGGCGCACGGCGGCGCGCCGTGGACCGACTGGGAGGAAGGCGCCCGGCGGAGAGAGCCCGCCGCGCTCGAGCGCTGGCGCACCCAGCTCGCGGATGAGGTCGAGCATCACCGCCGCGTGCAGCACCTGTTCTTCGGGGACTGGAAGGGCGTCCGCCACGCCTGCGCGCTCGGCGGCATCAAGCTGATGGGCGACCTCCCGATCTACGTCGCCCACGACTCGGCTGACGTCTGGGCGGACCAGCAATACTTCAAGCTCGACGAGCGCGGCCGGCCGCGCGTCGTCGCCGGCGTCCCGCCCGACTACTTCAGCGCGACGGGCCAGCTCTGGGGCAACCCGATCTATGACTGGGACGCGATGCGCGCCGACGGCTTCGCGTGGTGGATCC
>CAZIDS010000355.1:0-3219 GCA_964537945.1 uncultured Gemmatimonas sp. | reverse complement strand
CCCGGGATCGGCGCGACGACGCGGATGCTCGGCGCGCGCATCGCGAGCGCGAGGTCGTTGGCGAGGTTCGCGAACTGGCGCACCTTCACGCCGGGCGCGGGCTCGATCTCGAACTGCGTGACCGTCGGCCCGCTGGTGCGGCCGGTGAGGATGCCTTCTACGCGGAAGGTGCGCAGCGAGTCGATGAGCTTCGCGCCCATCGCGTCGAGCTGCGCCCGCCCAGCCTCGCTGTTCTTCTCCGGTGCCTTCGTGAGCAGCGCCGGGCTCGGCAGCTCGTCGGCGTCGGGCATGACCGCGAGCGCGCCAGCGGAGGCCGCGGGCGCCGCCTCGTCCTTGGCCACGGGCTTCTTGACGCGCTTCGGCTTCGGAGCCGCGAAGAGCGACGGCTCGTCGGCCGCAGCCTCCTCTTCGTCGGCCGGCGCGACCTCGGTCTGCGGCGCGACGGCGGCGGGCCTCGTGGCGATGCCCATCAGCGCGAGGTCGACGGCGGGCATCTCCTTCGCGTCGGGCTCGAGTGCTTCGGCGGTCGTGAGCGCGTTCGCCGCACCGGGCGCCTTCTTCCCCACGGCGACGACAGCGCGCACGGGGTTCCACGCGAGCGTGACCGCGGTGAGCACGCTCGCCGCGATGACGATGACGAACCAGGCCCCGCCGCGGCCCAGCGCCTCGGCGAGGTAGTAGCCGGCGAAGGACCCCCAGAGGCCGGCGAGCGGATCGCCGGTGCCGGCGGGGACGCTGCCAAGACGAGCGAGGCCCGCCGCGACCGGGATCAGCGCGACGAGGCCGAGCGGGAAGAGGTCGAAGTGGCGGCGGCCGACCTGGTCGAGTCGCCCGAGGAGCCGCAGCGCGCGCACGGCGGGGATGAACGGCACGACGACCGCCGCGAGCGCACCCACGAGGCCGAGGATCGACCATCGGATGCAGCCGCCGACCGGGCCGAAGGGCCCGCCGGCGGCGGCGCAGGACTCGAGGCTCTCGGGCGCGCGGCCGAAGAGCAGCGCGCCGGTGACGAAGAGGGCGCCGACGAGGAGCACGATCCCCCAGATCTCGCGGCGCAGTGACGACGTCGCGCCAGGCGCCGCGGCGGGGGCATCATCCGCCCGCGCCAGCTCCGCGGCGGCCGCGTCGGGCTTCCGCGCGCGCGTACGGCGCGGCGCCGGCGCGAGCGGCGAATCGAGGAGGAGCGGATCTTCCTGCGGCAGCTTGCGCGGCATCGTTCTCGGAGGGTCGGGGGGACAACTCCGGGACGATTCGGGCCGGCTTCGGGAAACGCCTCCGCCCGCTCCCCGGAGGGCGGCGGAGTCAGCTCGCGATGAGGCGCGCGGAGCCGTCCCGGCGGGGTACGCAGCTGCTCGTGCCCACGGCGCCCGCGAACTCGACGTCGTCGGAGAATCCGGCTGCGACGAGCGAAGCGGCGTGGGCGGTGCCGCGGATCGCGCGCCGTGCGTCGCGGCCCGACTTCGCCCAGAGCGCACAGGCGTGCTCCGTGGTCGCGTCGGCGACGAGCGCGCCGATCGAGGTCGCGATCGCACCGGCGCAGGCGAGGTCCTCCTCGGCCGCGGCGCCGGCCTGCCCGCAGGCCACGAGGGCGATCGGCATCCCGCGGTCGATGCCGTCCGCGAGGGCGGAGACGACGGACGGGAGGTTCACGAAGCCGCCGACGATCGCTACCTGCGCGTCGCGCGCGGCCGCGAGTCCCATCGTGCCGTTGGTGGTCGTAGTGATGACCGGTCGGTTCGCGATGAGCTCGCTCGTGTACTCGAACGGCGAGTTGCCGACGTCGAATCCGGGGATCGCGACGTTGCCGCGCTCGCCGCCGAGGAGCACCGCACCGCGGCCGTAGCGGTCGGCGCGTGTCCGCGCCTCATCGGGTGTCTCGCAGGCCTCGACCCACGAGGCGCCCCGCTCGAGCGCGGTCACGACGACCGTGGACCAGCGCAGCACGTCGATGACGACGGCGAAGTGGCCGCGAAGGGTCGGCGGATCGACGTCCTGCCAGCGGGCGAACGTGCGAATCATGGTACGATGCTACCCCTCGCCGCCCGGTGATGCCATCGGGCCGGGCAAGGTGTCAGGGGTTCCGCGGCGGGACCTTGGTGCGGCGGCCGTCCTTCTGGTTGCGCAGCGGCGCGACGACGGCGCCGGGGCGCCGGGGCGGCGTGACCGCCTGCCTGAGCGCGGCGCGACGCGCGGCGATGACGCGGGCGATCGAGTCCGCACGCGTGGTCGAGTCGCGGGCCGCGCCCGCGACGCGCGCGAGCGAGTCGGCGGTGCGGGTCGAGTCGGCGCGCCGCGCCGCGGCGGCCGCGCGCGCGATCGAGTCCTCCCGTGCCGTCGCCTCCACCTGCGCGATCGAGTCGCGGATCGCGGTCGAGTCGATCGGTGTCGCGACGGCACCTCTGGCACGGAAGAGCTCGGGCTTCAGGATCGCGGTGGCGCCGGCAGCCCCGGCCAGCACGAGCAGTGCTGCGATGAGCGGCATCTTCGACCGCGCAGGGGCGGGGGCGGCCGCGGCCGGCGGACGCGTACGCACGTTCGGGATCGGCGTCGTCGCGTCGAGCGGGCCGACGGCCGGCGGCGGCGTCCGCGCCCCTGCCCCGGGACCGGTGGCGCCCGGCCGCGTGCGCGGCATCGGGACCGGGCTCAGCGGCACGTTGATCTGCGGCTGCAGGTTCGCGCCAATGCGCGCGAGCTCGATGATCTGCGTGCGGACGGCCTGCTCCTGCGTCGCCGAGATGTGGCCGAAGGCGACGACCGCCTCCTCGAGCGTGGCGAACCGTTCCTCGGGCTCCTTGGCCATCATGCGGGCGACGCAGGCGTCAACCTCGGGCGGCACGTCGGGCCGGAGGTCGCGCACGCGCGGCACGTCGTCGAAGAGATGGCCGCGCATCACCTCGGCGACGGTGTCGCCGGTGTAGGGCTGGCGTCCGGTGAGGAGCTCGAAGGCGACGATGCCGAGCGCGTACTGGTCGGCGGCGGGCGAGACTGGCTTCCCGTGGAACTGCTCGGGGGACATGTAATACGGCGTCCCGATGAGCGAGCCGGTGACCGTGAGCCCCTTCACGTCCCCCTGCTTCGCGATGCCGAAGTCGGTGACGACGAGCCAGCCGTCCTGGTCGAGCATGAAGTTCGCGGGCTTCACGTCGCGGTGGATCACGCCGCGGGTGTGCGCGTAGTGCAGCGCCTTGCCGGCGGACGCGATCACGCTCTGCGTGAAGG
>CAZIDS010000354.1:0-3219 GCA_964537945.1 uncultured Gemmatimonas sp. | reverse complement strand
ACGACGATCGACGCCGCGCTCCAGGCCGAGCTCGAGGCCGAGGCGCGGCAGTCGGTCGCGCTCCTCGGCGACCGCGGGGTGCGGCAGTCGGCGATCGTCGTGCTCGACAACGCGACCGGCGGCGTGCTCGCGTGGGTCGGCTCGCCCGACTTCTGGGAACCGCAGAGCGGACAGACGGACATGGTCACCTCGCCGCGGCAGCCGGGATCGGCGCTGAAGCCCTTCCTCTATGCGCTCGCGTTCGACCGCGGCACGACCGCGGCGACCGTGCTCCCCGACGTCCCGACGTCGTTCAATACCGTGAGCGGCCCGTACGCGCCGCGGAACTACGACCGCCGCTTCCGCGGACCGGTCCGCGCTCGCGAGGCGCTCGCGAGCTCGTACAACGTGCCGGCGGTGCTGCTCGCGCAGCAGCTCGGCACCGGCGCGCTGCTGCACACACTGCATCTCGCCGGGTTCACCTCGCTGCGCCGCACCGCGGACCACTATGGACTCGGGCTCGCGCTTGGCAACGGCGACGTGACGCTGCTCGAGGCGGCGAACGGCTATCGCGCGCTCGCGAACGGCGGCGCGTACGGTGGCTGGCACTGGCGGCTTGATGAGCGGAGCGCGCCCGGCGACGGCCGCCGCGTGGTCTCGGCGCAGGCCGCCGCGCTCACGCTCGACATCCTCGCCGATCCGGCGGCGCGCGTGCCCGCGTTCGGCGTCGTCACGCCGTTCGACTTCCCGTTCCCCGTCGCGGTGAAGACGGGCACGAGCCGGCACTTCACCGACAATTGGGCGATCGGCGTCGCGGGGAACTTCACGGTCGCGGTGTGGGCGGGCGACGTGCGTGGCCGGCCGATGGAAGGCGTCAGCGGGATCACGGGCGCGGGGCCGCTGCTGCATCGCGCGGTGACGGTCACGGCCGCGCGCTATGCGCCGGGCGTGCTCACGACGCCCGCCGACGCGGGCCTCGTGCGCGCGCAGGTGTGCCGCGTGAGCGGGATGCTCGAGACGCGCGAGTGCCCCGGCGTGCGCGAGTGGTTCCTCGCGGGCACCGCGCCCACGCGCCGCGACGACTGGGTGAAGGCCGGGCGCGTGCACCTGCCGGACGTCTACGACGACTGGGTCGCGCAGGCGGGGCAGGCGACCTACGTCGAGGCCGACGTGAACGAGGTCGCGCCGCGCGACGTGGTGGAGGCGACCACGGAGATCGACGAAGCCGCGCCTGCGCGTCCGCCGCGGATCGCGCCGCAGCCGCGGGCCGCCGTGCCGGCGGGATTCCGGATCACCTCGCCCGAGGACGGCGACATCTATAGAATGCCTCCCGGCGTGCCGAACCAATACGCGACGATCGCGCTGAGGGCCGCGGGCGAGAACGGCCCCGTCCGCTGGTTCGTGGACGGGGCCGTGCACGGCGATTCGCGATGGATGCTGCGGCCGGGCGACCACCTGATCCGCGCGGTCGCGCCCACCGGGGCGGTGCGCGAGGTACGGATCAGGGTCGAGCGCTGACGCCTGCGCTCAGCTCGCGCGGAAGTAGTAGCACCCCGCCTGCTGCGCCCGCATCACCGCGAACATCCCCGACGGCTGCAGGATCACGCCCGGCACGAGCATCGCGCGCGCGCGTGTGTTCGCCTCCTCGGCGCTCACGTTGTCGGCCTTCTGGATCGTCGGCACGACGTCGAACTGCAGCGCGAGGTTGCACGCGAGCGCCACGCCGCCGCGCGCGAGGAACTTGTCGAGGGCGAAGTCGTTGAACGGCGCGCCGACGCCCTCGGCGGCGCCCATCAGCGCCGGGTTCTTGTCGGTCGGCTCGCCGGTGAGCGGATGCATCACCTTGTGCGCCTTGCCGATGCCGTACTTGTCCCAGTAGGCCTGCGTCATCGCCATGATGATCGCGTTGTGCCGCAGGACGAGCGCGGTGGACGTGTCGCGCGCCGGAACGTTCAGCACCTGCTCGTACTGCCCGGCCCAGATCGACGCGCGCCAGACGGGGAAGCCGCTCTCGACCTCGGGCGTGTCGAAGCAGGCGCGGACCTTCCCGTTGAGGCGCGAGCCCCAGTTGGTGTCCCACGCGCCCTGCTGCAGCGGCAATGCGAGGTCGGACGGGAGCGCCGGCGCCCGCCCGAGGGCAGGGAGCGACGACGGCATCGCGGCGAAGGCGGCGGCCCCCGCGGCGAGCGAGGGTAGGAATTCACGACGGGTGGGCATCGTACCTCCAACGGGCACGCAGGTGCGCGGACGGCGCGATTCGCCCCCCGCTGCGGCCGCGCGTGCAGGGCGGCCACATGTCCCAATGCGCGAACTTACCCCGGAATCGGACAGGGGGCGCTGGAGTTCCGCCCCGGGCCGCCGGCGCGCGTTAACGGCCGCCGGCGGCCAGCCGCGCCTCGGCGAAGACGGGGGCCATCAGTCCCTGCAGCGACCGGCCGTGCGGGTCCTGGCGCGACCGGACCTCGTTCACCAGCTCGAGTGCGCTCTTGGTGCTCGGCGGCAGGGCCGCGTCGCTCGTGCCGAGCGGCGTGACGCGCGCGCCCCACTTCACCAGCAGCGAGCAGTAGGTGAGGCCGCCGCCGAATGCCGGCATCAGGATCCAGCTCCCCGGCTTCACGCGGCCCGCCTCGAGCGCCTCGACCAGCGCGACCGGCACCGTCGCCGCGCTCATGTTGCCGTACTTCTGCACCGTCACGATCACCTTCTCCATCGGGATGCCCGCATACTTCGCGACCGCCTCGATGATGCGCAGGTTCGCCTGGTGCGGGATGACGAGGCTCACGTCCTCGGCCCTCACGCCGTGGTCCGCGAGCACCTTCGTCGACGCCGAGCTCATCGCACCGACGGCGCGCTTGAAGATCGCCTGTCCGTCGAAGTCCCAGAGCGTGTCGCCGAAGGTGATGCCATAGCCCGAATAGCCGCAGCCGAAGCCGCGCACGCGCAGCGTCTGCCGCGCCTCGGCGTCGCATCCCATCACGGCGCCGACCATCCCCTCCTCCTTGTCGGTCGCCTGCAGGACGACCGCGGCCGAGCCGTCGCCGAAGAGCACGGCGACGTTGCGGTTCGACCAGTCCATGTAGCGCGAGATCAGTTCCACGCCGATGACGACCGCGTTCCGGATGAGCCCGGTGCGGATCATCGCCGTCGCGGTCGCGAGCCCGTAGCAGAAGCTCGTGCAGGCGGTGTTGAGGTCGATCGACGCCGCCTTCGTCGCGCCGAGCGCGATCTGCACGCCCGAGG
>CAZIDS010000353.1:0-3225 GCA_964537945.1 uncultured Gemmatimonas sp. | reverse complement strand
CATCACGTCGTCGATGTCGCGGTCGAGGTACATGTTCACCGCGTTCGCGCCGCCCGCCATCAGGTAGCCGGCGAGCATCACGAGCCCCAGCGCCGTCCAGGACGGATCCCCCGCGACGAACATCGGCGCCGCGGTGGTCACGAGCAGCAGCGAGATGATCCGCGGCTTCGTGAGCATCACGAAGTCCTGGAGCAGCGTGCGCGGCTTCGCCGCCGCCCCGGCGGCGTCGGGCGCGACGTTCGGCGTCACGCTGCTCATCCGATCATCGAGCCGGGTGCCGTCGGCACCGTCACGTCCACGCGCAGCGGACGCACCGCCGCACGCCAGGAGAGGAACAGGACCAGCACGAGCACGAGCGCCGGCACGATCGCGAACGCCCATTCACGGAACGGGCGCGCGAGCTGGGCGCGGCGCAGCGTACGCGCAGTGGAGCGCAGGATCATCACCTGCGCGACCGCGGCCGCGAGGATGCAGGTCCAGAGGACGACGGCGAGGAGGGGAGCGGGCACGCCGAATTATCGCCCCGGACCCTTCCCACGTGGAGTCCCTGCGCCGTACTTTCGGCCGATGCACGCGACCCCCTCGCCCGCCCTCGAGCGGCGCCTCGGCCTCTGGAGCGCGATCGCCGTCGTCATCGGCTCCACCATCGGCTCGGGCATCTTCCGGTCGCCGGCTGGCATCGCCGACAAGCTCCCCGGCCCGCTTCCGATGCTCTCCTCGTGGATCGCCGGCGGCATCTTCGCCATCTGCGGCGCCCTCACGCTCGCCGAGGTGGCGAGTGCGCTCCCCGAGACGGGCGGCATCTACGTCTTCCTGCGGCGCGGCTGGGGAAGGTCCCGGCCTTCGTCTTCGGCTGGAGCCAGCTGGTGATGATCCGCGCCGCCTCGCTCGGCGCCATCGCGATCACGTTCGCCGAATACTTCTGGCGCGTGAGGACCGGGGCCGCGAGCACGCCCGAGCAGACGATGACCGTCCGCTGGATCGCCGCGACGGCGATCCTCTTCACCGGGGTGTTCAACATCGTCGGTGTGCGGGTGGGCTCGGCCTTCACGAACCTCACGGTCGTCGCGAAGTACGGCGGCCTCCTCTTCATCGTGGCGGTGGCGTTCATCATCGGGCTGCCGCAGAGCGGGGGCGGCCACTACACGCCGGCGATGCCGCCCGGCTCCTTCACTGTCTCGGCCTTCGGGCTCGCGCTGGTGAGCACCCTCTGGGCGTTCGACGGCTGGGCCGACCTCTCGTACAACGGCGGAGAGGTGCAGGACCCGCAGCGGAACCTCCCGCGCGCGCTCATCGGCGGGACGCTGATGGTGATCGCGATCTACCTGCTCGCGAACCTCGCCTACCTCGCGGTGCTCCCGATCGAGGAGATCCGCGTCTCGAAGCTCGTCGCGGCCGACGTGGCGCAGAAGGTGATCGGGGCGGGGGGCGTCGTCTTCGTCTCGGTGACGGTGATGATCTCGACCTTCGGGACGCTGAACACCGTGCTGCTGACCAGCCCGCGCGTCTTCTTCGCGATGGCGGCCGACCGGCTCTTCTTCCCGCAGGTGGCGGCGGTGCACCCGAGGTTCGGGACGCCCTGGGTGGCGATCACGCTGACGGCGATCATCGGCGCGGCCTTCGTGCTGCTGCGCACGTTCGAGCAGCTGGCGGACGTCTTCGTCACGGCCTTCCTCCCGTTCTATTGTCTGGCGGTGGCCTCGATCTACCGGCTGCGGAAGCGGCCGGACTACCAGCCGAGCTTCCGGGTGCCGGGCTACCCGGTCGTGCCGGCGATCTTCATGCTCGCCGTGCTCTACCTGCTGGGGAACGCGCTGATGCAGGAGTCGAGCCGGATGCAGACGCTGGCGGTGTTCGGCGTCTGCCTGACGGGCGTGCCGCTCTACTACCTGACGGTGGGCCGGCGCAAGGGCGCCGACGCCTCGGCGGGGACGTAACGGCTCGGTCGCGGCCGCGCGGCAGGCGCCGCGCGGCGGTGGGCGGGCGGGACCGGTTTGCTGTACATTTGTGGCGCAGAAGCAGGTCGAATCTCACGGCAAGAGAGGACATCACATGTTCCGTAGTCTCCGCAACCTGGCTCTGTTCGGGGTGATGGCCCTGGCAGGGTCGCTCTGGTCGACGAGCCTGTCGGCCCAGGTCACGACCGGCTCGATGCGCGGCGTGGTCACCGATTCGACGGGCAACCCGCTCGAGGGTGCCCGCGTCACGGCGACGCACCGGCCGTCGGGCACGGTCTATCAGGCGACGACGCGCGCGGATGGGCGGTTCACCATCCCCGGCATGCGCGTCGGCGGCCCCTACACCGTGGAGGCGACGCGCATCGGCATGGCGCGTCAGTCCCGTGACGGGCTCACCGTCCAGCTCGCGGTCTCGACCGACGTGAGCTTCCGGATGGGCCAGATCGCGACGACGCTGACCGCGGTGACGGTGACCTCGACCGGCTCCGACATCGCCGAGACACGCACCGGCGCGGCGACGGCGGTCACGCAGGAGGTCCTCGAGAAGCTGCCGACGATCTCGCGCCGCATCGACGACTTCACGCGCCTCACGCCGCAGGCGAGCGGCTCCAGCTTCGCCGGCGTCGACAACCGCCTGAACAACATCATGGTGGACGGCGCCTACTTCAACAACTCGTTCGGTCTCGCCGGCCAGCCCGGCGACCGCACCGGCGTGTCGCCGATCTCGCTCGACGCGATCGAGGCGCTGCAGGTGAACATCGCGCCGTTCGACGTCCGGCAGGGCAACTTCACCGGCGCCGCCGTCAACACGATCACGAAGTCGGGCGACAACGAGTTCTCGGGCTCGCTCTACACGCTGATGCGCGACCAGGACATGGTCGGCACGCGCCTCGGCGGCCGCGCCTTCAATCCGGGAACGTTCGACTACAGCCAGATCGGCGTCCGCCTCAGCGGCCCCATCATCAAGAACAAGCTCTTCTTCTTCGTCTCGTACGAGACCGACGGCCTCACCGAGCCGGGCACGACCTGGCGCGCGAACGAGGGCGGCGAGCCGGTCGCCGGGCAGGTGACCCGCGTGCTCCGCTCCGACCTGGAAGCGTTGAGCACCTACCTCGCGACGAACTTCAACTATGAGACCGGGCCGTTCCAGGGCTACAACCACGAGGTGCCGTCGATGCGCCTCACGGCGAAGTTCGACTACGCCCTGAACGACAACCACAAGTTCAGCTTCCGCTACTCGAAGCTCGACTCGAAGACCGACGTCCTC